>NZ_FNLC01000003.1:0-300000 GCF_900104065.1 Natronobacterium texcoconense | reverse complement strand
AGGATGGTCATCGGTGAGCGCGATTGCTAGCACGTTCACGTCAGTGAGAACTGTCACTTCAGTCGGGAGAGAATCAGTCATTGGATAGTCGCTCACCGGTCCATTGGTCCGAAGAGCGATTCTCCGGCATCAGTTGGTGTCGTGTTCTCCCATTCCTCCCGATTGGCTGTTGCTGTCTCTAATTTCGAGCTCGGTTTGGGGTTGACTTCAAGAACTGATCCGACGAGGGTTGCAGGAATCTCATCGTTCGATTCGATTCCTAATCGGTCTCGAACCTCTTTAGGGAGTGTTACCCGTCCTCTATCGTCCACTGTGAGCGTGAGTTCTTCCCCGTTGTTCGCTTTGAATGAGTGGGTTCCCATTTTTGATCACCTTATACCCACTACATCACTGACATACTAAACTCTTGCGCTACTCGAAGTAGCGATCTGTTCGAGGTGTAGTGAGGAGATAGTTCACTGCTTTCGGCGTGAAACAAACGAAGTCACCGTGCTGCACTAGTGCTCTATATTCAGCAGACCAATTGTATCAATCTCTGATAGTTTCAGCGCAGTCATCCCCTATCTCTCTTCGGACCCGTCGGCACGCATGGCCAACAGCCCCAGAACCAGGTACAGCGCACCGATCAGCCGCGTCACCGGCAGCACCCACGATTTCGTCTCGAGTTCCTCAGCGTTCTCGTAGGCCACTTCGAGCCCGAACTCGAGGGCGGTTCGCGGGAGGAGAGCCATCACGAACCCGAGCGCGCCGAGCGGAAGCCGAAGAACCGAGGGCCCGCTGTCCTTTCGCAGGAGCAGCCACAGGAAGAGCAGCCCCTCGAGTCGAGCCATCGGGAGCGTCCAGGAGCGTAGCCGTCCGTCGTCGGGGTTCTCGAACGCGAGGCGTTCCGCGGGGTCGACGATCCGCTCGGGTGCGAGGGTCTCGAGCAGGCCGAATCCGATCGCCAGTGGCCGGAGCATAGGTCGCGTTCGACGGCCGCGAAGAAAAATCTCCCTGGGCGCCTCACGCTGTCTCGGCCGTCTCCACGGCTTCGCTCTCGCTCTCGTCTCTGCCTCGACTCGAGAGTACGCCGACGAGCAGATACAGTACACCCAGCAGTCTGGCTGCAGGCTTCACCCACGATTTCAACTCGAGGTCGGCGGTGTTCTCGTAGACCAGTCGTTGACTGAGTTCGATAATCGGCTGTGGAACGGCGACCAGAACAGCACCGGAGAGCGCGAGCAGGGCACTGACGGGACGAGCGCCCGACTCCCGGCGAGCCAGTAGCCAGACGAAGACCAGTCCCTCGAGTCGCGCACCCCACAGCGCCCACGAACGCCGGTCGACGTTCTCGGGATTCTCGAGGCCGATCCGTTCGCAAGCCTCGACGACGGGCCGTGGCTTCGCGATCTCGAACAGACCGAACGCGATCAACAGCGATCGGAGCATAGCCGTCGTACATTATCGCCGGTCAAAAAACTCGACTCTACTTCTCGGACTGTGCGTCGCGTGTCGATCGATACGATTCGTCTCTCGAAACCAGAATCGTCGACAACACCACGAAAGCCCTTGAGGTCCTTGCGTCGCCTCGTTCGACGAGAACCGCAGCCTCTTTCATTCCCACCCGTGTCGGCTGGCCGGTCAAGCCACCGCTGGGCGGGAATGAAAGGGGCTGGCACTGTCCGGGAAGACGCACGACGGTAAGCCGAACGGAGTGAGGCGAACGTCGGAAGACGAGCAAAGCGAGTCTTCCGGAACAAGCACTACAGCGAACGCAGTGAGCGAAGCGCGCAGCGAGTGCATCGACCGGACAGTGCCAGGGGCTTTCGTGGTGTTCTTGATTGCGGTATCGTCAGTGATCGCTATCTGCCGAAAGTTGACAGAAAATGAACACTGTGATGCGATTAGCGTCGATGGACACCTTTTCAATACCCTCGGACTATTCTCCACTGGAGACGATTCGATGCCCGAGACATCCGACAGGAAAGACGACCACATCCGCATCATCGAGGAAGAAGACGTCGAGACCGCAGGCGCCGGATTCGCCGACATCGACCTCGTCCACGAGGCGCTCCCGGAGGTCCATCGCGACGAAATCGACACGACGACGACGCTGTTCGGGCACGAACTCGCGGCCCCCATCGTCATCGAGAGCATGACGGGCGGCCACCCGAACACGACCAAGATCAACCGGGCGCTGGCCGAGGCAGCCCAGGAGACGAACATCGCCATGGGCGTCGGCAGCCAGCGTGCCGGCCTCGAGTTAGACGACGAAGACCTGCTCGAGTCCTACACCGTCGTTCGCGACGTCGCACCCGACGCGTTCCTCTACGGGAACGTCGGCGCGGCCCAGTTGCTCGAATACGACGTCGAGGACGTCGAAGAGGCCGTCGACATGATCGAGGCCGACGCGATCGCGGTCCACCTCAACTTCTTACAGGAGGCGGTTCAGCCCGAGGGTGACGTCGACGCTCGTGGCTGTCTCGAGGAGATCGAACGCGTTGCGGACGGGCTCTCGGTTCCGGTGGTCGTCAAGGAGACGGGCAACGGCATCGCACGGGAGACGGCCGAGCGACTCGCAGAGGCTGGCGTCGACGCTATCGACGTCGCTGGTCAGGGTGGAACGACCTGGTCTGGAATCGAGTCCTACCGTGCCGCCGCGGTCGGAGCCGACCGCCAGGAAGCGATCGGACAGCTGTTCCGTGCCTGGGGCGTTCCGACGGCAGTCAGCACCTACGAGGCTGCACAGGTCCACGACACCGTTATCGCAAGCGGCGGCGTCCGCTCCGGACTCGACATCGCGAAGGCGATCGCTCTCGGCGCACAGGCAGGCGGCCTCGCGAAGCCGTTCCTCGGCCCCGCAGGACAGGGAACTGGCGCGGTCGTCGACCTGATCGAGACGCTCGAACTCGAGCTTCGAACCGCGATGTTCGTCACCGGTTCCGGGTCGGTCGACGAACTGCGTGACACCGACTACGTCGTGCTCGGTCGGACAAAGGAGTACCTCGAGTCGCGTTCGGAGTGACGAACCGCCCGCTCGAGTCGAACTGCGCTACGCTTCGGCCGTGTTCGACCGCCGAAACGGATTCTCTTCGTCCTCCTCGAACGAGCGTCGCATGAGCAGTTCGCGGCCGTCTCTGACTGTTTCGAACCCGAGTTCCTGGTAGATGTGGACGGCGACGCGGTTGCGACGTTCGACCTCGAGGACGATCGCGTCTCGATCCGTCGCCGCGCCGGTCGCGACGACGTGCTTGCAGAGTTCGGTTCCGATCCCGCGACCGTGATGGTCGTGGTGGACGAACACCGCGAGTTCCGGCTCCGGATGGTCCGCCGGCGTGTAGAAACTGTGGCCGACGATCCGGCCGTCGTAGTCGGCGACGAAGTTCCTTCCCTCCTCGAGTGTTCTCGATAGCCACTCCTCGAGTCGCTCGTCGGTCGTCGGTGGGAGGCCCTGGGCGCGGTGGGCGTCGTCGAACTCGTCGTACAACTGCCGGAGCCGGTCGTGGTCGGCTGGTTCCGGTTGCCGGATCAGCATCGAGCGTCCGTCCTCGTCGACGAACCGCGGACAGCGAGGTGGACAGTACTCGGTCGGCTCACACTGGCTCGAGTCCCACGCGGCCTCCGACGGGGGTCGCTGGACGCTCATCACGCTCGACAGTTGGTGGTCTTGACGGAAACTCCGATTGACCGTTCCCAGCCGCTGGGAAGGGGTATCTACGGACGACTCGAGGACGGAGACAGCTGTCGCTCGTCGGTTGCGTCACAAAAAATCGGAAAACGACTGTTCGTGTTTTACAGGTCGCGAGGCTGGACCGTCTTCCGGTCGTTGGCCTCGGCTCGTCGGGCGGCGTCCTCGAGCAGCTCGTCAACCTCTTCGTCGAGTGCTTCGTAGAAGTCCGAAGCGACGTTCTTGTCATCGAGCGCTTCCTTAACGGCGGCTTTGACGATAAGATCTGCCATACGATATATCGATTCCGCCCACCATTATATAAATGTTCTGGTTATGAGTCGAGATATGGGGGTTGGAGCGGTTGATCCGTCGGTTTCGACTCTCGAATCTACCGGAAAGTATATGTCGGATGAGTCAGGGAGGGGATATCTCCCGGGCGTTTTCCCGCTATTTCGGCTCGCGCGCGCCAGCAGTGGCCGCTGGCGCGGTTTCACGGCTGTCCTCTACTGTTCTCGCGCTCGGGCGAACCGGCCACATTTAATTACCGTACTACAAAGATTTCATCCACTCTCCAAAACTCTTTCTTTGTTTGGGAAAGCATTCTTAAGCACACACTGAATAACTCCAGTACCGGCCTCGGCCGGTGTGCCCAATGCCAAAGTGTGACCACTGCGACGCGCACGTTTCCGAGCGCTTTGCGCGCGTCTTCGCCGACGACCACGGCGAAATCCACGCGTGTATCAGCTGCTCGGCCAACGCGGGGATTGCCGAAGCCGCGAAAGAACGCGCTCGCGGCACCTGACCCGCCGACTGCACCGACCCGGACGACCACGGGCCTCTCGTCCTAACGAGACTCTTTTGCTCGCGGCCCCTGTACCGACCGGCGATGGCCGACGATCACGTCGTCTACGTCCTCGAGTGTGCCGACGGCTCCCTCTACACCGGCTATACGACCGACCTCGAGCGACGCGTCGCGGAACACGACGCCGGCGACGGCGCGAAGTACACTCGCGGCCGAACACCGGTCGAACTCGTCTACCACGAACGTTACGAGACCCAGTCGGCGGCGATGTCCCGCGAGTACGAAATCAAGCAGTTGAGTCGCCGGGAGAAAGAGCGGTTGGTCGGTCTCGAGGCGAGTGACTAACCAGAACGACTATTCAAGCCGTTTCGCGAAGAATTTTCGCTTCACGTCGAACCCGTGATCCTCGTACAGCGACTGTGCTGCGTGGTTGTCGACGTGGACCACGAGCGATGCCCACTCACACTCCCGTGCGTTCTCCCAGGATTCGACCGCAGCTAGCAGTTCGGAAGCGATCCCCTGCTGGCGCGACGCCTCGCGCACGTAGACTTCGATGACGTGGAGGTCGTACGTGCGCTGGAACGTCGGCATCGCTCGCTCCCGTTTCGCGTAGACGAACCCGACGAACTCCCCATCCTCGACGGCTACGAGAAGGATGCGTTCCTCGTCGGTGAGCGCCCGCTCGTGGTAGCCGATGGCGTCCTCGCGAACGTCGTCTGCAACCCGATTGAACTCGTCGAGGTCGCCCATCTCGCGAGCGAGCGGAAACCAGAGGTCGTCGACCAGCGTCTCCACGTCGCCGGGCTCGAGCGGACGGATTTTCATACCCGAAAAACCAGACCTGTTGACAAGTAGCCGTCGTCCCCCGTATCAGTCGTCGGCTTCCGCTCGAGCCGAACTGACGTCGGGATCGATGAACGCGTACTCCGTGAGCATCCGGCCGAGTTTCTCGACGCGTTCCTGCAGTTTTGCCTCCTCGAACGCTCGGCCGTCGATCGCGTCCGGATCGTCGACGAACCGACTCGAGGCGTTGCGGATCCCAACCTGATGGGGAAGAACCCAGCCGTGGACGCCCCGTACGGTAATGCGGAGGTGATCGAGCGTCGACCCGTAGCTCCCGCCGCCGGCGGTTGCGAGCAGGCCGACGGTGGTGTCCTCGTACTCGTCCCAGCCACAATAGTCGTGGAAGTTCTTCAGTGCGCCCGAGTAGGAGCCGTGATAGACGGGGGTGCCGAGCGCGACGGCGTCTGCCTCGCGGACGATTCGTTTGACCTCTCGGCCGTCCCCCTGGCCGTCGACGTCGGGATCGTAGACGGGGAGATCGTACTCCTGCAGGTCGAGTAACGTCGTCTCTGCACCTGCATCGGTCGCTTCCTCGAGGACGTACTGGAGGGCGGTTCGAGTGTAGCTCTCGGTACGGAGGCTACCGGAAACGGCGACCACGGTCGGCGTCTGCGTCATGCCCGAACGTAACGGTTCGATTCGGAAAGAGTCGTCGTCGTGTTCGCCGACGAACCCATCGGTTTCGGCAGTTCGACGTGTCACCGGCGATCCGTCCACGAGCCCCCGATTTTCCAGTTCGTTCGACCGCTACTCGAGTCGAGACACAGTCCTTATGCAGGTGTCGCTGCTATCTCGTCTCGATGCACGTCATCGGAACGGTGGGGCTGCCCGGCAGCGGCAAAGGCGAGGCGGCCACCGTCGCACGCGAAGACGGAATCCCGGTGGTGACGATGGGCGACGTCGTCCGCCAGGAGACGGCCGACCGCGGACTCGATCCCACGAAAGACCACGGGAAGGTCGCCCAGGCGCTGCGCGACGAGAACGGGCCGGCGGCGATCGCCGAGCGGTCGCTCCCGATGATCGAGGACCGCCTCGAGGACGGCGACGCGGTGCTGGTCGACGGCATCCGCTCCGATACGGAGGTCGACGTCTTCGAGGAGCGGTTCGGCGACGACTTCACCCTCGTCAGCATCGAGGCACCGTTCGAACTCCGAGCCGAACGCCTCGAGACTCGTGGCCGGGACGCCGCCGAGGACGACGGCGGCGAGTCCCTGCAGGCCCGCGACGAGCGTGAACGCGGGTTCGGGATGGACGACGCGATGGAGCGAGCGGACGTCGTCGTCGAGAACACCGACTCGCTCGAGGCGTTTCGCGATCGAATCCGGTCGATCATCCGCGAGGGAGTCGATTCGGAACTCGAGAATACGGAGGTAAACCCATGACAGACGTCTACCGCGTCGACGTAGAGATCACGGCACCGATCTACGACACCGAGGTCACGAGCCGAGTGACCGACGCCGTCGTCAACGTCTTCCCCAACGCAGAACTCGAGGAGGAGTTCGGCGAGGTCAGGGGCGAAACCCACTCACTGGATCACTTCTCGGACCTGCTGCACCGCCAGGAGATTCTCGACACTGCTCGCGGCGAGTTCTTCGCGAATCGCGAGGGCGATACCTTCACGTTCGCGCTGAAGAAACAGGCGGCCTTCCAGGGTCGCGTGAACTTCTCGGTCGGGGAACCCGACGAACTCGGCGAGATCGGTGTCCGCGTCCGCGTCGAGGAGCCGACCGTCGAGGAGTACGTCGACCACATCGCGCCGCCGACCGAAGACGGCCGGCCGATCGACGAGTAGCGGAATCAGATCTTCTGAACGTAGATTTCCGTCCAGTAGGCCTCCTCCTCGTACCGGACCACGTACCTGCCGTTCGGCGACGACGGTTCGCGGGGAGACTCGTTCGGCCGTCGAACCTGTTCTTCGCCCTCGAATTCGACCACGACGCGCGATTCCGCTGCCGATAGCTCCTCGCCGTCGGGGACGTCGTACGTCCCCTCCTCGATCGCCTCTGCGACGACTGCCGCCGCGTCGTCGTCGAACGGGCCGAGTTCGAACTCGACGAGGCCCCGAACCGTCCGTCCGTACGCCTCGAGCGAGTCCGCCACGACGTCGGCAGTGTACTCGTAGGTTTTCAGTGGCCGATCGTTCCCGTCGTCTATCTCGAGCCGACCGCGCGTCTCCGGCCACACGATGACCTCGTACTCCTGATCGGGGACCAGCACCGAGTCGTCGACGTCGTCCTCGAGATAGTAGACGGACGTGCCGTAGCCGAGAAACGGATCTGACGAGTCCCAGCGGTCACCGAACGCCTCCCTGTCGACCTCGGGGAGGTCGTCGTAGTGGATCGCGTTCTCGGGGTCGACGGTCTCGTCCTCGTCGACCGGATTGATCGCGTAGCCGAACAGTGTTCCCGACGCACGGTCGACGACCGTCGTCTCGGCGACGTAGACGGCTCCGTCGTGGACGTACGGTGTCTCCGACGGAAACGGCTCCGAGAGTCCCTGTGCAGTCACGGTCTCGCCCTCGGCGGCCTCGAGCGCGATCCGGTCGTCGTCGTCGTCCGACTCGAGGGATCTGGTCAGTCGATCGGCGATATCGGTGTTCGACGTCGTTTCCATGGAGAGCGAGAGCGTCGGCGCGGTCGCACAGCCCACGCAGCCACCGGCGGCTGCCGAGGCCAGCGTCGCACCAGTCGCGAGGAACTGGCGGCGGTCCATGCCGGCACTTGTGGGCGGAGTGACAAATATGCCCGTGTTCGATCGGGTCCTCGAGAGCCGAGGCCGAAACCAACGACTGAATCGGTGACGACACCGCACAGCCGACGTTACCGACAGAACAAGGGCGGGAAGTGATACGGTGGCGCGGTGTACGGCGTCGACATGCACGACACGATTCCAGTCGCCGAGATCATGGTCACCGACGTCGTCACCGCCCCGCCGGACGCGAACGTCTCGCAGGCTGCCACGCTACTGCGCGACGAGCACGTCAGTTCGGTGGTCGTCGCTCGAGACGACGACCCAGTCGGGATCGTCACGGAGGGCGACTTCGCGACGCAACTCTGTGAACGGACCGACCTCGGTACTCACGAACTGGCCGACGTGATGTCCGAACCGCTCGAGACGATCGCGCCCGAGACCACCATCGTCGAGGCAGTCGATACGCTTCGTACCGACGACCTCGAGCATCTACCGGTCGTCGATGACGGCGAACTCGTGGGTATCCTTACGACGACGGAACTGTCCTACTACGTACCACATTTGGCTCACCGGGCCAAGAAGGTCGAACCGAAGGCGGAATCCCAGCGCCGGCAGGTCCGGACCGACACCCAGTACGAACGCGACGAGTGGGAGTTCGAGTACCGCGGCGAGGACGAGACGACCGTCTCGGTCGGTGACGTCGCTCGCTTCTCGAAGACTCTCTCGAGCGAGGACGTCGAGGCCTTTGCGGAGATCAGCGGCGACACGAACCGACTCCATCTCGACGCGAGCTACGCCGCCGAGACCAGGTTCGGCGAGCGGATCGTCCACGGCGTGCTCGCAAACGGCCTGATCAGCGCGGCGCTCGCACGGCTCCCGGGGCTGACGATCTACCTCTCCCAGGAGAGTAGCTTCCGTGCGCCGCTGTCGATCGGCGAGCACGTCACCGCGACCTGCGAAATCGTCGAGAACCTCGGCGGCGATCGGTACCGGATCGAGACCACTGTCACGGACGACGACGAGACCGTCGTCCTCGAGGGTGACGCAGTCGTCCTGATCGACGAACTGCCACCCGAGCCGTCGGTCGAGGAAGAGTCAGCGACGGTCGACTGAGAACGAGGATGGACTGACGAGAACGGAAGAGCGGCGACGCGGCGTCTAGAACGGACCCATACCGCCCATTCCGCCGCCGCCGCCACCGCCTTGCTGTTGCATCTGCTGCATCATGCGCTGCATCTCCTTGTCCGAGCCCATGCCCTGGAACTGCTTGAGGGTCTTTTCCATCATCTTGTACTGCTGGAGCAGTTCCCGGACCTGTTCCTCGCTGGTTCCCGACCCACGGGCGATGCGTTCGATCTGGCTCGCGCCGATGGCCTTCGGGTACTCCTTCTCGGCGTCGGTCATCGAATCCATGATGACGCTGAAGCTACGCATGCGATCCTGGGTGACGTCCATCGCGTCGTCGGGGAGCTGATCCTTGATCCCGCCACCGAAACCGGGGATCATGTCCATCACCTGATCGAGCGGCCCCATATTGTTCATCGCCTCCATCTGCTTCTGCATGTCGTTCAGGGTGAACTGCCCCTGCAACATGTCCTCGGGATCCCAATCTTCCTCCTCGATCTCGGTCTGTTGCATCGCGCGCTCGACGCGTTCGGCGAGCTGGCCGAGATCGCCCATTCCGAGCAGCCGGGAGATGAAGCCGTTAGGCTCGAAGCGCTCGACGTCCTGGACCTCCTCGCCGGTCCCGAGGAAGGCGATCGACGAGTCCGTCTGGTCGACGGCCGTCAGCGCGCCACCACCCTTCGCCGTACCGTCTAGCTTCGTGATGACGACGCCGTCGATGCCGATCGACTCGTCGAACTGGCTCGCCTGTTCTTTCGCGCCCTGACCGATCGCCGCGTCCAGCACGAGCAAGGAGGTGTCGGGGTCGACGACGCCCTCGATCTGCTCGATCTCGTCGATCAGGTCGTCCTCGAGCGCGTGACGACCCGCCGTGTCCACGATGTGGACGTCGGCCTCGCTGGTCTCCTCGAGACCCTTCCGTGCGATCTCGACGGGGTCGTCGTTGTCGGGGTTGCCGTAGAAGTCGACCTCGGCGCGTTCGGCCATTTCCTGGGCCTGGTCGTAGGCACCGGGTCGGAAAGTGTCGGTCTGGATGACCGCCGGGCGCAGCCCCTTCGTCGAGAACCACCAGGCCATCTTCGCGGCGGAGGTGGTCTTACCGGACCCCTGCAGGCCGGCAAGCAGGATGGTCTGTTCCTCGAGCGGGAGATCCGTCGACTCGCCGATGAGATCGACCAGTTCTTCGTAGACGATGCTGAGGACGAAGTCCCGCGCGGGCGTGCCGGCGGGAGGTTCTTCCTCGAGTGCGCGTTGCTTGATGTTGTCCGAAAGCTCCTGGACCAGCGAGATTTCGACGTCGGCGGAGATCAGCGACCGCTGAATCTCCTTGACGATCTCCTCGACGTCTTCCTCGCTGATTCGTGACTTCCCGCGGAGTTTGTCGAGGGTGCCCCGCAGGGAGCTTCCGAGATCGTCGAGTACCATTTGCCTCGAATACGGGTCGACGGCGTTAAAGGCTTTTTCTACGGGCGACAGGACTGCGACTCGAAATCGGAACTATATCGACTCCCAGAGACGATCGATGCGGTCCTCGAGCGCGGCGATCACGGTCGAGAGGACGTCTATCGGGTGTAACGACGGCAGTTCCAGATCCGTCGAATCCGTCCCGTCGGGCGGTCGATGGAAGTGACAGCGGCTGTTGTGCGGATTCGGATGTCGGTCCCACCGACACTCCCATCGTTTGCCGCTCGCCGTAGGATGCTCGTCGGCCGCAGTCTCGACGTAGTGAATCGAAAAGTCGTCCGTCGTGTACCACCGGACGTCGACTCGAGCACGTTCGATCGGCGGCGGATACCGATCCCGATCGAGGGATGCCGAAAGTGTCCGTGGCTCGTTGCCGTTCGGCTCGAACGCTGTCTCCTTCACGATCGGTTCGTCCGCGAGGCGTCGCTCGAGCAACCGAAGCGTCTGTCGATCGGGCGGCCCCATCGACGGCGCGTCGTCGGTCATGCAGGAGTGAGACGCCCGTCGTTCTGAGCCATCCGTCGGGCGAGTTCGTACAGCCGAACGTCACGCTCGATTGCCTGCCATTCGCCGATGGACTCCATGCGTTCGTGGATCGCCTCGTGATCCTCGCCATCGGTGAAGACAGATACTGCGGACGGGTCGGTCTCACCGAACCGCTCTCGCAGTTCGTCGCGACGGTGCTCGAGGGTCTCAACGCGGGTGACGATCTCGTCGACCGTCTTCTCCGCTGCGATTCGGCTGGCTTCCTGCCACTCGAGATAGCCGTCGTTGCGTTCGTACCGTGCGGGCTTGGCGTCGCGATGGGCGCGGACGATCCCCATCTCGGCGAGTCGGTTGAGGTGTTTCTTCGCCGCGTTCGGCGAACATGCTGCTATTTCCGCGATTTCTGTGTACGACGTCGGCTCCGTGACACCGAGGGCGGTCTCGTAGACGCGATCGAACGTATCGGCCGACTCGTGCCACCGGGAGCGTACGTCCTCGATAGCGTCTCGGTCGGGAACGGGATCGAACTCGGTCACTATCGATCGTACGTGCCCGACTGCAATATATCACTAGCACTCGCAAATATTTGTGAGATCGTCGCCGTGGAGGGCCGCGTCGGTGCGTATTTCAGCCGACGGCGACAACGGACCCGTATGAGCGAAGGAGACGAGGAACCCGTCGACCTCGCGGACGTCGACGTGGACCCCAGCGAGCACGACGCGCTCGCGGACGCGGAGGTAACGATGCGAGTCAACGAACACGGCCTCTACATCGCCGACGACGAGGACAGCGGCGTCTCGAGCCAGGGCCAGACGCCCGAGGACGCGGTCGCGAACCTGGCGGAAGCCGTCGCCTCGCACGAGCAGGCGATGTCGGACGGGACGGGCGACGACTGGCTGTAGCGACGTCTCGAGCCTGTAACCGACGCTCGAGAAGCAGGCCGGCCACAGCACGCGCTCGTTTTACGGCCTCGTTCGTAGTCGATCCCCGCATGACCGAGTACGATATCGTCGTCGTCGGCGGGGGATCCGGCAGCCAGGTCGCGACCGCCGCGGCCGACCGCGGCCTCGAGGCGGCCGTCGTCGAACGCGGGCCGCTCGGTGGTGCCTGTATCACCCGTGGCTGTGTCCCCTCGAAGGCGCTCATCCACCGTGCGGACGTGGTGGAGGAGATCCAGCGTGCAGAGCGAGCAGGAATCGACGCAACGCTCGAGGGCGTCGCTTACGACGAGATCACCGACGCGATTCACGACGCGGTGTTCGGAAAGGCCGACCGGCAGGCGGAGAGCCTCGAGGAGTCCGAAAACGTCGCGCTCTACCGAGGTGAGGGACGGTTCGTCGACGATCGAACGCTCGAGGTCGACGGAGAGGAATCCCACGAAATACGCGGCGAACAGATCGTCATTGCCGTCGGGAGTCGGCCGATGGAACCGCCGATCGACGGCCTCGCGGACGTCGACTATCTCACCAGCGATAACGCGCTCTATCTCGACGACCGTCCCGACGAACTCGTGATCGTCGGCGGCGGTTACATCGGGACCGAACTGGGCTACTTCTTCGGCGCGCTGGGTACCGACGTCACCATTATCGGCCGCAGCGACCATCTGATCCCGCGGGAGGACGACGAGGTGAGCGAACTCGTCACGGACGCGCTCGCGGAGTACTGCGAGGTGTACACGGGCCACGAGGCGGCGTCAGTCGCGAACGACGACGACGGTGATGTAACTGTCACCGCCGAACCGAGCGACGACAACGACGCCGTCGAAATCACCGCCGACGACCTCCTGCTCGCGACCGGGCGAGTACCGAACACCGACACTCTGAACCTCGAGGCGACGAGCATCGAGACCGACGATTCGGGATACGTCGAGACCGACGCACGGCTCGAGACGACCGTCGACGGCGTCTGGGTGCTGGGCGACGTCGTCGGCGATCAGCCGTTCAAACACGCCGCGGATTACGAGTCGCGGGTGGTGGCGGCGAACGCCCTCCGGGACGATAGCGAGGCGCAACGCGCCTCGGACGGTCGAGCGGCGGAGCCGCGAGACGGAGGTCGGGAAGTCGACTACCACGCCATGCCCCACGCTATCTTTACCTCGCCCCAGGTCGCGAGCGTCGGGAAGACAGAGGGCGAACTCGAGGACGAGGACCGCGAGTACGAGTCGGCGACGGTCCCGTTCGACGTCTCGCCACTGGGGGCGATCCTCGAGATCGACGGACTCGTAAAAGTGCTGGCTGCACCCGACGGAGAGATACTGGGCTGTCACATCGTCGGGCCGCAGGCGTCGTCGTTGATTCAGGAGGTCGTCGTCGCGATGGACCGCGGATCGGGAACCGTCGAGGACGTCGCCGAGACGGTCCACGTCCATCCCGCGCTCTCGGAGTCGATATACGCCGCGTTCGACGAACTGTCCGAGGGGGAGTTCTCGACGGCTCCGGACTGGCGGGATATTCGGGAGTGACGGTTCGATCGGGATAACGCCCACTGCTAACTCCTGGCACGGCCGGTAACGGCAGTGTTACGTGATTGGTTCCGGGTCCCTGCCAGGTTAATACGGCTGCGGTAACATAATGTAACTGTGAGCAACGATATGACTGCAGACGACGAACCCACATCGGTAATCGTAGTCGGCGGCGGCCCCGCCGGTCTGAGCGCAGCACTGTTTGCCGTAAAGAACGGTCTCGAGGCGACCGTCTTCGACGGCGACGAGACCTGGATGCACAAGGCCCACCTGTTCAACTACCTGGGTATCGGCTCTGTCGGCGGTAGCGAGTTCATGGCGACCGCACGCCAGCAGGTCGACGACTTCGGTGCCGACCGCCACCAGGGTGAGGAGGTAACGAGCGTCGCCAGCACTGACGACGGCTTCACCGTCGAGACCGAGGACGACGAGTACGAGGCCGACTACGTCGTCATCGCGACGGGTGCGAACCGCGAACTCGCGAAGGAACTCGGCTGTGACTTCACCGACGAGGACGTCGTCGACGTCGACGTCGACATGGAGACCAGCGTCGAGGACGCCTACGCGGTCGGCGCGGTGGTCCGTCCCGAGGAGTGGCAGGCCGCGATCGCGGTCGGCGACGGTGCCGCCGCTGCGCTGAACATCCTCTCGAAAGAGAAAGGCGAACGCTACCACGACTTCGACGTGCCTGCCGACGCCGAACGTGTCTTCGGAGAACACGTCGCGGAGTAACCATGCCCGGAAACGAGTCGGACGAAGCGCCGGTCACTCCCGACCTCCCCGACAGTCCCTTCCACACGACGGGGACCGACCACATCACGATCTGGGGGAGCAACGAGGAGGACACGATCGAGTTCTACCGTGACCTCCTGGGGATGCCGCTCGTCCTGCGCCAGCCCAACCTGGACGATCCCTCCCAGACGCATCTGTTCTTCGACACTGGGGATGGGCGTATCCTGACCTTCTTCGTCAGCGACGACCGTCCCTCCGCGCGCGGCCAGCGCGCCGGCGTCGGTGCCGTCCACCACCTCTGTTTCAGCGTCGATCCCGACGAGTACGAGGACGTGATGCGAGCGCTCGAGGAGGCCGGCCACGGCTACAACGTCTTCGATCGTGGGATCTTCCACTCGATCTACACCCGTGACAACAACGGGCTGGTGATCGAACTCTCGACGGACAAGTACGAGATTCCCGACGACCGCCGCGGCGAGGTGCTGGCGAAAGCCCAGGAACTCCGCGAGGAAGACGGCGCGGAGTACGCCAAGGACGAACACCTCCGGGAAGCGATCGAGGCCGTCGGCCTCGAGGTCGTCGAACACGATCTGCCCGACGCGAGCGCGGGCGTCGGAGGCGTCGAATGAGCCGACGCGGCGGTCACCAGGGCGAAGATCCCCACGGGGACCAGCCGCTGGTCTCGGCCGGCACGCCGCTTTCCGATGCCGACGCCGCCGTCGTCCTCGTCCACGGCCGCGGCGCGACCGCCCGCAGCATCATCGGGATGGCCGACGAGATCCACCAGGACGGCGTCGCCTTCCTCGCACCACAGGCCGCCGCCAACACCTGGTATCCGAACTCGTTTCTCGAACCCGTCGAGAAGAACGAGCCTGGTCGAACGTCGGGACTCGAGGCAGTCGAGAACGCCATCGGCGAGGCCAACGACGCGGGCATCTCGACCGAGCGCGTGCTGGTGCTGGGCTTCTCGCAGGGTGGCTGTCTCGCAAGCGAGTTCGTCGCCCGCAACCCGCGACGGTACGGCGGCCTCGCCGCCTTGAGCGGCGGTCTCATCGGCGACGAACTGGACGACCCCGAAGCGTACGCGAGCGAGGGGAGTCTCGAGGGAACCCCCGCCTTCCTCGGCTGTAGCGACCGCGACCCCCACATTCCCGAGGAACGAGTCCACGCGACGGCCGACGTGCTCGAGGAACTGGACGCCGACGTGACGACGCACATCTACGAGGGAATGGGTCACGGAATCAACCGGGACGAACTGGCGTTCGTCTCGGAGATGGTCGGCGACCTGGTCGATTCCGAGACGGACGACTGATCGGAACGACCTGGAGGATCGCCGTTCGTATCACGTTTTTAGGGTTCGGGGAGAGACGGAGAGTATGCGAACGATCCGGATCGCGATTACCCACACGGCGGCGACGATCCACCCGATCCACGCGCTCGTCTGCGAACATCCGGACGTCCACCGCGAACTACTCCTGTATTTCAGCCTCTCCGACGGCTACGAGACGGCCATCAACTATCTCGAGGGGGACCCGGACGTCTACGAGAGGGCTCTCCAGGACCTCGAGATCGACGAGTACGAGGTGTATCCCGACGGCGAAGACGGCTGCTACTCGTACCTGCGAGACGAACTGGACGACTACAACAAGAGTCTCGCGACGGCGTTTCGACGTGACGAACTCGCGGTCGTTCCGCCGGTCGAGTACCTCCCCGATCGGCGACTCCTCCTTACGCTCGTCACGACGGCAGACGAGTTTCAGAAGATTACCGAGGAGATACCGGCGGAGGTGTCGATCGACGTACTCTCGATCGATTCGGCCCCGCGAGCAGCCGGGTCGACGTTGACCAGTACGCAGCGTCGTGCGATCGAAACCGCCTGGGAACTCGGCTACTACGAGATTCCGCGAACCGCCGATCTGGAAGCCGTTGCGGCGGAACTCGACTCCGCGGTATCGAGCGTGTCGGATCTACTCCGGCGGGCACACGCCAACCTGGTGGCCGCGGAACTGGGCGTCGGCGACTGACGCCCAGGAGTCAGTGACGCTCGAGCACACAAAAAGGGGCGAAATAATCCGTCCGAACCTACTCGATCCGTCCTCGGCGAGTCGAAGCTAGCGATGACCGTTCGAAACCAGCGCCAGCACACGGAGGTCGAACGGACGCGATGAGCAGTAACACGGTACTCGCCGAGCGGATCGGTGAACTGCTCGGACTCGGCGACGGATTACTGGCGGCGCTCGTCGCGGCCGCCTTCGTCGCGACGCTGATACTGGTAAACGCCGGGCTGGTCGTCTGGGCGAAACGAAAGACGACCGCCGCCTTCACGGACCGGATCGCGGTCACTCACCTCGGGCCGGGCGGCATACTGATCATCGTCGCCGACGCAGTCCGACTGCTCTCGAAGGAGAACATCATCCCCGAGGCGGCGGATCGACCGGCCTACGACCTTGCACCGCTGATCGTCGTCTTCTCGGCCCTGCTCGGATTCGCGGTGATTCCGATGGGGTCGGGAATACAGATCGCCGATCCAGAGGTCGGACTCGCGTTCGTCTTCGCGATCTCGAGTCTCGGCAGTCTCGGACTGGTGATGGCCGGCTACAGTTCCGGAAACAAGTTCTCACTGCTCGGAAGTCTTCGAGCGGTCGCCACGAGCATCGCCTACGAGATTCCGCTGGTCGTGACGGGGCTGTCGGTCGTCCTGTTCGCCGGCACGTTACGGACGAGTCACATCGTCGACGCCCAGTCCGGAGAACTGGTCGCGCTCGCCGGCGTCGCGATCCCGTCCTGGTACGCGTTCGTCAACCCGTTCGCGTTCGTGCTGTTTCTGGCGGCGATGACGGCGGAAGTTGGTCGAAACCCGTTCGACATGGCCGAAGCGCCGTCCGAACTCGTTGCCGGCTACCAGACCGAGTACTCGTCGGTGTACTTCACCCTGATATACATGGGCGAGTTCGTTCACATCTTCCTCGGCGGAGCCATCGTTACAACGGTCTTTCTCGGCGGTCCAGCCGGCCCCGGACCTGCGGAACTCGGAATCGTCTGGTTCCTCGCCAAGATCTGGGCCGTCTTCCTGTTCACCCAGTGGCTCCGGTCGGCCGTTCCGCGGCTTCGAATCGACCAGTTCATCGAAATCGGCTGGAAGGGGCTGCTCGTGCTCTCGTTCGGGAATCTCTTCGTTACCGCGGTGATCGTCGGGGTGCTCGCCGGGTGATCGTGACGGTACTGAACTCCCGGTCACTCGGGCTACGAGAGCAGCCGATCGTGGAAGGAAGGAACGAGATCGAACGCCGCGGCGACGAACACGAGCGCGAGACCGAGAGCGGTTCCAGCCAAGACGTATCCGACGGCCGACGAGGCGGCGGCAAACCCCTGGAAACCAGCCCAGAGAGATCCGAGCGCCAGACCGAGGAGAAAGATTGTGGCGAACACGTCGAACAGTGCGTCTTTGATGCCTTCTCGAACCGCCAGGTAGATCTCGTCCTGGCCGAGTTCGGTGGCCCCGTCGTCCGTATTCGACTCCATACGACCGACTAATACCCATCAATTGAAAAACACGTCGCTCGGCGACAGTCGAGCGTCGCTCGAGCCCACCCTAGACCAGCGGTTCGACCAGTTCTTCGCCGGCCTCGAGCAACTCTCCAACTCGCTGTTCGTCGGTCGCCTCGGCGTAGACTCGCAGGACGGGTTCGGTCCCGCTCGGACGGACGAGCAGCCACGAGCCGTCGGAAAGCAGGAGTTTGAACCCGTCGTCGGTGTTGACGGTCTCGACCTCTGTTCCGGCGACTGCGTCCGGGATTTCGTCGCCCAGGTCGTCGATCACCCGCGCTTTCTCGTGATCGGGACAGGCGACGCTGATCTTGTCCTGGACGACTGTTCCGTGTTCCTCGAGCAGTCGATCGACCCGTTCGTCGAGCGGTTCTTCGGCGTGCATCGCGGCCGCGAGCACGGCCATCAGGACGCCGTCTTTCTCGCGGACGTGGCCACGGATCGTGAACCCGCCGGACTCCTCGCCGCCGACTAAGGCGTCGCCGTCTGCCATCGCCTCGGCGACCCACTTGAAGCCGACCGGGACCTCTCGGACCGACTCGCCGTGGGCCTCGGCGACGCGGTCGATCAGGTAGGTCGTCGACACGGTTCGGACCGCGGGCCCGTCGGCGTCCTCGAGCAGGTAGTCGTACAGCGCGGCGAAAAAGAGGTTCTCGTCGAGGTATCCTCGATCGGGCGTGACGATCGCGATCCGGTCGGCGTCGCCGTCGTTGGCGATCCCCAGGTCCGCGTCGCCGCTCGTGACGCGGTCGATCAGTTCCTCGAGGTTCTCCGGCGCGGGTTCGGGTGCACCGCCGCCGAACTCGGGATCACGGTCACAGCGCAGGCAGTCGACCGCGAGGCCGGCGCGCTCGAGGACAGCGTCGGTCGTCCCGCGGCCGCTGCCGTGCATGGCGTCGTAGGCGACGGTGAGTTCGCCGTCGGCAATCTCGTCGTTGCCGGTCACCGAGGCGACGCGCTCGAGGACCGCGTCGGCGTGTGGCGTCGCGAGGTCGACCTCTCGGACGGTTCCGTACTCGCTCTCCGGGAGTGGGTCGGGTTCGGCGAGTCGATCGGCGATAGCGTCGGTCACTTCTGGCAAGGCCGGCGCGCCATCGCTGGGAATGAACTTCACGCCGTTGTACTCCGGCGGGTTGTGCGAGGCCGTGATCGCGAGGCCGCCTGCGAGGTCGCGTTCGACGATTGCGTGAGCGACAAGCGGCGTCGGTCGGTCGCGCTCGGGCAGCAGGACGTCGAACCCGTTCGCACACAGCACGCGGGCGAGTTCCTCCGCGAACCCGCGAGAGGTCTCTCTCGCGTCGTAGCCGATGACGACGGGCCCCTCGAGTCCCTCGTCGGCGAGGTAGGTCGCCACCGCCTGCCCTACCATCCGAACCCGTGGGGTCGTAAACTCCTCCAACGTCGCCCGCCAGCCGTCGGTACCGAAACTGATCGTCTCCATACGCATTCGCTTCACGCCAGTGGGCAAAAGTGCGACGCCGGCCGCTCTTAGTCGTCGGCCTTCTGCAGCGACCAGACCTGAATCGAGTGGCCGTCCGAAAGCGGTTCGTCGGTAAAGTCGCCGGTCACCGAGTGTGATTCGAACGGAGAGTGACGGGCGAGCAGTTCGACCTGTCGCTTCGGAAGCATCGAGAGTAGATCCTCCTCGGCAAATACGAGCGATCCGTCGGGATCGTACAGTTCCGTCTCGACAGTAAACTGCTGTTCGACCTCGTCGGCGATCCGCGCACGGGAGCGGACCTCGTGAGTCTCACCGCAGTACTCGATCTCCCTGGACTCCCACTCGCCGTAGGTCTCACAGATGACGTCGAACCCCGGAACGAAGACGTCGAAGACGAACCGGCCACCGGGTGCAAGCGCCTCGTGGACCGATTGCAATGCCGCTAACTGGTCGCCGACCGTCGTTAGATTCTGAATTGCGTTGAACGGACACGTCACGAGCCCGTACCGGCGATCCGGCTCGAACGACGTCAGGTCCGCCCGCCACACCGACGGCTCGAGACCTCGTTCCGCGGCGTTCTCACGCAACACCTCGAGTGCCGCCGCCGAGAGATCGAAGCCGTCGGCGTCGACGCCACCCTCGAGGAGTTCCAGGTAGATCCGGCCGGTGCCACAGGTCGTCTCGAGAACTGGCTCGTCGGCCTCTCGAGCCAGATCGACGTAGAATTCGACGTCCGGCCGACCCGCGTCCTCGAGGGACGCGTCGTAGAACCGGGCGCGTTCGTCGCGATAGCGGTCGTCTGAGTTGTCCATTGGTAAGCACATTCAATCAAAACGGAAAGTCGTTACGCTCAACTGTTCCAGTCCGTCGTCCGAACCGTCCGCCTCGAGTGCCCCACAGTCTTTGCCCCTGGACGTGGTGGGGCCGCTATGCGCCTGTCCACGATACTCGTCGTCGTCGGCATCCTCTTGATACTGATCCCGATTCCGATCCTGCCGCCGCTGGTCGGCGCGGCCATCGGCCTGGTAATCCTGCTGATCGGGCTGTTCTTCCGCTTTCTCGGGCTGTGAACTGACGGCGTTCGCGGGCGACGACTGGTCGGGACTAACTCTCTGGACCATCGGAGATGCTTATCTTCCAGTGGGTGGAACGGACAGCTATGGCACGGCCGTTCATCGGTTTTCTCGGCGTACTCGCAGCACTGTTTCCCGACCGAATGGTCGCCCTCTTCGAGTCCGTCGCGGTCGACAACCCAGACGAGTGTTCGACCAGATCCTGGCTCGAGTCGGGAATCCGAACGGAGGGAGTCGTCATCGTCGCGGCCAGTCTTCTCGGTGGGCGAGCGTACGGCTGGCTGCTGAACCTCACGGGCGCTTTCGGCGCGGTCTTACTCTTGTTCCCGCGGGTCTACCGCGACCTCGCGACCGTACTGGTGTACGACCGTCCCGACGACGTCGAGTGGAACGACGCGTTCACTCGAGGCGTGCGAGTGATCGGTGTCGCGTATCTCCTGCTTTCGATCCAGGCGTTCGTGAAGCGCCGGGGCGAGGACTGAGTCCGTTTCAGTCCCGAACCGCTACGCCTATCCTCGTTGCGTGCCCTGATCGAGTATGGCACAACGGTCCGTCCTCGTTCGGGCGATCTGGTTCCTGCTCGTCGGCTGGTGGCTGACGCCCATCGTGGTGAACATCGCGTGGGCGCTGAACGTGACCGTGATCCTCGCACCGATCGGGATCAAGGTCGTCAATCTCGTTCCGACTGTGCTGACGCTACAGGAGCCGCGGTCACTCGGGCGGCCGGGACTCGAGCGCGGCCAGCACTCCCTGCTGATCCGGGCGCTCTACTTCGTGTTCGTCGGCTGGTGGCTGAGTTTCTTCTGGGCGAACCTGACAGCACTGCTCGCGATCACGATCATCGGGCTCCCGATTGCGATCTGGATGGCGAATCGGTTGCCGTTCGTGACCTCGCTCTACCGGTTCCACGGATAACAAATTTAAACCATCATGTTTTATGTTGGATACCTAATGAGTGAAAGTTGCCCGAAGTCTCAGGGTGAAAAAACTGAAGCCCGGCTTCTTTCAGAGTTCGTGTGCCACGATCTAGCAGTGCTGACTCCATTTGGAGAGAACCACAGATATGATTGCGTCATTGAGAAGAACGATAAGTATCTCAGAATCCAGTGCAAAACTGGGCGGTACAAGGACGGGAAAGTTATCTTTAGCACGAAGAGCACACGCCCCAGAAGGACCGGAAATTCGTACGATGATTACACGGACTCCATAGACTACTTCGCAGTTTACTGCTGGGAGCTGGAATCAGCGTATTTGATCCCGATAGATGACGCGGCATCTTCAGAGATGGTCCTTCGCGTCGAGCCGCCCAGTAACAACCAGTCAAAGGGTATAAATTGGGCTGACGAATACAAGCTTAGTGACGTACTCAATACGACCTTGGGCACGTAGCTCAGTCCGGAAAGAGCGTCGGACTTCTATCCCTGCCGGGTTTGCGGTGGGGGAAGACATCCGACGGTCGTGGGTTCAAATCCCATCGTGCCCGCTTGCTGTCGCGAACAATCCGTGAGCGACAGCAGTACAATGAGATGGATTTGAACTAGACGGCGGCGAGCGATAGCGAGCCGACGGCGTAGTTCAAATCCCATCGTGCCCGTTCTCACTCGTCACGCATCGATATGCGGTACGGCGTGGACTTCACCTGATTTTGACCCTGTGTTTCGAGCCGTTTTCGTTATCTGTGATAATGACCCTTTGTCCCTGCTGGCGATTCTACTCCATATGATGTACTCCCGGGTAATAAACATCGGAATATATTCCATACAGAACTACAGAGCAATATTTTCAGCCGTATAAAGATCAGATTTAGTTGAATCGTTTCGATTGATCTTCAGGGGAATGTCAAGACGCTCTCGCCCTTGAGCGTATAGCATCCAACCGATGGTCAGTCTATCTTCACCTGCGGTCGCTTGAGTGTTGGATCATCGACCTACCTTAGTCGATGTGAATTGTCGCATGGTTGTGGATGCGAAGCGCCACAAAAACCGACAACAGTTGTCCTATCTGTACAGATTTTGTCGCCGAGGACCCAACTTTCGCCCTCATCATTCAGGACGCTTGTTATGCACTATCTCGCACCGGCCTGAAAATATTATCAAAGACTGAAAGATTGATAATTTAGTGGATATAAATTCAGTAGATAATTATAATGGTCTGTTCTTCATTAGTGTCATCTATGGTGTCGAAGAATTCATCGACAGATGGCGATCACACCAGACGTAAAGTGCTACAAACCATTGGAATTGCTGGTGTCGCGGGTGCTACTCTTGGGTCTGGTATCGTTAGTGCTGAAGAATTAGAGATAGAAAAAACCGGTACGGCCTATTTCGCAGAGATGGGCCTCCGTTATGACGGAGATGTTTACCCAGATACAGTTATCTGTAACCCATCAATGGGATATGGCGTTACGGATGATAACGAAGTTGTTGTTCCGATAACTTCCGATGAGATTACAGAGAAAATAGAATCTTCCAATAACCTCCTAGCCTACAATGGCTTGAAAGAACTGCCAACAGAGATTGTGAGAAAGGAAATGTCAGGTGTTAGTATTGAATTGGATGAGCGGAAGAATGCAAAATCTGGATCGAGTGTTGCTGAAGTCATTCAGACTCCAGCAATTCGAGTCAATAAAGAAGAGAACGGTAGGATAACAGTGGGAGTTGGCGGAAACAAAATTGAGGTTCCAACGGGCGAAAATGAAACCATGTCTTTAGATCCGCAGCCAGTAAGTGTTCCCAGCAAAGGTAAAGAAAAAGAAACGATAGAAAAGGAACTGACTCCTACGATCGAGATAGAAAATTTCGGTGAGGTTACTTTCCAGACCATCTCAAACGTGGGTGATTTCGAATGAGTCAGACACTCAATATTTATGTTTGGGAACATGTCAATGTAGACGATAGTGACATAGATGACGCTATTGATGCCGTCGAAGATCTAGCTGAGCAAGTAGATTATGACTTTAATATAAACGGTGGCACAGAACCATATGAAGGGGTCAGTGATCATAGCGATATTTTTGATTTGCTTGATAGCTTTGCAAAACATGTTAAAGATAATTTCCCGAGGGACCCTATTCCAACCGATATCCACCTGTTAATATTCCACTCGTATGGTGATCTTCCTATAATTGATGGGCTCAATGCTGGCGCCGCAAGAGGTGCAGTAGGAAAAGGGTGGGGTGCTGATGACTTCGATAACGAAGGCGCAATTGCTACAGCGAACGTCAACTCGTCGGTGATGGGGAGTTATCTCTATGACTCTGGCACCCAAACCTTTAAGAATACTGTAATCCATGAGGTGTTCCACACACTCGTCTGGTATCAAACAGATCATTATTCAGCACCTGCAGAAGATTGCTCAGATTACAGTCATGGAAATTGGGATCATTCAATGGGTGGAATCACGTCGTTCGACGAAGTTACACCGATGCGCACCTGGTACACAGGCCAGACTGATTATGGAGATAACCCTGCACCCTGCGATAGTTGCTATGATAATGGGTCCCCGGATGAAGTCACACCCGATTTAACTTTTTGTGCTACTTCTGAAGCAAACGAACACAAGGATGAGGTAGATTTCTACTAATTAGTGGTACCTTCTGACAGACTACAAGTTGCAAGTAAATATAGAATATACTTCGCAAAATAATAATTGATACACCATAAGGAACTTATGTTTCCTCGAGTACACATTTATTAATGAAACCGAGACATTTGCTGGGGTTATCGCTGTTCGTGGCTGTCTTGCTAATCGGCGGGATATTTTTCCCTGCCGTGTTCAGCGGCGCGTACGAGTCTGAGTTTGAAACCCCGGAGTACTATATTGCCCACAATTCAACGACGGAGGAAATTGAACCTTGGGGGATAGCGACTGAGAACGACTCGTCGGACGACATCGATCCCACACCGCTGGAAGACCTCGACGATGAGAAGCAGAGCCTCTTCATGACCATCTACGAGGAACAACAAAAAGAAGTCTACAACCCTCCTGTCGAAGATAAATACAGTTCGTACATAGACTTAGCAGACCGAGAACCATATACGATGGAGATATGTAGCGACTGGGTTCTCACTTGTGATGCTTACGAACAGGCTCCACCATCCTTCCCGACTGATAGCATCTATGCGCCAGGGACGGCAGTGCAGAGTGAACTCACGATTGTCGAATACGAAGGTGAGACGTATGTTGTCATAGAAACCTATCCCTCGGGTAGTGAACCTACAATCGGTCCTGTCGGTGAAGAACATATCATTAAGCTCGTGCTGTTCGCCCCGCTGTCACTCGCAATTGGTGTAGCCGCAGTAAGGGCAAGAGAGAGTTATCCAAAGACCGTCCTTACGCTGACTGGGTATGGAATCGCACTGCTCGGAATGGGGCTCATAGCACCGTATCTCCACATGTTCACCGAGACGAATATACTGGCATATGCGCTCGAATTGGTCCTGATAACATGGAGCGTAATACTCGTCAGTGGCCTGTACCTCTGGCGTTCGACACGACAACTATCCACTGATGACCAAGATACCGCTGACGCAGAGACAGAATAGAAATCCCCACAAAGAACTGTCCATTTGTGAGTACGGATACTCGAGATCACTCAGTCCCGAGAGTGATCGCTGTCGGACCTATGCATTATTCCTTATTTCAGGAGGCGTTATTGTTTTGGTCCGCACAAGGGCATAAAGCAAAGCCGAGCCAACAATAATGATAAGAGCTACTTCCCAAAGAGGTCCTGATGCAGAAAGGATCTCTCTACGGAGCATGAAATCCACTCCAGCGTTTTCTAAGAAGAAGTTCGTTGCGTTCTGGGTTGCATTAATCAGACTGACTACAACACCCCAAAATACTACAATAGATGCTATGACAAGAACTTCCTTGATTAGCCATCGGAATGTTTCCGTTCGAGATCCTAAAAGTGGTTCAGGCACCATATATACTACTTGTTATTTTTATGGCGAAATATATTGGTTTGTTATTGATTGAGGGGTTATATCGACTTATTCCAGAAAGGGATTCAGGAGAGTGTTAACGGTGTACTCTCGGCTTCATGTTTTGAATACCAGTCTTTTGCCCACGTAATTGCGGTTCTGTCCTTAGAATCAATGATACCACGAACAACCCCAATATCGTCGTGAATAACGACAAGAACATGTTCGACGGGTTCTGTGATTACGACTACCCCCATCGGGATTTCACCTGAGTACGAATATGCATCGAAATTCCCGGTGTTAAAAAGGCTTTTGAATTCGTCACTGAGCTTTGTTTGCACTTGTTCAGTCGCTTCCTTGCCGAAGACAAATTCAGCATCCAGTTGGTTTGCTGCTGTCTTATTCAAATACGTCTCTACTATAGGCCTAAAAATAGTCGGCACGACACCACCCATTTTGGACGCCCCAGAGACTTGTTCTTCAAGGTATTCGTACACAAGATCGGATCTCATCTCCCCGATCACATGTGTCGTTGCATTACGAGCGATGGACGGGTCAAGAACGGTTCCAATTTGTTGTTTGGTTTCAAGTAACCGCTTCGATTCTGCAAAGGTCCGGACGATTTCATCGGTTCGGTCATACTGTGTATATACGATTTGGCCGAACGTTGTTGGTATATACATACCATCTTGTTTTTCCACTAGATTGTGATCTTCGAGTTGGTTGAGTCCACGGTAAACCGTCGACTGTGAGGCGTCTACCTCGTCGACCAGTTGGTTTTGATAAGCTGGGGCATCGAGGAGTCGTTTGAATATTGACAACCGTTTGTGGAGGACCATGTAGGCGGCGTGCGCTTTCTCCCAATCCATGACTCTATGTATTGCGAAAAGTAACTTATAGCTGATGGATATAATGGTGGGGGATAGCTAACGTGGTGCCTTTCAATATGATGTATTTAAGATTGATAAAGTTTGTCTGGTTATCAGCGTTTCCAATGAAGGAAGAGCAAGGAGATCAGCGACACCTCTTTCTCAAGGTGATGTAGAGTTGCGGATGCCGGTCAAAACGTTCACGAGAAACCGAGAATCATCGCCGAAAATGGTACTTTACAGGGCCGTGTATCGCACATGTTATAGTTCGAATATGCTGGGTTCAGTGCGAACACACTGTCCATCGACACTGGCCCACTGACTAAACTGCCAGTCTTGGCACGTCGTAGCTACTTTAGTGACTTCTTCGATACCATCTTCTCCGTCGGTCGAGACTTCGGTTGGGATCGCGCCTGCTTCCAATCTGACTCTCGCCATACAATGTTGGTAACTCGTTGAAGCGTGAACATCAGATTTTACTCGTTCTTCATGCGTGTTTATCCAAAATGATTCTCCACCATATTGTCGAGCATGAATGCCACAGTGGGGACAATTAAATTATCCCTTATCTTTCTTGCGAGCAATATGACTCTCTGGCATAAAAAGTAGTGTCTACTAAATAATATTGAAGCTTATCTTGAACGTGAGTTCGTCTCTTTGCTGCTTGGTTGTAGCTGTCAATCAAGTTCTTGAGCGGGATGGTCCCACATACGAATCTACGCTTTCAATCTCTACCAGTACCGGACAGGCGACCGCGTCGGGCACGACCCGTATCTGATGGAATCGTCACTCTTCTCGAGACCGATGCCATCGAAGAAACACGAGACATCCGCGAGCGATTCTAACGCTCAAAAACTAACTTACGCTCGAGCCCGGCCCTTCCCAACTTCTCGCTCCAGCTGACTCGCGGCCTCGAGTCGCAGTCCTTTCGCTTCCCGTTCTGTCACCCTCGAGTTGGGCAGTCGACCGGAAAGCGGCTCGTATGCGTCGGGTGTGAAGCCGAGCCGTCGCAGATACTCCTGGACGCGTTCGTCCTCGAGGCCGTCGTAGATCGCGGCGTCGGTCACCGTTTCGACCGTCTCGAAGTCGGGGAGGACGAGTCCGCCGCTCGAGTTCGATCCCTCGTAGGTTACGCCGCGGGCGTCCGCGTGCTCGACGATTGATCCGACGGTCTCCGCGAGTGCGAAGATCTGGCTCGGCAATGCGACGTCGGGCGAGCGCCACTCGACGGTTGGCATCGCCTTCCGGAGTCGAACTGGGGTCCAGACCGCGTCGTAGGGGCTGAACTCGTCGTCGAACTCGTCGGGGTCGACGCCGTGCTCGAGCGCGCGTTCGCGGAAGCAGTCGTAGGCGGTCTCGAGTTTCGCCTCCCATTCGTCGACGCTGTCGACGTACGACCATAGCTGGCCCTGTTCGGGACAGGGGCCGTAACACGAGCGCCGGTAGAGGTAGGGTCGAGCGCACGCGAGGATCGGTTCGCCGCGGTAGTGCGAGGAGCTGTTCACGAGCGCGAACGCGGGATCGATCGCGGTCAGGGCGTTCAACTGGGCGGGGACGTTCGACTGCTCGAAGTGCATGTGCGTCCCGGCACAGACGCGGGCGTCGTCGAACGTTGGGCCCACGATCCGTCGCTGGAGGTCGGTTCCGCGCTTGTTCCGGTACGGAAGCTCGTCGGGCGCGGCGTGTAGCGGCGTCGCCAGTGGGACGAGCCGCTTGTCCTGTTCGTGGGCGGCGTCGACGACGGTCGCCAGTAGCTCGCGAAACTCCGACCGGAGTTCCGTCATCGACGAGCACGGCGTCGTTTTGAGCTCGATCATCGGCTCGACGAACTCCGGATCGATCTGATCCGAAACGTCGAGCAGTGTGTCGGGCGAGACCAGGTCGCCGTCGTCGTCGACGACCCAGTACTCGACCTCGAGGCTGGTTTTCATGAGTTGTCTCCGTATTCGACCGCTGGTGCTGTCGCTCTCGACTGTCCTGTACCGTCTATTGGAGCCGAGAACCGAATCGACAGCCGGCGTCGCCGCCGGCCCACCGTTGTGGATATCGACGTAGGCTCCTACCACGTGAAGGCGTTGAGCCTGCGCTGGCAGGGTAGGGGGTTGATAGTAGCTACCACATACCTCAGTAAATCCGGGCCTACAGCCATCGCTACGTCCCGGACTCGAACCGAAGAACACGCTCGCTGGCGGTTTCGACGGCTCTCTCACCGCCAAGCTGGTCTGCCTCCTCTGTGACGACCCGGTTCCTCGTCCAAAGCTTATAATATTCTTTCACGAGATGGCGGTACTATGGTCAAGTCGACGGTTCGGTTCCCCGAGGAGGTGATGGCACTCGTCCAGGCACACACCGACGAGGGCGAATTCACCAATAAGTCGGAGTTCCAGCGCTTCGCCGTGGAGTATCTGCTCACCGAACTCGAGGACGATTACGAGCCGACGCTGACGCAGTTCGACGAGATTCGCGAGAGCGCGCTCGAGGACGACGACCCCGAACCGGCCGAGTTCATCCAGACCGCCGAGCCGTCGGAGTTCCTCCGGACGGCGAGTCGCGTTCGTCAGTGTGCGGTACGGGGCGACGTCGAAACGGCCTACGAACTGATCGATACGCGTCACCCACCTGAGAGTCCGAAGGCGATGCTTCTCGATCTGATCGTACAGGGTGTGACGTCCGACGAACAGGAGTGAGAAACCGGCTCTGTCGCCCGTCGACGTGTAGACCGTTTTTCCTGCCGCCCGCTCGAGCGATCAGTCGAGACGGTCGACTCGCGACTCGAGGTCGACGTCCGACGCGCTCTCGGGCGTGAATCCGTAGACGGCATCTTGGAAGTTCGTCCGGTAGCTTCCCGGCCCGTTGTACGTCATCTCCGCCGCGCGCTCGCCCGCGAGTCCGAACGCGAGCGTCCCGTGGAGGGCGGCCGCGTGAACGTCTTCGACCGCGCCGGCAAACGCCGCCAGCGTCGCGCCGAGCATACAGCCGGTGCCGACGACTTCGCCGAGCATCTCGTGACCTGCGGTCAGCCGGGAGGCTCCCTCGCCGTCGCCGACGACGTCCTCGACCCCGGAGGCGACGACGACCGCGTTGCTCGAGTCGGCGAGCGACGTCACAGCCCGTTCGATCTCCTCGTAGTCGCCGACGGATTCGACGCCCTTGACCTCGGCGTCGACGCCGGCGAGCGTGCTGATCTCGCCGTAGTTGCCCTTGATGATCGCAAAGTCGACCTCCTCGAGCAGGTCTTTCGCGACCGACTCCCGGGTGGCCGTCGATCCGACGCCGACTGGATCGAGAACGACCGGAATGTCCCGCTCGTTCGCTTTCCGGGCGGCCTCCTGCATCGCCTCGATTTTCCCTTCGGGCACCTGTCCGATGTTGAGCAGGACGGCGCTTGCGAGTTCGGCCATCTCACCGGCGTCACCGGGGGAGTCGGCCATCACTGGTAACGCCTCCCAGTGGAGGATCAGGTTCGCCACGTCGTTCATCGTCACCTCGTTGGTCAGCGCCTGGATCAGCGGCTGCCCGTCCGCTACGGTCCGAAGCGATTCCGCGAGCCCGTCGCTGGTGACGTCGATCTCTGGGGTCATTCGCTTCTCCCTTCGCCGCCGACGGTCTTCGTCGTTTCGACGGCCGAGCGCAGCGCCTCGGTCGCGTCGCGTGGGTCCTCGGCGGTCGTGATCTCGGAGATGACGGCGACGCCAGCAGCCCCTGCCGCGACGACCGGCCCTGCGTTCTCGGCCGTGATGCCACCGATTCCGACGACTGGAATCGCGACCGAGTCGGTGATCTCTGCGACTCGCTCGGGACCGACGCCGGATTCTTCCTCCGGAACCGCTTTCGAGGTCGTCCCGTAGATCGAGCCGACACCCAGGTAGTCCGCACCCTCGGCTTCCGCTTCTCGAGCCTCTGCGACCGTCGAGGCCGAACAGCCGACGATGGTGTCCGGACCCAGAATATCGCGAGCGACCGAGACCGGCAGGTCCGACTGGCCGACGTGGACGCCGTCGGCGTCGATCGCCCGTGCGACGTCGACGCGGTCGTTGACGATCAGGTCGACGCCCGCCTCCGCAGTCACCTCCCGCAACTCGAGGCCGAGTTCGTACCGCCACCGGGCCTCCGTTTCCTTCTCGCGTAGCTGAACGACGTCGATCCCGCCCGCGATCGCGTCCTCGACGATCTCGAGGGTCGAGCGGCCACTCGAGATCGATTCCTGGGTGATGAGGTAAGTACGCCAGTTCGCCGGATCCATACTCGAGATGGCGGCGGGCGGTCACTAAGCGACTTCGGTCGGTTCGAGTCGTTGCCGCTGGTGGAGGTTCTTGTCTCTCCTCGTCGAAGCGAATGATATGTCCTTCGACCCGGACAGCGTCAGGACAGTGACGTTCGACTCCTACAGTACGCTGGTCGACGTCGACGCGGTCGAGACCGCGCTCGCCGACCGTGTGGACGACCCCGAACCGATCTCGCGGACGTGGCGCGAACGATCGCTGCAGTACACCTTCGTCGGAACCGTTCTCGGCACCGACGCGTCGTTCTACGACGTCAACCGCGACGCCCTCGAGTACGCGATGGCGGCCCACGGGATCGAGACGACGCCGGACGAGCGCGAGGAGATCCTCTCGGTCTACCACGACCTCGAGCCCTTCGACGACGTCCGCGAGAGCCTCGAGCGCCTCGACGACGCGGGGTACGACCTCTACGTCCTCTCGAACGGGACGCCCGAGATGCTCTCGTCGATGGTCGACGTCGCAGCAATCGACGAGCTGATCGAGGACGCGATCAGCGCCTACGAACTGCCGACGTTCAAGCCCGACGCGGACCTCTATCGCCACGCCGCCGGGCGAACGGGGACGCCGATCGATCGGATCGCTCACGTCTCGGCGATGTGGTTCGACGTCCAGGGTGCGATCGAGGCGGGAATGCAGGGCGTCTGGATCGACCGGAAGAAAACTCCCTGGGAGCCGTTCGGCCCCGAGCCCGACCTGATCGGTGAGGGTCTCGAGGGGCTGGTCGAACTACTTACGTAGGAAGAGAATCTCGACGACCGTTCAGTCGTCCTCGAGCAGCCGTTCGACCATCTGGTCGGGATCGAACCGCTCTAGGTGATCGTAGCCCTGGCCGATGCCGAGGAACAGAATGGGTTTCCCGGTGACGTGTGCGACCGAAATCGCCGCGCCTCCGTTGGAGTCGGCGTCGGCTTTCGTCAAAATTGCGCCGTCGATCTCGGCAGCATTGTTGAACTCTCGAGCGCGGTTGACGGCGTCCTGGCCTGCCACCGCTTCGTCGACGAACAGCGTCATGTCGGGGTCGACGACGCGATCGATCTTCTCGAGTTGGTCCATCAGTCCCTCGTCCGTGTGAAGACGACCGGCGGTGTCGCCGAGGACGACGTCGACGTCGTTAGCCTCGGCGTACTCGACGGCGTCGTAGAGGACGGCTGCGGGATCGCCACCTTGCTCGTGGCTGATGAGTTTCGTATCGAGCGCGTCGGCGTGTTCCTGAATCTGCTCGTTCGCGCCGGCACGGTACGTGTCCCCGTTGGCCATCACGGTCGAGAAGCCTCTCTCTTCGAAGTAGCGGCTCATCTTCGCGATCGAGGTCGTCTTGCCGACGCCGTTGACGCCGGTGAAGACGATGGTGATGGGCTTGTCCTCGATCGCGATGCGCTCGTCGAAGTCGAACTGGCCGACGCTGATCACGTCGTGGATCGCCTCCTGCAGGGCCTCCTCGACGACTTCGCCGGTCGAAGTCGTGAAGGTCCGGGTCTCCCCGACCAGTTCGTCACGGATGTTGTCCAGAATCTCGTCGGCGACGTTCATCTCGACGTCGCTCGAGAGCAACGCCATCTCGAGTTCGTGCAGTGCGTCCTCGAGATCTTCTTCCTCGATGACGAACTTCCCTTTGACGAGGGACTTGGCTTTCCGGCCGAATCCGGTACTGTTATCCTCGCTTTCGGCCGGTTTCTCTTCGTCGTCTTCGACAGAGTCTGTCGTTCCCTCTTCGGTCGGCTCCGGTTCGTCGACGCCGGTCGCAGCGTCGTCCGTCTCCGGTTCCGGTTCGGGTTCGGTCTCGAGCGGTTCCGTCTCGGCCGTCTCGAGTTCGGCTCCCGCTTCGGCGGTTTCGACGTCGGTCGCCGCGCCAGCGTCGCTGACGTCGGACGGCGTGCCGTCCACACCGGGCTCGTCCGGTTCTGGTGGCTCGTCGGCTTCGACCGTCTCTTCTTCGTCGACTTCTTCGACGTTCTCTTCGGCGGCTTCTTCGGCGTCCTTGCGGAAGCTTCCGAGCTTGTCTTTCAGGTTATCGAACATGGATCGTGGTGTGGATGGCGGGTAAATCGAGTGGGAAACTGCGAGAGGGAGTCGTCCCGCTGCGCGTGCGTGAACGGATTCGGCGTGTTATTCGTCCGGGTTCTGGCCCTGTCCCTGGCCCATCTGCTGCATCTGCTGTTGCATCGCCTGCTGCTGGAGCTGCTGGGCCTGCTGCTCGAGTTTCTCGCTTTCACTCTCGAGTTCGGCGATCTCCTCGTTGACCTCGTCGATCCGGTCGTCGAGGTGCTCCTTCTTGTTCTCGAGAGCGTCGACGGCGTCGTCTTCCTCGAACTCGGCGGCGTAGTCGGCACCGAGTTCGACGATCGCCTCGTCGATGTCCTCGATCGTGGCACGGAGGTACGCACCGCCGCCGATCGGCACCTGCACCGTCGAGCCCGTCTCGAGGGTCTCGAGGGCCTCGACCGCCTCGTCGACCTCGAACTTCTCCTGCTGGATCGACTCGACGTTCTCCTCGAGGGCTTCGATCTGTTGCTGGATCTCCTGGAGTTCCTGGGAGAGCTGCTGGAGTTGCTGCTGGCTCATTGGCTGACCTCCTCGAGATCGATCTCGGTACGTTTGAGTCCGTGCTGGCTCCCGAGCTGGGAAAGCACGTGTTCGCGGGCGACGTTTTCGTTTTCGGCATCGATGGTCTTCTCGAACTCCGCGTAACCGTCGCGGGCCTTGAACTGACCGGTCACCGTAAACTGGCTCATGGCTATTCCTCCGGCAGGCAGTCGGAAGAATCTTCCCTTCCGTCGGAACCACGAGTCGCTCTATATCTTCCCTGGTTGGTTGCCCGGTCCGCCGCCTATCGTCGACCCTGGGGTACGTTTGGGCCGTGCAAGCTCACTGGGATCGATCCCGTCGAACGCTGGCGGAAGCTCACCGTCGTCGGCGTACCGGTACAGCGCAGTCTTCGCAATCGCGGTCGCGGCGTTGTGGACGATTGCGATGCCGATCAGCAACACTACCGTCGGACCGATCGTGTACGGGAGCACCGCCCCGGGCGACTCGAGCAAGAAAACCGGTGCCCCGATTCCGAGGGCGAGCACCGGAATCGCGACCGCCATCGTGACGAGGCCGATTCCGAGGCTGATCCCGCCGACCTCGCCCCACGTCTCGCGGAATAGATCGACGCTGTCGCGCATCGACTCGCGGACGCCGCCGTTCCGGAAGACGATCACAGGGACGATGAAAAACGTCATCGCGAACCAGGCGAAGCCGGCGATCGCCCTGACGGTCGCGGCGAGTTTCCCGTCCTGACTCTCGAGGGTCTGGAAGACGAGACCGACGGTCGCGCCGACGACGCCCCACGCGAGGATCGTTCGTTTCGACTGCCACGCTCCCGCGAGCCCGTCGCGGATGCTCGTCGACTCCCCGGCGAACAGTTTACCGGTCGCGTGGACGAGCGCGGCGCTGAAGAACGTCGCAACCGCCGTCGCGACGAACAGGAAGACGAAGGAGCCGACGACGCCGATCGCAGTGAGGACGGTTTCGCCGGCACCGTCGACTCCCTCGACCACGCCGTCGACGGCCGCGAGCCCGATCGCGGACCCGAACAGGACGGCGGCAAGTCCGGCGATCAGCCCCACGATCCCGACGACCACGACGGCTCCGTACAGTATCGGGAAGACGAGCAACCACTTCTCCCGTCGGAGGACGCCGAACGACGCTTTCGCGATCGCGAACCCGGTCCGAAACCGGGCGAACACGGACTGGAGGACCATATTCGAACGTTTCTCCACCGTCTCATAAATCTTGACGACAGGTTCCGGTACTGATACGAGTATCGGACCAAACGATTTTGCTCGCGGCGTCGTACCAACCACTATGAGCGAAATCGAACCCGACGAACTCCTCCCGAACGATCGCATGAAACAGCAGGCCCTCGAGGGTGAGGTCACCCAGATCCACCGCGGCCACCAGTACGCCGACGAGGGCGACACGTTCACCATCGAGAACACGACCTTCGAGGTCCGGGAAGTGTCCGACCGAACGCTCGGCGATCTGACCGACGAGGACGCCCAGGCCGAGGGGATGGACGACCTCGAGGCCTACCGGCAACTGCTCGAGCGCGCTCACGAGAACTTCGAGTGGGACGACGACAGCGAGATCGTACTCCACCGGTTCGAGCAGCGATGAACCACCTTCCCCAGAAATCGGACGGCGAGTGGAAACTCCCGAATCATGCCCACGTCGTCGTCTACGACCGCGAGGAACCCGACGACGAGGACGACCGCGGCCTGCTGACGATCTACGACTGTGGTGCAGCCCAGAAACCCCCGCGAGCGCAGTTGCTCGGCACGCTCGAGGAGGTCGACGCACCGGCGGAGATCGAGTCGACGCCGACGGGGAGGATCGTAAAGCTCCGTGCGGAAGCGACGCTTTCAGAGGGTGAGACGGACCGGTTTACGATCCAATGATCGAAACGATCGGTATCGCGCTGCTGGTTCTTGTCGCGGGAATTATGCTCTTTCTCCCGTCGCTGGCCATGCGCTGGTGGCAGTCGCGGGATCGAGACGAGTCGGAGTAGCGCTCCAGTTCGACTCGAGTCAGACCGGGAGCCGATCCGTACGCTCGAGTATCAGGAGCGTAACGACCAGTACGACGAGGAAGACGGCACCGGTACGAAACACCATGTCGTAGCTGTACTGGGCTTCGACGAACACGCCCAGTACGTACGAGCCAAGCGACTGGGTGAGCATCCACATCGAACTGAACACGGCGTAGGCGCTGCCCCTGGTCGAGTCCGGCAGCGTATCCAGAAGGAACGTATCAGTGGCCGGAAACAGCGCGTGGATGACGAAGCCGATGATGCTCGAGATGAGGATGAGGCCGAGGAAGCTCTCGACCATCGTCAGCACGAGGAGACTCACCGAGAACGCGCCGACGACGCCCAGCAGGTACGGGACCTGTGGCAGTCTGTCGGCCAGATCACCGCCGAAGTAAAAGGCAGGAATGCCGGCGGCGAAGACGATGGTGAGCATCATCCCTGAGGCTTCCCGTGGGAGCTCTTTCGAGTCTTGCATGTACAGATCGTAGAAGTTGAACACGCCCTGCCAGATGAACGACGCCGCGCCGACGATCACCAGCGCGGTCACGATGATCCGCCACTCCGAGAGTGCGCCGGCGACGAAGTTCTTGTCTTCTGCTCCCGCTTGCGGTAACTCGGTTCGTTTCGCGGTGAGTCCGGTGTAGAACGTCACCACCGCGGCACCGATAGCGATCAGCCACAGCGACAGCCGCCAGTCGACGACGAGCGTGACCGCGACCAGTGGGGCTGCGATCACCGCGGCGACCTGGCTCGCCGCGCCGTGGATGCCCATGACTCGACCGACCCGATCCGGAAACAGTTCGCTCAGAAACGGGTTCGCCGAGACGAAGTAGACGCCGGAGGCGATCCCCATCAGGAAAGCCCCGACCATGAGGTGATGAATCGAAACTGCCGTGGCAGCGAACGCGGAGGCAGCAGCGAGAATCGCTCCCGAACTGATCACGACGTAGTGTCGCGGTACTTTCGTCAGGAGCCATCCCGTCGGCAGGCGCGGCGACGCGCTGCCGACCCACGCCAGCGTCACGAGCAGTCCGGCAGCTGCTTCGCCAATCGCAAACTCCGCGATGATCACGTCGAGAAGCGGTGCAAAGATGATTCTGGCGAGATTCAGCAGGAACACGAGACCACACAGAGAGGCGAAGAGACGAGCGCGGCTCACGACCGCTCTTGCCAGCAACCGGCCTCAAACGTTCCGAAATCGGAATGGTTTGCTACAATTGGACGAATTCTCAACCGATCACGCGTTCCGGAACGGAACGATCAGAACTCGAGGCATCGATTGTCGAAGCTCTCGAGACGACCAGATTCGTCGGCCGAACAATTATTCCGGTCGTCGCTAAACGATTGAGTCGATGACCGATGACGCGCCCGACCGACGCGTTCCTCGTCCCCGCGATGTTCGGATGCGGACTGCGCCCGCGGAAAACGATCGCTCGAGCATCGTCCGGAAACTCGGGTTCGTCGCCAGCGGTGTCGTCGTCCTGCTCGGCGGGACAGTCTACACTGCCGACTCGTATGGTGCTCTCGAAGCAGGGGGGCTCGTGCTTCTCGGGGTATTGATCGGCGCGATATCGTTTCCGTACTTCGTGTTCCGTGACGACGAACGGGAGTTCTACGTCGTCAACACGGGCGATCACACCGCGACGTTCGGCGTGACGTTCTCTGCAACGGACGGTTCCGAACGGATCCACCACGACGTAACGCTCGCTCCTGGCGACGGAGACGTTCGGTCGGGACGATTCGCCGACGGCCAGTCCTACACGGTTTCGGTAGCAGTGGACGGCGAGACGACGGCAACCACCGACGTAGTTCCAGTCCCATCGAGGGCCAGTAGCGACGAGTCGACCATCTTCACCGTCGAGGTGGGTTCGACGACGGTTCGTCCTGCACGATACGCCGCGAGCGACAGCCGCAGCTAACGCTTCGAACACGATCGGCCGCATCGAGAATCGTCGAGAAAGAACAGACGAAGGTCGGACAGCGCGTTACTCGAGATAACCCAGCGCGTCCTCGATCCGGCCCAGTTCCGGTCCGGTCGTGTCTTCGCCAACGACGTAGCCAGCCTCGTTAGCGACCAGTCCGGAACCGACGAGTGGCGCGCCGTAGTTGACGGTGCCGACGTCGGCCCGGACGTCCAAGGCGTCCTCGAGGAAGTCCAGTTCCTCGTCGGTCGCCTTCGGGTGACAGAGCACCCCGGAGTTGGTCGCAACCGCGGCGGTGCCGACGGTGCGGACGCCCGCGAGGTCGCCGCGTTCGACCGGCACGTCGAGGGTGTCCTTGACGATCTTGATCGCCTCCCGGGGCAGATCCGGGTGGACGTAGGCCCCGTAGTCGTTCGCGAGGACGACGTTGCCGGCGGCGTTGATGCTGCCCGGCAGTTCCGCGACGGGGACGTCGACGGCCTCCTCGAGTTGCTCGCGCTCGTACTCGAGGGCGCGAGAGCTGACGAGCAGGCCGTTTTCGTTACCCGTCGCTAGCGCACCGACCGTCGAGGAGCCGCCGACGGTCGTCTGGACGGCCGGCACCTCGAGTTCGTCGGTCAGGTCGGCGACGACGTCGTCGTCGACGTCGCGGCGAACGAGCACGCACGAGTCGGTCGCGCGGGCGAAGACGCCGACGTAGGCCGACCCGGCGAAGGCGAGACGTTGCAAGTTTAGTCGGCGACCTCGGCCTCGACGACGGCCTCACCCTCTTCGTCGAAGCGGGCCGCACGAACGCGGAGCTTCCGTGGCGGGTTGGATCGGCCGTTCGACCAGATCGTCTCGTTGATCGAGGGGTCGAGTCGGATGGCGTCCTCGTCGACCGCGAAGTGTTTCGCGAGGTGTTCGCGGACGATGGTCATCGCCCGATCTGCGGCCTCGTGGTTGGCTCCTTTCTTGACGTCGCGCAGGGGAACGGTGACGACGCGTTCCTCGAAATCACTTGCACTCATGGTTATTCGTCAGTGCTGCTGCGTCGCCAGTTGCGTCGCTTCGGGTTCCGGGTGACTTCCATGTCGGTCTTCATCATGACCCAGGCCGGAACGCGGCTGTTCTGGTTCTCGAGTTTGGCAAGGCGCTTCTTCTTGCCCTTCGATTTCTTACCCATAGTAGCCGGACGTAGCCCGCGGTGGCTTAAAATCTTGTCCATCTAAGGCCCGACTACTCGAGCGGGAACCGTTCGACCGTCGAGTACACCGGCCCGTCCTCGGTCAGCGTGCTCTCGGTCAACCGTACCTCATCGACGGTCATCTCGCCAACGGTGGGGTCTCGTTCCCGCACGAGGTCCTGGACGAGGTCCTTCCCGCCGGCGTGTTTCATCCGGGCGAGCGTGACGTGTGGCGTAAAGTCGTGATCCTCCGGGTCGAACCCCATCGCCGTCGTCCGCTCCTCTATCGCCTCGTGTAGTGCCGTCAATTCTTCGCCGCCGGTCTCGACCCCGAGCCAGAGCACACTGATGTACTCGAGGGTCGGGAACACCCCCAGACCGCCGAAGCGTGCGGTGAATGGTGAGACGTCGGCGTCGGAGACGGTGGCCTCGAGTTCCGACTCGAGGACGGGGAGTCGATCCTCACCCACGTCTCCGAGGAACTTCATCGTCACGTGGGCCTGTCCGGGATCGGTGAAATCGAGACCGCTGGCTTCCGAGAACTCCTCCTGGAGGTCGGCGACCGGCTCCGCGAGTTCGTCGGGAAGGTCGACGCTGACGAACAGTCGCATGGACGGCGGTTCGCGGGCCGAACACTCAACGGTGACGGTCACCAACAGACGTTAGGGTCGCCCGTTATGTCGACCGAGAGCCTGTCTCCCTCAATGGTAGACACCGACGTCGCCGTGATCGGCGGTGGGATCGGCGGCCTCACGGCAGCACACGAACTCGCCGAGCGAGGCTTCGACGTGACCGTCCTCGAGGCCACCGACGAGTTCGGCGGCAAGGCCCGATCGATGCCCGCGACGCCGGAGACGGAGAGCCCACCGCTGCACGGCGAGCACGGCTTTCGCTTCTTCCCCGCCTTCTACCGCCACGTGATCGACACGATGGAGCGGATTCCCGACGGGGACGGCACCGTCGCGGACAACCTGGTCGAGACCGACGCGACGCTGATCGCGTCCGTCGACGGGCCGGGACAGCGCGCCGAAACCCGAACGCCCGACTCGCTGCGGGGCTGGCTCGAGGCGCTCCGCCCGGCGTTCGCCGAGGATCTGCCGCCGGAGGACGTTCGCTTCCTGCTCGAGCGACTGCTGTACCTGCTTACCTCCTGTGATCGCCGCCGCGAGGAGGAACTCGACGACGTCTCGTGGTGGTCCTTCATCGACGCCGAGAACCGCTCGCCGGAGTGTCGCGACCGCCTCGCCTACGCCACGCAGGCGCTGGTCGCTCTCCGCCCGCAGCTGGGCAGCGCCCGGACGATCGGAACGATCTACCTGCAACTGCTGTTCGGCCAGCTCGACCCCACGCGACCGACAGAGCAAGTGCTGAACGCGCCGACCAGCGTCGCCTGGATCGAGCCCTGGCTCGACTACCTCGAGCGTCTCGGCGTCGACCTCCGAGCGAACACTCCAGCACGGCGACTCGAGTTCGACGGCCAGCAGGTTACTGGCGTCGTACTGGCGGATGAAACGCGAGTTACAGCAGACGAGTACGTCCTCGCGGTCCCCGTCGAGGTCGCCCCGACGTTCGTCACGCCCGAACTCGCTCGTGTCGCGCCGGAACTCGGCCGGATCGGACGGCTCGAGACGGCCTGGATGAACGGCATCCAGTTTTACCTCTCGGAAGACGTCGAACTGACGCGGGGTCACCAGGTCTACACCGACTCGCCGTGGGCGCTGACGTCGATCTCGCAGCGCCAGTTCTGGACCGACGACGAGTACGACGTGGGACGACGCGGCCCCGACGCGGTCGAAGGCGTGCTCTCGGTGATCGCCTCGGACTGGGAGACGTCTGGAATCGTCTACCGGAAACCCGCGAGGGAGTGTACCCGCGCGGAGATCGCGACGGAAATCTGGACGCAGCTAAAGGCCCACCTGAACGTGACCGGAACGACGCTGTCGGACGACCTGCTCGTCGACTGGTTCCTCGATCCGGCGATCGTCGAGACCGACGACGGCGTCGAGAACCGGTCGCCGCTGCTGATCAACACCGTCGGCTCTCTCCGCAACCGGCCGCCGGCGGACGTCGGGGTCCAGAACCTGACGCTCGCGAGCGACTACGTGCGGACGAACGCCGATCTCGCCTCGATGGAGTCAGCCAACGAAGCCGGCCGCCGGGCGGCAAACGCCGTGCTCGAGCGCCACGCCCGGCGTTTCTACACGCCGGCCGAGATCTGGGACCTGAGAGAGCCCGCGGCGTTCGAACCGTTCAAACAGCAGGATCGGATTCGCTACCGGCTCGGGCTTCCGCATCCTGCCGAAGTCACGCAGTCGGTACGGACGCTGACCAGACGGCTCGGTGGGCGAGTGTGACGACGGACGACAGTTTAGCGGTCGGGCTATAGATGGCGCACGCGGAGGCGCGGCGAACGACGAGTGAGCCGCGCCTCGACTCGTGCGAGGTCTTCGTGAGAGGCGCGGGACAGAGTCCCGCGACCGAACGAAGGCTCGGGAGACGCTCGTGTCTCCCGGTGGACGAACGACCGGAGGGAGTGAGTCGGCTGGGGAGGGCGTGGCTACTCCTCGTTGCCACGATAGCAGGATGCGAATGGTCGAACGCTCGATAGCAGGAAGAGTGATCGAACACGCGATCGCATATCGAGGGATAGCGAGTCGTGTTTCTCGAGCGCATCACGGGTTTTCACGCTGGTCGTCTCGATCGACTGTCCTCCTGTGTATCGTCGGGTACCGTGATTTCCGTAGGTCGCAGACCTTAACAGTCCTCGCCGCCACATTCCGCCAATGACCGACCCAGAGGACGATCGCGATCACAGCTTCTCCGAAGGGGAGGGGTTCGACGATTCGTACGACGAGTTCGACCTGGACCCGCCGGAACTCGGCGTCGACCCGGCGAAGGTCGACCCCGTCGACTCCCGCGTCGTCACCGACACGCTCGACGAGCACAGCATCGACAAGGACGCCGTCGACACGAGCGAACTGATCGACGTCGGGCTGAACTACATGCAGATCAACCGCTACGAGCAGGCGACCGAAGCCTTCGAGCGGGCGGCCCACTTCGCGGAGGACGACCGCGCCGAACAGGAGGCGTGGGTCAACAAGGGCGTCGCCCACGCCGAACTCGAGGAGTACGACGAGGCGATCGGTGCCCACCGCGAGGCCCTGCGGATCGACGACGAGAGCGAACACGCTGCCACTGCCGAGACGAACCTCGCGTACGCGCTCTGGGAGTTCGGCGAGACTGCCCAGGCACTCGAGCACGCCGAACGCGCCATCGAGATCGACGAGCGGTTCGCCGAGGGCTGGTTCAACCGCGCCTTTTTCCTCTCGGAGCGCGGGCTGGCCGAGGAAGCTCTGAACTGTATCGACAACGCGATCCGACTTGGCCTGCGTAACGCGAAGGTGCTCGAGGAGAAAGCCGAGATCCTCGAGGAACTCGGCGAGTACGACGAGGCCGAGCAGGTCGCAGAGGAGGCAAACGAGATGCTCGAGCAGGCCGAACAGCAGGTCATGGAGGATCGGATGGACGGGCGCGGACAGGCTGGCGGCGCTGGGGGTGCCGGTGGTCTCGAGGAGCCCGGTCGCCCGTTCGAGTCCGAGGAAGGGGGAATCATGGACCCCGGCCGCCGAACCGGTGAGGAGGGCCCCGAACACGACCGGGAGTTCGAGTTCGAGTAGCGATGATCGTCAACGAACGAGAGACACAGGAAGGGCTGCTCGTCGCCGTCTGCGATGCGGATGTCCTCGGCGAGACTTTCGAATCCGAGGATATCTCGCTGACTGTTACCGAGGAGTTCTACGGCGGCGACGAGGCCGACGAGGACGCCGTCGTCGACAGCCTCGCCCGCGCCGACGTCGCCAACATCGTCGGCACGAAAGCGGTCGACCTCGCCGTCGAGGAGGGCTTTATCGACGAGGCGAACGTCCTCGAGGTCGGCTCGACGCGACACGCGCAGCTGTTACGGCTGTACTAGGTCGGTTCGTCTTCGATCGGCGACCCGTACGAGCAGTATACTGATGGGGTAGTGACACGTACTTCGTCGCATGCCCAGTTCTCCTCCGCGGGAGTCGATCCGCGTCGGCCTCCATCGCCTCGTCGAAACGTACACGCCCGACGGAACGCGCGGACGTCTCGGGCTGGCAGCGGTCGTTGGCCCGGTCGGGATCTACTCGCTTATGATCGCGTTCGGATTCCTCGTCAACCCCTGGATCGGCTCTCTGTTGCTCGTTCCAGGGGCGGCTGCCGCCGGTGTCTTCCTGACTCTCCTCACCCTCGTGACGCTGTGGCCGATCTACCTCTCGCTGATCGGCCGCATCGACGCTCCCGCTGCCTACTCGAGCGAGCCTCGGACCGAGTCCACGCTGTCCCCGACGGACGAACTCAAATCCCAGTACCAGCGTGGCGACCTATCCGAAGCGGAGTTCGAACGCGAACTCGAGGCGGTGCTTTCGGAGACGGACGAACGCGCCGCCGCTCGAGCCGACGTCGTCGACGAGATTCGTGAGCCGGACGACGAGCGCGAGCGCGAATATTCCGGGCGATAGACTCGCTGCGAGCGGCTGGTCCGCCCCATCCGTAAACACGTCACGGACCGTACCTTTTTGCCGACTGCCCTGGTTCCACCGGGTATGGAATCCGAACGGCCGAACGAGTCGAGCGTCCTCGAGCGACTCCGCCAGCCCGAGTACACGGGTGAGAATCGCTGCATTCCCTGTACCGCGGTCAACGTCGTCATCGCAGTCGTTCTCGCGGTCGTGGTCGCCGTCGTCTCGCCGCTGGCCGCACCCGTCGTGTTCGCGTTCTCGCTCGCCGCGATCTACTTTCGTGGCTACCTCGTTCCGGGGACGCCGACGCTGACGAAACGATACTTCCCCGAGTGGCTGCTCGCAAAGTTCGACAAGGCTCCCGAACCCGGGAGCGGACTCGAGAAGATCGAGGGCAACGCCGATGCCGACACAACCGCCGAACCAGAAGTCGAGGACGTCGCCATCCCGGACCATGTCGACCCCGAGCGACAGTTTCTCGAGCACGGGATCGTCGCTCCCTGCGACGAGGTCGAGGATGCCGACGGACCCGAGGACGACCTCTGTCTCACCGAGGCCGTCAGGACGGACTGGGACGTTGCACTCGAGGCGCTGCGGGACGGCGACCGCGAGCGACAGGTCGCGACCTTCCTCGAGGTCGATCCGGACGAGATCGAGTTCGAACAGTCCGCCGACCGCGCTCTAGCACGGGCCGACGGCCGAATCGCCGCTCGCTGGGAGTCGGGTGCCGCCGTGCTCGCGGATCTCGCCGCGGTCGAGGTACTCGAGGACCGATTGCCAAACTGGGATCGGCTCGCCCTCGAGAACCGGAGTCAACTCGCGAGCGGTCTTCGTGCGTTCGTCGAGTCCTGTCCTGACTGCGACGGGTCGATCTCGCTCGACGAGGAGACGGTCGAATCCTGCTGTCGCTCCCATCAGGTGTACGCGATCACTTGTGAGGAGTGTGACGCACGGATTCTCGAGGTCTCGGCCTGACGGGTTCGGCTCTCGAGAGAAACGGTACTGGCGGAACCGAAGGAGTGTTTTGTGTGCGGTACCTGCTAGTCACGTAATGAGTCGACAGGACCTCGAGTCGTTCGACGTCGGGGCGATCCGCGAGGAGTTTCCGATTCTGAAGCGGGAGTTCGACGGCCAGCAGGTCGTCTACCTCGACAACGCGGCGACGACCCAGACGCCGGATCCGGTCGTCGACGCGATGAGCGATTACTACCGCGAGTACAACGCGAACGTCCACCGCGGGATCCACCATCTCAGCCAGGAGGCTTCGATCGCCTACGAGGAGGCCCACGACCGCGTCGCCGGGTTTATCAACGCCGACGGCCGCGAGGAAGTCATCTTCACCAAGAATACGACCGAGAGCGAGAATCTCGTCGCCTACTCGTGGGGGCTGAACGAACTCGGTCCAGGCGACAAAGTCGTCCTCACGGAGATGGAACACCACGCCTCGCTGGTGACGTGGCAACAGATCGGCGAGCGGACGGGCGCGGACGTCGAGTACATCCGCATCGACGAGGACGGGCGGCTAGACATGGATCACGCCCGCGAACTGATCGACGACGACACGGCCATCGTCTCGGCGGTCCACGTCTCGAACACGCTCGGCACCGTCAACCCCGTCGGCGAACTTACCGATCTCGCCCACGAACACGGCGCGCTCTCCTTTATCGACGGCGCACAGGCCGTCCCGAACCGGCCCGTCGACGTGAAAGAGATCGACGCCGACTTCTACGCCTTCTCGGGTCACAAGATGGCCGGACCCACCGGAATCGGCGTCCTCTACGGCAAGCAGGACCTGCTCGAGGCGATGGAACCCTACCTCTACGGCGGCGGGATGATCCGGAAGGTCACCTTCGAGGAGTCGACCTGGGGCGAACTCCCCTGGAAGTTCGAACCCGGCACGCCGCCCATCGCGGAGGCCGTCGGTCTCCACGCGGCGATCGATTGGCTCGAGGGGATCGGCATGGACCGAATTCAGGCCCACGAGGAGGAGATCGCCCGCTACGCCTACGAGCAACTCGAGGCCGAAGACGACGTCGAGATCTACGGCCCAGAACCGGGCCCCGACCGCGGCGGCCTGGTCAGTTTCAACCTCGAGGGCGTCCACGCCCACGATCTGACCTCGATCATGAACGACTACGCGGTCGCCGTCCGCGCGGGCGACCACTGTACGCAGCCGCTCCACGACAAACTCGGCGTTCCCGCGTCGACGCGAGCGTCGTTCTACGTCTATAACACGCGGGAAGAAGTCGATAAACTGGTGGCGGCACTCGAGGACGCACGCGAGTTGTTTGCATAACCGCGAACGAAGTGAGCGGCTTTTTGGTCCAGATTTTTGCTCGAGTGGTTCGATCGAGCGGAGTGAGAGCGAACCCGAGAGGAAAAAGGTGGTCTCACAACACGCGGGAGGAAGTCGATAAACTGGTGGCGGCACTCGAGGACGCACGCGAGTTGTTCGCGTAGCTTTTCTCACGTCGGCGGCTTTTCACGCTCCGAACGGACGTCGAGTAGTTGGTGTTACGCGAGGGTGCCCTCGAGTTGATCGCTCGGTTCACTCCGTCTGATGCCGATTCGACCCGTCAAACGCGTATTCGGCTGATCGTTCGTTCAGGCTCTCGCCGTCGAAATCCACACAACCGAGTGAATTCCCCACCAATATTTATTATATTGCACCTCACATAGACTGATATGTCTCTCGACCGGGAACGCCGTCATGATCGTGCCGCTTCCCGATGGAACGACGTATTCGAGGTACTCGCCGCCGAACCGCGACGTCAGCTCGTCGATGCGCTCGTGGCTATCGAAGACGATGGCTACGTTTCGTTGCCGGCCGCTGCCGAAAGCCCGAATCGACCGTCGAATCCGGACGAAATACGCGTTCAGTTGCGCCACCATCACCTTCCGCGACTCGAGGACGGAGGCTACGTCGAGTGGCAACGCGATCCGTTTCGTGCCTCCCGTGGCGAGCGATTCGAAGAGGTCGAAGTCGTCCTCGAGGCATTGTACGCGAACGTTTCGGCGATTCCCGACCAGCTCGTCGATGACTATCGGCCGCTCGAACGACAGCGGGTCGAGGATCCCGATAGCTGACCGCTTCCACACGAATCGGATCGCTTATTCCCGTTTCGCGGAAAGACGGGGCTATGATCGCAGCGGCTCGTCGCCGTGCTCGCCCGTACTTCGAGGAGGCATCGCCGGCCCACGACTGGCGTCACGTCCAGCGCGTCGAGTCACTCGCCGAAACGTTGCTCGAGCGCCATCCGGAGTCGGCCGACGAAGAGATACTACGACTCGCGGTCCTTCTGCACGATATCGGTCGAGAGAAGGAGGATCGCGGCGAGATCGACGACCACTCTGACTGGGGGGCGGCGGAAGCCGAACGGATCCTCGAGGACCTCGAGGCGTCGCCGGAGACGGTCGAACAGGTTACACACTGCGTTCGTTCCCACCGGTTTTCGACCGGCCCGGAACCCGAGACGCTCGAGGCGAAACTGCTCTCGGACGCGGACAACCTCGACGCCCTCGGTGCGGTCGGGATCGCTCGCGTCTTCTCGTTCGGTGGTGAGATCGGGTCGCCGATCCACGGGTCGTCGGTCCTTCCCGACGAAATCGGAGCAGGCGGTACAGATGACGAAAGCCAGTACGACCACATCCACGAGAAGATCCTGCAACTCGCGGACCGAATGTACACCGACGTCGGCCGGGAACTCGCGGACGAACGCACGGCGTTCGTTCGGGAGTACGTCGCCCAGTTCGACGCGGAAGTCGCTGGCGATCGGTGATCGAAAAACAACTACAAACTGGCGGAGGATTTTTTTAGCTGCCTTCCCCTAGTGGGCGACGCCGAGGTGAGAACCCGTGTACGAGAAACTCATTGGCCGTCCCCGACGGGACCCGTTCGACGCCCTGGTCGACGTTCTCGCCGCGGCCGACCGGTACGACCTCCTGCTCGGAGTCGTCCCGGTCGCTTTCGCGGTTGCACTGGTCGTCGCGACCGTGGCGAACGTGTCGATGGTCCAGGCGATGCTCGTCGCCGCAACCATCGGCGTGTTCGTCATCGTCGACGCCTGCTACCTCAATCCCCCGATCGACCAGGGATAGACGTAGCGGCATCGACCACCAACCGTTTCCGCGCTGCGGTGTGCGACTGCGTCTCGACTTTCCCGTACACCAGCCGACGTAACCGATTTCGATACCGTGAGCACCGGAGCCCCGGAACCCTTTTACAACTCACCAGTCTATTCGGAGGTAACGATGGGACTGGGCTCGGACATGTACCGACAGCAGATCCTCGACCACTACAAGAACCCCCGCAACTACGGGAAACTCGAGGATCCAACCTTCACCCACATCGGCGAGAACCCGATGTGTGGTGACGAGATTCGAATGGACGTCGTCCTCGAGGACGAGGGCGACGAGGAGCGGATCGAACGCGTCGCGTTCTCCGGCGACGGCTGTGCGATCAGCCAGGCCAGCGCGAGCATGCTCTCGACGGAACTGCAGGGCAAGACCGTCGACGAACTGCTCGAGATGGACCGCGACGACATCATCGACATGCTCGGCGTCGACATCTCGCCGATGCGGGTCAAGTGTGCCGTCCTCGCCGAGAAGGTCGCCCAGGACGGCGCGGAGATCTATCGCGGCGAACTCGAGGTCGACAAGACGACGACCGAAGACTAAGTTCCTTCTTCACCGCCGGCCGTAGCTTTACCCGCCCGTTTCGCCTGGAACCCGTATGGTCGATACCGCCGTCGGATTCGTCCTCGGGGCGATAATCGGCGCGATCGCCACGGCCGCCGGCTCGTACCTGCTCTACTGGAAACGCGAGCGTGATGCGACCCGTCGGCTCCGGCGGGCGTTCGCCGAAGAGCTTCGAGCCTACGAGTACGTCGACGAACTGATCGATGACGGCGGCTACGAACAGGTGACCGAACGCGTCGAACCGCCCGTGATCTACGAGTCCGCGGCCGACGACCTCGGACTGCTCTCGGAGGACGAGATCGGCGACGTCGTGGCGTTCTATAGCTCGCTGTACTGGCTCGAGGGGCTCGAGGACCCCGAGGACAAGAAAGACCGGATCGAGTCAGTCGTCGAGAAACGCCAGGCGGCCCTCACTCGACTCGAGGGCCGATAATCGCTATCGACGACCGCCTAACGTACTGAAAATGTCAGTGGTTCGGCATTCGTACGATTCTCGCACGGTGCAACGAGTTCGTAACACTCTAATACGAACGCCGACTACGAATGGCTGCAGTCATAGTCCATTGGGGTAGTGGCCAATCCTGAAGCCTTCTGGGGGCTTCGACCCTGGTTCGAATCCAGGATGGACTACTTCTCTCGCAATTTCGACTCGAGGACTTCCCCAGTGCCGTCTCTCGATTTCCACCTGAAACGAAGGGGTCAACTATCGGTTTACTCGTGGGAAATTCGCTCACCAGAACCACTATTGGCCTCCCCTTCCTACGAGTTGTCGATGAACCGACGGCAGTTTCTTGCAACGGGAACGTTCGCGGTCGCAGGCCTCGCTGGCTGTCTCGGCGGCGACGCTCCGGACGGCTACGGCCCCGAACCCGAAGACGTCCCGCCGGAACGCGAGATCGATACCGCCGCCTACGACACCGAGACGTTCGGCGGTGTCGAGGTACCACTCGCCCCGCTCGAGGACGTCGTCTACTGGTATCGCCGACAGGAAGCACGGATGGTCGATACGCGCGAGTCGGATCAGTACCGAGACGTCCGAATCACGGGCGCCGTGTTGAGCAGTGCCCCCGACGGCGGCGCGGACGACCCGGTCGCGGAGTGGTCCGAGGACGACCTGATCGTCACCTACTGCGTCTGTCCGCATCTGCTCGCCGGCCAGCGGGCCGCGACGCTGATCGCGAACGGCTACGAGAACGTCTACGCGTTGGACGAGGGCCTTCAGGCGTGGGTCGAGTCGGGACACCCGGTCGAGGGGAGCGAAGCCAGCCAGAACCTCCCTGCCTACACCGTCCAGGGCCGGACCGATCCCGAGCACGCCGGCGAGTTCGTCCACGTCCGGACGCTCGAGGAAGACCGCAGCGAGGTCAGCGCCGTCGAATCCGACGGCAGCTACGAACTGACCCTTCACTTCGCCGGCCTCGAGGATGACTCCCTACTCGAGGTAGAAGCGCCCGACTACACCCGCGAGTTGACGCTCGAGGAGGCGACGAACGGCGTCGTCACCGCCTGAATACGCTCTTACGCTCGATCGTAGGCACCTTCCCGCTCGAGTTCGCCCCGCTTTTGCAACACGTCGGGCGTCCGGCAAATCCCCGGTGCGCCGGTCGCCTGCGGGACGGTACAGTTGTTACAGCTCTCACAGAGAACCCGTGTATCGTCGTCGCTCTCGAGCAGACGTGCGCCCAGACGCGGTTCGGCGTAGAACGGCCTGGCCATCCCGACCATATCACAGGCCGGCTCCGTCTCGCTCGCGTCGCGCCCCAGTAGCCGATCCATCTGCTCGCGCTCTCGAATACCGCCTTCGGCGAGCACGGGGATCGAAACCTCCTCCCGGACTCGTCGACAGAACTCGGCGTTCCAGGCGGGTTCGAAGTCGTACTGCAGCGACTCGAGCCAGTTCCCGAGCGCGACGAGTCGCCTCCGGTTCGATCCGCCGAAGGCTGCGTCGTACTCCTCGCGAAGCGCCTCGTTGTTCCACGCCCGTTCCGGATACTCGCCGCGGACGATACTCATGTCCCAGACGACGGACGCCTGAACGGGGACGACGGCGTCGTACCCGATCTTCTCGAGTCGACGAGCGATCTCGACCCCGTCCTCGAGCGAAAGCTTTCGCCGGACGACGGGAGCGGGCGGTGCGGGGGTCTCGGCGGGTACCTTCGTGATCAGGGGTACGTCGCCGGCCCGGTCGCGGATCTCGTCGTGAACGACGGCGAGAAACTCGAGTCGTGCTTCGGGGCTCCCGCCGAACTCGTCGTCGCGGCGGTTGTAGAACGGCGAGAGGAACTGCTGGACGATGCCCATGTTCGCTCCGGAGATGTGGATCCCGTCGTAACCGGCGTCGACGGCGTACGCCGCCGAGCGGCCGAAATCCGCGGCGAGTTCGTACACTTCCGCCGTCGAGAGGACGTGCGGGTCGTACGAGAGGAAGCCGAGTCGATCGAAGAGCCGTAACTGCCAGGGCAACTCCGAGACTGCGAGTTGCTCGAGGTCCGGCTGTTGCCGGCGGTACTCGGCGTGCCAGGTCTCCATACTCCGCAGTCCGCCGTGCTCGAGTTGCAGGAAGATCCGACCGCCGTGGTCGTGGATCCGGTCGGTCAACGCCGAGAGTTCGGAGACGAACTCGGGGTCGTGGACGCGGGTCATCCCCGGTGCGGCACAGCCGCCGTCACCGCGAACGATCGTTGCACCCTGAAAAATGAGGCCGACGCCCGACGCCGCGGCCGGTTCCAGGTCCTCGATCAGCGTCTCGATCGCGTCGGGGCCGTTGCCCGCACACTCGAGCAACGGCGCACGGTAGAGCCGGTTCGGGACCTCGACGCCGCCGATCTCGAGTGTGTCCTCGAGGGTAGCCATACCCGGGCTATCACGGGATCGCACAAGAGCGTGCCGCCGCCGGCGTCCGTAGACCTTTCAATCCGCCTGCCGTTCGAACGGGTATGGCTCCGATCACGCGACTCGTCCTCGACGTATTGAAACCGCACGATCCCGGCGTCGTTCCTTTCACGACCCAGCTGGGTGACCTCGAGTGTGTCGACGCGGCCACTGCGACGGTCGTCGAGGTCGACGAGACTGTCAAGACGCTACGGGTGACACTCGAGGGCGACGACCTCGACCTCGAGGCCGTCCGTGAGGAGATTCAGGACCTGAGCGCGTCGATCCACTCGATCGACCAGGTCGCCTGCGGCGAACGGACAGTCGACGATCCCTTGCTCGGGTACTGACGATGGCGAGCCGTCTCGACAGGATCCGGCGCGTCCTCGAGAAAGACGACGTCCGGTCGATCTCCCGGCGATACTTCGTCGCGAACGGCTTCGACGGGACGCTCACCAGCATCGGCGTCGTCGTCGGTGCCTACCTCTCGGGAATCGATGACGGTTTCACTGCGATCGCCATCGGTCTCGGTGCAGCGGTTGGATTGGGAACGTCCGGCGTCTGGAGCGTCTGGGAGATCGAACGCGCCGAAGCGATGGCCAAACAGGAACGGATCGAACAGGCGATGCTCACCGAACTCGAGGACACGCGCGTCCAACGGGAGAACCGCGCCGCACAGATCGTCCACGCCACCGCGAGCGCGTCCGGCCCGATCCTCGCCATCTTGCTGACGCTGTCGCCGCTCGCGCTCGAGGGCGTCGTCTTCACGATGTTCCAGGCGGTCGCTGCGTCGATCGCCGTCGGGGTCGCGATCCTCTCGACGTTCGGCATCTATCTCTCGACGCTGTCCAGACAGCGCTGGTACGTCGCCGCCGTTCGGATGGGGCTCGCGGGGATCGTCGTGACGGTGATCAATATCTTCTTGCCGGGGTGAGAGGGGAGATTACGGCGGCGTGACGACCGCTCGTCCCTCGATCTCGCCGTGCTCGAGTCGTTCCGCGACCGTGTTGATCTCGCCCAGGTCGTGACGCTCGGTGTGTAACTCGACGTCGCCGCGCTCGACGAGCGCGACCAGTTCCTGGAGTTCGGTGTACTGGCCGACGAGGTCGCCCTGGTACGACATCTCGCCGAACACCAGCGTCTGGCAGGGCTCGTGGACGTGCCCGCCGTAGCCGATCACGTGGTGGTCGCCGCCCTGTGCGACGATCTCCGGCCCGAGCTCGGTCGTTTCGTCGCGGCCGACGAAGTCGAGCACCTGCTGGGCGCCCGCGTCGTCGGTGAGGTCCCCGACGACCGAGGCGACGTCCTCCTCGCTCGAGTCGACGGTGTGGCCGACGCCGAGATCCGCTGCCAGCTCGAGTGCCTCCGCTTTCAGGTCGACGGCGACGATGTCGGCGGCGCTCATCGCGTCGACGCATTGGACGCCGATGTGACCGAGGCCGCCGATGCCGATCACGACGCAGGTGTCGCCGGGGTTCAGATCCGCTGTGGCCTTCTTTGCGGCGTGGTAGGCTGTGATCCCTGCGTCGGCATGCGGTGCGATCTCGGTCGGGTCGATGCTATCGGGAAGCGGGATGACCGCGCGTTCGTTCGTCAGAACGTACTCGGCGAAGCCGCCGTCCGTCGTCAGCCCGTTGAATTCCTGGTTCTCGCAGTACATCTCCTCGCCGAGCCGACAGGGGCGACAGATGCCACAGGTCTGGACAGGGTGACAGATGACGGGGTCGCCCTCCTCGACTAGCTGGACCTCGTCGCCGACCTCGGCGACAGTGCCGGCGTTCTCGTGGCCCAGCGTCATCGGCAGGTCCTGCTCGACGTACTCTTCCCACATCCCCTCGACGATATGGTTGTCCGTCTGGCACCAGCCTGCGCCCGATACGTCGACCAGGACGCCGTCCGATCGATCGATCTCCGGGCGCTCGATCTCGTCGATCTCGAGTGCCTCGTCCATCTCGTCGGTGTACTCGTGGAGTCGTGCTGCCTGCATGGTAGCAGGCCGCCCTTCACCGTCGGTGACGAAAACGTTCGGCTGCTATCAATTTCCGTGAGTGTCGCCCGAAGCGGTGTCGCGTGCCGAAACCGAAGTCGGGAGAAACAGTTCAGCCGGAGAGGGTAACCAGTTCGGTCCCGACGATTCCGAGGCCGGCACCGTCTTCGTCGGAGTCGTCGTACTCGACATCGTCCGGGTCGTTCGCCGCGCCGACCTCCTCGAGGTCGCCCTCCTCGGGCGTGGCCCACGGGAGAACCTCACAGCCTTCCTCGGTCAGCCCGGCTTCCTGGTCGACGAAGATGGCGGTCGCCATCTCGTACTCACAGCGGATGGCATCGCCATCCTCGGGAATCGTCACCGTCTCGCCAGCGACGCTCATCGCGAGTTGCGCGCGGAACTCGGCGTCCGTAACCTCGTCGTTGTCGACGTGAGTCGCGAACCAGTCGACGGCGTCGTCGTTGGAAAGCGTGGCGACGAACGTGATCTCGCGACTCGAGCGCGGCGGGATCGCCGCGTCGTTGGCTGCGTCGAGCACTTCGACGTCGTGGGCGTCCCAGTCGGCGACGATCCGGTCGTTGAACTCCATCTCGCCGGTCAATGCCGGTGTCGGCAGCGGATAGGCGTTCGGGTTGTACACCTCGTAGGTCAGGTAGAGTTCGGTCTCCTCGTCGTCGACCTCGCCCCACTCGGCACTCGTGTCTCGAATCTCGACGGTCGGCTCGAGGACCTCGCTCTGGACGCCCGACCCGGTCGATACCGGCGACAGCGAGTACTCGCCTTCCTGCTCGGCCAGTGCGTCCTCGATCATCGGCTCGAGATCGGTCTCGATTTCGTCCTCGTGAGTGTAGGACGGCGACCCCGAGAGCGGTCCGAGCGTGGCGTGGGTAGTCACGTCGGCCTCGAGCGTGCTCACCTCGTCGGTTTCGATATGCGAGACCCACCAGTCCGACAGCTGTCCGTACCGGAGGTCAGTCCGTATCTCCGTCGTCGTATTCCCCGAGGGAGCCGCGACCTCGTCGACCGATCCCGACGCCAGGTGCACGCCGTTCAGCGCCAGATCGTACTCGAGCGACAGATCGTCGGGTTCGATCCCCGGATTCGGGTTGTCGATCCAGACTGTCGTCACCACTTCGATCCGCTCGTCGTCGACCTCGCCCCACGCGTTGTTCTCGAGGCCGGCGTCGGGAATCCCGACCGCGCCGACGGCGTAGAGCCCACCGAGCGCGCCGGTCGTACAGACGCCGAGGACGACCACGAGCGCGAACACCTTCCTGATCATCGTCGAACCTCTGGCGACGAACTACCATATGTTTGGTGGGTTCGGATCGACCGAAAATAACGTCGTACCGACGTTTCTGAGCGTGTTACGGGAAGAACAGTTATGGAGTTCTCTCGAGTTCACCAGTTCCAGTTACTTCTCGACCTCGAGCAGCGCCACCCGCTCGCCGACTAGGTCGCCGAGCGTGGCGTCGGTCGCCTCCCGTTCGGCGTCGGTGATATCGAAGAACGTACAGAGCCGTTCCTCGTCGACCGACTCGAGCGTGGACGTCTGTTCCCGGACAGCGTCGAGTTCCGAGACGGTCTCGAGTGCGTTCCGTTCGGCGTCCCGATCGCCGTCTTCGGAGTCGACCAGCACGACGGCCCGGTTCTCGCCTTCGCCGACGCCCATCTCGAGTGCCCGATCGATCTGTCGTCGGCCGGCCGCGTACAGCAGGATCTCGACCGCCCGGTCGCGGGCGACGTTCTCGTCGCGCTCGATGGCTCTGTCGGCGAATTCGACGGCCCGCTCGAGGTGGGTCCGGTCGGCGACATAGCGGGCGTCGAACGCCTGAATCGTCACGTCGTGGTCGTCGCCGATCTCGCCGAGGTCGGTCACGAACGAATCTAGGTCGTCGATCGTGAGAGTGCACTCGAGTAGCTCCATCAGAAATCACCCAGGCTGGACTGGCTGTCGTCGGAGTCGGCTTCCTCGGCATGTGCCGTCTCCGCCGATCGGTCTTCTTCCGCGTCGTCGCTCGAGTCGGCCGTCGCGTCCCCGCTCGCCGGTTCGACGCCGTCCATCGAGGGATCTTCGCGGCCGGCGTTCTCGAGGACGTTCTCCGCGGTCTTCTTCCCCTTGAGAACGCTCAGGACGACGCCCTTGTCGGCGGTCCGCAGGTCGGCTGGCTCCTCGATGCCGGCGTCGTAGAGCCGCCGGGCGCGCTTGCGACCGATGCCGCCGACCGAGACGAGTTCCAGTAGCTCCTCGCCGACGCCGTGCTCGACGCGGGCGCGGGCCTCGCGGACGGCGACGGTCCACTCGCTGTCGATCTCGCGGGCCAGCGACTCGGCGGCACCGAGCAGCCACTCGGCGGTGTCGACTTTCCCCTGCAGGTCGCCGGGGCCGATCTTGTACCGTTCGGTGATCCGCTCCTCGTCGTCCTCGGCGGCCCAGTCCTCGAGCAGTTTCCCTGTCTTCAGCGCGGCCAGCCAGTCCTCGAAGCGTTCTTCCTCGAACTCGCTTGGCTCGTCACCCAGCAGTTCGGCCTGGCGTTCGTAGTAGAGTTCGCCGAACTCCTCGTCCTCGCCGGAGCGCAAGTAGAGTTCGTACATGTCCGGCGTCCGCGAGATAAGCTGGTAGAGCCCCAGCGCGGTCGGTCGCTCGTCGGCGTCCTCGAGGCCGTGGACGATTTCCGCCGCGCTCATCGGATCGAGGTAGAGCCGTGAGACCGTGTGACCGAGGTTGGTCGCCTCGAGTTCCTCGTCCTCGCCGCCCTCGGCGAGTTCGGCGGCCGAGGTGAACGCGCCCTCGGCATCGCTCCCATCGTCCCCACCCTCGCGCTCTCGCGGTACCCCGCTCGAGTGATTCGAGCCGCGTGGCGGCTCGCGCTCGATGAAGTCGTTCCGCTCCAGGTACGAAAGCACGTCGTCCGTGACGGCCTCGAGTCGGCCCGACTCGCTCGACTGGCTCGCGTAGAGGGTCGCCTCGAGGAACTCGAGCAGTCCCTCTCGCGTGCGGGCGAACCCGGAGGCAATGGTGGCGAGTACGTGGGTTCGGAGGGCAGGTTCGGCCGCCAGCTTCGACTGGACTGGTTCGGGATCTCCCCAGACGTAGCGGTCGAACAACTCCTCGCTCTCGTCGTGGTTCTTCGCGACCAGGACGGCCTCCCCATAGGGATCGAGTCCCGGGCGGCCGGCACGGCCCATCATCTGGTGGATCTCGAGGACGTCCAGCGGCGTCATCCCGCCGGCCGTGGGATCGAACCGCCGCCAGTCGCGGACGACGACCCGGCGGGCTGGCGTGTTGACGCCGGCCGCGAGCGTCGGCGTCGCCGAGATCACCTTCAGCAGTCGGTCGCGGAAGGCATCCTCGACGAGCGAACGCTGCGTGCTCGAGAGGCCGGCGTGGTGGAAGGCGGAACCGCGTTCGACGCAGTCCGCGAGGTCCTTGCTCGTCTCGGTGTCGCTGTCGTCGCGGATCTCGTCGGCGAGGTCGGCGAGGTCGGCCTGCTCTTCGGCGGTCAGTTCGTTTGTCGCGACGCCGCCGAGCCGATCCGCCGCAGCCTCGGCGTTTCTCCGGGAGTTGACGAACACGAGCGAGGAGCCGCCCTCCTGGAGGATGTCGCGGACGAGCGCGGCTTCCTGTTTCTCCGAGCCCTGCACGGCCACCTCGCGGGTCGAGCCGTCGTCGAAGTTCAGGGCGTTGCCGTAGTGGACACCCATCTTGAGGTCGATCGGCCGCCAGTCGGTGTCGATCAGTTCGGCGTCCAGCCAGTCGGCGATTTCGTCTGCGTTGCCGACCGTCGCCGACAGCGCGACGGTCTGGAGATTTGGATTGAGCTGGTTGAGCTTGGCCAGCGTCACCTCGAGCGTCGGCCCACGGTTTCGGTCGTCGATGAGGTGGACCTCGTCGCTGACGACGCAGGTGAGATCGGAGAGCCAGTCCGCGCCGTTTCGGACGAGCGAGTCGACCTTCTCGCTGGTCGCGACGACGATGTCTTTCGTGGCGAGCCAGTCGCTGGTCGACTCGTAGTTGCCGGTCGTCACGCCGACCGTGACGCCGAACTGTTCGTAGGCCTCGAACTCGGCCTTCTTCTCGCTGGCCAGGGCTCGCAGGGGGACGATGTAGAGTGCCTTCCCGCCGCGTTCGATCGCCGACAGCATCGAGAGGGCGGCGATCATCGTCTTCCCGCTGGCGGTCGGCACCGCGGCGACGAGGTTCTCGCCCTCCGTCGCGCCGGCCTCGACCGCATCGGCCTGTGGCGGGTAGAGCTCCTCGATCCCCTCCTGTCGGAAGTGCTCGATCGCCCCGGGCGGGAGCCCCGACAGCTCCTCGACGTTCATTACTCGCGTTTGGCGCGTCCCGTGGTTTAAACTGTCGTCTCCCGGTCGATCGCTCGAGCGGTCGGGGGAGATGTGCCGGGTCGGCGTCGACGAACGACCGGTCGATGAGACTGGCAGGATCGTCGTACGTACGGTCGGGTTGGCTCCTGCGTGGCAATAGATCGATAGGCGTCGCGACCGAACCCGGTCACATGATCGATCCGGACCACGTCCTCGTCCCGACACTCGACCGACCCAACGAAGACGAGGCGCTTGCCTACGCCCTCGAGACGTTCCCCGACGCCGACGTCACGTTGCTCGCCGTCGTTACACCACTGGATGCCCCGCTCAGCGAAGGTGGCGTTCTCGAGCGCGACGACGATCGGTCGACGCAGGCGCGACGACGCTCGAGGGAATTGCTTGCGTCAGTCGACCAGACTTCGGTCGAGGATCGGGTCCGGATCGAGACCGTCGAGGGACGTCCCGGCAATGCCGTTCCGAAGTATGCGAGCGACGAGGAGATCGATCACGTCGTCATGTACGGTCACGGGGTAGAGACGAGCGGGTTCATGCGTCGGTTTCTCGGCCGAGGGATCGCAGCGACGGTCGTCGAGCGAACGTCAGAACCGGTGACCGTCCTCGAATGAGGAACTATTTGGTGAATTCGACGCGACACGCTCGACGATGAAACCGGCGTACGTCTGCTCTCGCTGCGAGGAAGAGATTCCTCGAGACGTTTACGAGTGTCCTCACTGCGGATACAACCCGAAGTCGATCGTCTGGCGGATCGGTATCGGTGCGCTCGTCTTCGGTACGGGAATCGCGTTCATTTCGCCACCGATCGGACTGTTCGGCGTCTTCGTCGGCATCCTCGCCGTCGGCGGGAGCTACCTGGCGACCCCGGCGTCGTAAGCATTAGCCACCGATGACGGCCGCCAGCGCCTGGTAGAGCCCGTAGCCGACGACGATCGAACTCCCGAGCGTCAGCAGCCAGAACGTGACGGTGAATCCGATCTTTCGTTTCGAGACGCCAGCAGAGCCCGCCGCCAGCCCACCGCCGATCACCCCAGAGAGGATGATGTTGTTGACCGAGATCGGGATCCCGAGTGCGATCGCAAGCTGTGCGACGATGAAGCCGGGGACGAGCGCCGCGATCGATCGTCGCACGCCGAGCTGGGCGTACTCCCTCGAGGTCGCTTGCAACAGCCGCGGCGCTGCCATCCAGGCGCCAGCGAGAAGGCCGGTCGCACCCAGCGCGAGCAGTGTGATCCCGGGGAGGCCGAGTTCCACCCGGAAGAGATTCTCGAGCGGGCCGGTCGCGAGTCCGACCTGCGAGCCACCGGACGAAAAGGCGACGATCCCGCCGAGGACGAGCAGGAACGAGCGGATCCCCTGTTCGACGGAGACGAGCACCCGTTTTCGAACCCAGTAGAACGCAAGCGCGCCAGCGGCGATCGTCACGAGGACGGTACCGAGGTCGACGTCGGCGACGATCGTCGGACCGCCGCCGAACTGCCGGGAGACGAAGCGAGCGATGCTTCCCTGGTCGGCGACAGGATCGGGAACGACGCCCAACCGGATGTTCGCGACGATAGCCCCGACGATACCGGCGAGCAGTGGGACGCCAACCGACTCGGGTACGTCGTCGCGACGCAGGATCGTGGCGGTGGTGTACGCCAGCCCGCCGGACATGACCGGAACGAGCGCCCAGAACGTACCGAGTCGCTGGTAGGTCCCGAAGGCAGGGTCGCCACCGAGTGAGAGGCCGACGCCGACCATCGCACCCGTCGTCGCAAACGCCGCGGGGATCGGATACCGCGTGTAGATGCCGACGGCCATGTACCCCGCTGCGGTGAGCAGTCCGGCTGTGGCCGCAAGCGGCGTGATCGCCACGCCGTCGATCAGGTCAGCACCGACCGTCTCCGAAATGGCTCCGCCCTGCAACAGCGCGCCCGCGGCTGCGAGAATCCCGATGACGAACGCCGCCTGCATCGTCGAGATGGCGTTCGCCCCGATTGCGGGTGCAAAGGGCGGCGAGTTGCTGTTCGCGCCGAGCACCCACGCCATGAACAGACAGGTGACGATCGCAGTTCCAACGAGTACGGCAAACGACAGCGAAACCATCCGTCTCTCGTTTCTACGACCGGTCTGAAAAACGTTCCTTCGGCTCCCCAGCGACCGACTGCTGTCATCCTCGAGTCGCGTCCGTCTCGAGTATCGCCCGGTAGTGGGCATCTGCCTCTCCGTCGCTCGTTTCTCCACGAATTACGTCGACCACCTGCCACGGAGTTTCGGTGGCCGCTTCCCGGAGTCGCTCCGGCGAACACAGCAGGAACTGCAGCGTCCGTCCGACGGTCCGCTCGCGGGTTCCGTCGCATTCGCGGACGAACTCGAGGTGAAAACACCGGTGGGCGATTCCCTCGCGGGGATCCGGCCGGTAACCGAAGAATTCCCTGTCGAGCCGTCTCGGATCGTAGTTGTCGACGACCGCGACGGCAGCGTCGTCGGTGGCGCAGGCGAACTGCTCGAGGAGGTCGGTGATTCCCGCGAGCGAACCGCCGAGTCCCAGTTGTGTGCCGACGCAGTGGACGGCTCCGAACCGCTCGTCGGCGACCGCGAGGTCGAACATGTCCATCACGGCGGCGCTCTCGAGGCCGCGTTCCCGCGCTGACCGTACGGCTCCCGGACTCGCGTCGATCCCGACCGCATCGACGCCGCGGTCCTGCCACCACAGCGCGTGCTGGCCCGCGCCACAGCCGACGTCGAGGATCGGTTCGTGATCGCACAGCCGCTCGAGGACGCCGACTGTCTCGTCGCTCCACTCGTCGGACGGCTGGAAGTAGAACTCGCGAACGCGACCGTCCTGCGTCCTCGAGCCGTCGCGATACAGCAGCCGACCGGGTTCGTCGCGCTGGTAGGCGAGCATCGCCCGTCCGAGCGGGTCGGCGCGTTCACGGTCCTGCACGTCGGGTCGGTGATCGGCTGCCATGGGACGACGGACGCGACGCCCGATAATAAAATCATGATGACATGTGGTTCCGACTAACGTACCACACGGGCGTCGGTTGCGGGCCGACCGTCCGAATCGGTCCCGTCAGTGCTTTACACCCCTCGGACGAACGCTGAGGCATGAAAGTCGAATTCGACGAGGACACCTGCATCGGGATGTTCCAGTGTGTCGCCGAGTGGGACGCCTTCGTGGAAGACGAGTCACGCGGAAAGGCCATCCTCGAGGACAGCGAAGAGGTCGAGGACGGCGTCTTCGTTCGCGAGGTGCCCGAGGACGCGGAACTCGACGCGAAGTTCGCCGCTCGCACCTGTCCCGTCGACGCGATCAAAATCTACGACGACGACGGCGAGCAGTTGATCCCCTGATTCTCTATCGGCGTAACGCCGCATCGACCAGTTTCTTCTCTGCCGACCGCAACAGCGTCGACGCCGCGCTCTCGGAACACTCGAGTTTCCCCGCGACCGTCGCCAGTTCGCCGCTTCTGGGCACCTCGTAGTAACCCACCTCGCGGGCGACCTCGAGCGCCTCGAACTGTCTGGCCGTGAGCCGACCCGCGAGCGTCTCTGAGCGGCGCTGGTGTTCGCTCACGCGCTGTACGTCGATTTCCACGTCCTCGGGAGCCTCCTCGAGCAGACCCGCCATGGCCTCTGGCTCCCCGAGGACGGTAACGTGGACGTTCTCCCGGCCGGTGTAGACCATCGGCGGGACGACTACCAGCCCGGGGACGTCGAACGTTCCTAGTAGCGTGGCGTCGGCAGCCCGCAGGTCCATCTCGACGTAGCCGTAGAACGTGTCCTCGTCGACCGGCGTGACGTCGTACCGGTGGACTGACTCGAGATCCTCGGCTAGATTTCCGAGCGCGCCGGGATCGCCGACGATTAGCGAGAGAAAGCGGACGGTTTCGGCGTCGGGATCGACCTCCCAGGAGAGCACCTCCTCGCGCTGAAACGACTCGAGCGGATCCTCGGGCGCGGGCAGTTGCATCGACGGCGGAAGCCGGAGGGTGAGGTCTGCCGACTGCATACCGGCCGTTCGCCGTCGATACTTAAAGAAGTTCAGTGCTTCGGGAGAGCACCGACAGTCGTTCGCGCCGAACGAACGCGTATGAGCGAGATACGCACGACGGGGGACGACCGAGAACCGACGACCGACGCGGAGAGCGACACGGGACCGACGCGAGCGGCGGTCGGAACGCCGCCGCCCGGCCCACGGGGGCTCCCGCTGGTCGACAGCACCCTCGCGTTCGCACGCGACCCGCTCGAGTTCCTCGCGTCGATGCGCGAGTACGGCGACGTTGCCCGGTACGAGGCATTCGGCCGCGAGTTCGTTGTCGTTTCTGATCCCGGACTCGTCGAGGAGGTAACCGTCGCCCGCGACGGCGAGTTCTGGCGCGGCGAGTTCGAGCACGAGTTCAGCGACCTTCTCGACGTCGAGGGGCTGTTCTTCGCGGAGGGCGAGCGCTGGCGACAGCAGCGCATGCTGCTCCAGAACGCCTTTACGCCGGCCCGAATCGAGTCCTACGCCGACGACATGGTCGAGGAAACTGGACGGCTGGTCGATAACTGGTCGGACGGCGAAGTCATCGACGTCCGGGAGTCGATGTCGGCGCTGACGCTGCGGGCACTGACCCGGACCCTGTTCGACTTAGAGTTCGAGACCGAACGCGCCGACCGCGTACGGCGCTGGGTCCACGCCATGGGAGCGTACAGCGACAGCGAGTTCTTCGGCACCCGTGCCGTGCTCCCGACGTGGCTGCCGAGCCGCGCCGAACGCGAGTACCGACGTGCGACGGCGGACATAGAATCCCTCGTCGAGGACCTGGTAGCGGAGCGCCGGGGATCCGATGCGGAGGGCAACGATTTGCTCTCCTTGCTCGCGACCGGCGAGTACCCCGACGGCTCGCAGCCGACGGCCGAAGAGATCACCGACCAGCTACAGCTGTTCCTGCTTGCCGGCCACGAGACGACGGCGACCGCGCTGACCTACGCCTGCTGGCTGCTGACCGGTGACGACGCCGACGACTTCCGGGCGCGACTCGAGCGAGAGGTCGACGCCGTCTGTGGCGACCGCGATCCGACGTTTACGGACTTGCCCGACCTGACGATCACCGAGGCCATCGGCCGAGAAGCGATGCGTCTCTACCCACCGCTGCCGTTCCTGCAGCGCGAGCCCCACGAGGAGACCGCACTCGCCGGCTACCGGATCGGACCGGAAACGACGGTCCAGCTGAACATGTACGGCATCCACCGCGACGGGCGCTGGTGGTCCGAGCCCGACGCGTTCCGGCCTGATCGATGGCTGGCGGACGACGAGAACGGCCGCTCCGTGGTTGCCGACCCCGACGACCGACCCGAGTACGCCTACTTCCCCTTCGGCGGTGGCTCGCGTCACTGCATCGGGATGCGGTTCGCGATGACCGAACTCAAACTCTCGCTGGCGATGCTGGTTCGGCGCGTCGACTTCGAGCGAGTGACGGAATCGATCGATCCGACGCCGAAGGTGTCGCTCGATCCCGGCCCTGTCGAGATGCGAGTCCGGAAGCGGTGACTCCCTATCCCTGGACCAGCCGCTTCACCCCGTGCAGATCCTCGACCTCGTAGGTCGGCGTGACCTCGAGGTCGACGTCCTGACAGTGTGACCGCCGGACGAAGACCGACTCGAGGCCGGCTCGCTGGGCGGCGACGACGTCGCTTTCGCTGTCGCCGACGTACAGCGCGGAATCGACCTCGAGATCTGTCAGCGCACGCTCGAGGTAGTGTGTGTTCGGTTTCTTCAACTCGAGGCTCTCGATCGTCTTCTCGCGGCCGTAGTAGGTGTCGAAGCTCTCCTCCAGGTCGAAGTACTCCAGTACGAACTCGAGAGTGCTGTGATGGTTGTTACTCACCACGCCACAGGGGACCTCGAGGTCGTCGACGACGCCGGTATCGCTGTACGAACGCCGCGTCCCGTCCCGAAACTCCGTCAACTGGGACTGCTCGTCGTAGTATTCCCGAGCAGCCCAGAACCGCTCGCGCTCGAGGTCGTAGGCTGCACAGATCTCGTTCAGTCGATCGACGGGTACGCCGTCGACGACTGCGGCGACGTGCTCCGGATCGGGCTCGTCGACACCTACCTCGCCGAACGCGGTTCGCGTGGCTTCGGTCTGCGTATCGACCGGTGGGGGCTCGACGAGGATCCCGTCGTTGTCGAACAGCACCGCATCGTACGATGTCACTCGAGGAGATAGTTCGAAACGCCAATTGGTCGTTTCGGTTCGACCGCTGCTGGAGGAGTGAGGTCGACGCTACTGCGCTCCGCGGAAAATAATCTCGCCTATTGAGGGACGCAGTCTACGAAACCTTGTCGTACTGTTCGGAGAGCTTCTCCGCGGCCTCGCCGAGCTCGTTGCGCTCGAACCCGGTGAGGTCCCACTCGACGATCTCCTCGACGCCGTCGGAGCCGAGCTTACAGGGGACGCCGAAGGCGGTGTCCTCGTGACCGTACTCGCCCTCGAGTTTGACGCTGCAGGGCAGCACCTCGCCCGTATCCCGCAGGATGGCCTCGACCGTGTGGCCGACACCCGTGGCGGGGCCCCACTGCGTGGCACCTTTCTTCTCGATGACGTTCATCGCGGAGGTCTGGAGCTCCTCGAGCAGGTCTTCTTTCTCGTCGTCGTCGAACTCGAGGTCCTGACCGTCGACGCGGACCTTCGAGAAGGCGGGCACCTGGGCGTCGCCGTGCTCGCCGAGGATGGTCGCTTCGACGTTCTGAACGGGTGCGTCGAACCGCTTGCTGATGACGTAGCGGAACCGGGCGGAGTCGAGTCGGCCGCCGAAGCCGACCACTTTCTCGCGGGCGCGGTCGCCCGTCTCGTAGAGGTGTCGGTTCAGCAGGTCGACCGGGTTCGACGTGGTGACGGTGATGAAGTCGTCGTTGTGCTCGGCGATCGAGGAGCCGATGTCCTCCATGATCGGAGCGTTGTCGCCCGCCAGATCGATGCGGGTCTGTCCTGGCTGGCGCGGGATGCCGGCCGTGATGACGACGACGTCCGATCCCTCCGTATCGGCGTAGCCGCCCTGTCGGACCGTCGTGTTTCCGTCGTAGGCTGCGCCGTGGTTGACGTCGGCAGCCTGTCCAATCGTGTCGTCTTCCTTGTCCGGAATGTCGACGAGCACGAGTTCGTCTGCGATGTCCCGAAGCGCGATGTTGTAGGCAGCGGCGGCCCCGACCGTCCCGGCCGCGCCGACCACGCTAACTTTCGTCATACCACGTAAACGGTCGCTTCCCTGTGCGTTAAATCCGTCGAAAATTCCTATTTTTGAGGGGTATGACGAGGATTATTTCGTCGAACGTCGAACCTCTGTCTGTCGCTCTCGTTTCCCGACTCGATCGAATCGACCATGAACGAGGACCACGCTCGTCCGAGTATGCGAGTGAGCGTCATCGGCGGCGGGACGATTACCGACGAACAGGCGGACCGCGCCGAAGCGGTCGGGCGCGAACTCGGCGCGCGCGATCACACGGTCGTCTGTGGCGGCCGCGGCGGGACGATGGCGGCCGTCTGTTGCGGGGCGAAAGCCGAGGGTGGAACGACCATCGGCATCCTCCCCGGCGAACGCAGAGCGGGAGCCAACGAGTACGTCGACGTCCCGATCGCAACCGGCCTCGGTCACGCCCGAAACGCCCTCGTCGCCCTGAACGGCGACGCAGTGATCGCACTCGCCGGCGGCGTCGGCACGCTCACCGAAATCGGCTTTGCCGGCATCTACGACCGTCCCGTGGTGGGCCTCGAGACCCACGACGTTTCGGCGCTCGAAGCCGAGATCACCCTCGAGACCGTCGAAACGCCCGAAGCCGCGGTCGACGCCGTGGAACGGGCACTCGAGTAACCGACGCCTGCGAACCGATACCACCTTTTCGTTTCGAACGAGCCTCCCGATATGAGCGACAGCGACGAGACGCGATCGGACCCGTACGCGATCCGCGAGAACCTCCCCGACCCCGAGACGTTCGCCCACTTGCGCGAGGTTGCCGGGATGTCTCCCCGGTCGCTCGAGGGAATCGAACGCGGCCTCCCGAACTCGGTCTACGGCGTCGTCGCGGTCCACGAACCGACCGACGAGGTCGTCGGCATGGGTCGGATCGTCGGCGACGGCGGCACCGTCTACCACATCTCGGACATGGCCGTCCATCCGGACCACCAGCGCCAGGGGCTGGGGACGCGGATCATGGAACACCTCGAGGCCTACATCGAGGAGACGGCGCCGCCGAACGCCTACGTGAACCTGATGGCGGACGTCGACGGCTTCTACGAACGGTTCGGCTACGAGGAGACTCGGCCGGCCTCGAAGGGGATGTATCGCCGGACGGAGTAGGGCGCTACTTCCCGATCGCGTACAACTGGCCGTCGTTCGCCCCCACGTACGCACGGCCGTCGGCAACGGCCGGACTCGAGTCGAGATACCGCACGTCGTCGGCTTCTTCGGCGGTGCCGAGATCGACCTGGAAGTTCGTCTCCCCGTCGACGTCTATCGCCGATACCGTCGTCCCGTTACCGACGTAGACCGTTCCGTCCGCGACCGCCGGTGACGAACGGGTATCCGGCTCGAGATCGGCGGTCCACTGTGTCTCGCCTGTGTCTGCGTCGATCGCGTAGAGCGTTCCCGACGACGACGGTTCGCAGTCCTCCGCGAGCCCGGGGCACACTTCTCTCGTCGACCCTGCCAGGTAGACGACGCCGTCGGCGATCGCCGGTGACGTTCGCAGACTCACGTCGTCGATTTCCGTCGACCACAGCGGTTCACCCGTCTCCGCCTCGAGCGCCCACAGACCGCCGCGAACGTCGGATTCGTCGACTGTCCGTCCCGCTGGACAGTAGACGACGCCGCCGGTGACCGCCGGCGACGAGTCGCTGTGGGCGTCCAGGTCGCGCCGCCAGCGTTCGGTTCCGTTGGCTGCGTCGAGGGCGAGCAATTCGCCCGTCGGTGTTACGACGGAGACTGTTCCGCCAGCGACCGCAGGCGACGAACTGATACTGTCGCGTTCGTCGAACGCGTCGTATCGCCACCGCTCCTCGCCCGTCTCGGCCTCGAGTGCGAGGATCGCGGGTGTCTCGAACCGTTCTTCGTCTTCGGGTCCCGAGACGACCATCGGCGCGTCGCCGTAGCTACCGACGTAGACGACACCGTCGACGACGGCTGGCGACGAGTCGCCAAAGCGGTGGCCCGGTTCGATCGTCCACACTTCTTCTCCGGTGTGGGCGTCGATGGCGTGAAACCGGTGGTCCCACGTCCCGACGTAACACCGTTCGCCGTCGAATCCGGATGCGCTGCTCGCGTAGCCGTCGGTTTCAAACTCCCAGTGGACAGACCCCGATACAGGATCGATCGCGAACAACCCTCCGTCGCCGCCCGTCGCGGCCGTATACACCGTTCCGTCGGCGACGATCGGTGAACAGTTCATCGTGGGTGTTCCGCCATCGACGACCCACGCGACTTCCCCCGTCGTCGGCCCGACTGCATCCGGACTGTGCCCCACGTTCGTTGCGTCGAAGCCGAACGCCGGCCAGGAATCGTCGTACTCGGTCGCGGCTTCGTTCGACTCGGCGGTACCATCGCTCGAGTCTCCGTCCGACTCTTCGATCTCGTCGGTGTCGTTCGATTCTGGTTCGGCCAGACAGCCGCCAGTACCGAGGAGGGCAGTCGCCAGGACGGTACGTCGTGGCCAGCCGTCGCCAGTACCGTCAGACCAGGGACCAGTCATGTTGTTGTCTTTCTCTCACTGGAACAAATATTCGTCGTCGATCCCGCCGACGAACCGGGTACCGAGGTCGTAGCCTTTTCGACCCTCAAACCCGTCTAGATGAATATGAGCGACTTCGACAAGGAAGCCGAACGCGAGAAGCTTCGCGAGAAGTACGAACGCGACAAGGCCGAACGGGAGGCCACCCAGCGGATGAGCGACCTCCTGTTGAAGGGTGCGACCATGACGAACGCCCACTGTGGGACCTGTGGCGACCCACTGTTCAAGGAAAACGGCGTCACCTTCTGTCCGAGCTGTCACGGCAACCCGGACGCCGTCCAGGGCACTGACCTCGAGGCCCAGCCTGCCGAGGAGGCCGCAAACGAACCCAACGAACCCGAGGCCGGCGACGCGGGCGCTACTGGATCGACGCCAGTAGACGCCGAGAGCGACGACAGCGACGACGCAAGTCTCGGCGACCGTGCTCGAGATCGCCTTCAGGAACGATCGAGTACCGAGGAGCCCCAGCCATCCCAGACCGGCGCGAACGAGCCGGCCCGAACGAACGGGGCCGCCTCGCACTCCGAGTCTCGATCCGCTCGTCCGTCTCCCGCGCCCGATCGCAACGGCTCGCGTCGATCGTTCGACGGCGACCTCGAGTATGCCCACGACTCGCTCCAGAAAGCCCTCGAGCGGTTCGCCGCCGAAGCCGCGGCAGCCGACGATCCGCGGTACGCAAAAGAGTGTCTCGAGGCCGCACGTGAGGCGAGCGAGACGTTGAACACGCTCCGCTGACCGTCTCCGTCTCGCTGCTTCCTAACTCGCGTTCGTACTCTCTCTTCGTCACCAGTCCCCTGGCTCTGCTGAAATCCAGCTTTGGTGAGAGGCTTCGGTAGCCGTACTGAACACAGGGCGAGAATGCGACACGAGACTTAAATCGTTAGTCTGCCCATTAATCGTCAGATTCTGCCCCGTTTGTTCCGTGTTTTTTACTCTGGTTCAGGAGAGTCTCCTTTTTCGACCTCGATATCGATACCACCCCATTCCGTAGGTACATACTCTTCTGCCGGTTCGATATCGTGAACACGGACGAACACTACCCACTCAGCACCGCTGGCAGTTCGACCCGTTTCGATGAACCAGTCCTGTTCAGATAACGCGTCGTAGAGAGCGTCTGAGATTTCATCAGATCGATCTCGATACTCTTCTTCTCCCTCAGGTCCGGTCTCATATTCTGGAAGCTCATCTACGACCTCATCTGCTCCATTGTTCGCGTTCTGTGACGCGCTATCTGACGATGCTTCACTGTTCCCAAGACACCCACTAATACCGACAAAACCACTCCCGAGACAAACCGACTGTATCACCTTCCGTCGAGCGCAGTCCATATCGTTCTGTTACCTACCGCACCCATAACGAGTTGGGGAAGGTAAAATTCTCGTTCCACCATCTGAGAGAGCAACTTCAGGACAACGACTATCCAAACGGTTTATGATACGTTCACAGGTGTGCTGATCGGCTGATTTAGTGAATCGGGAACGAAATTCGAAGGGGTGGTGGTCGGTCAGTAAAAGTGGACGGTCCCCATAGATCGTCGAGTTAGGAAGGTAGGATTTACAACATGACCGCTTCGATTAGAATCGTGGATATCTCTGATACGTTCTTACGATATGCAGGATGGGTAGAAGACAAGTGTCCACTGTATGCAACAGTAGCGGAGGCAACGGCCACCGACGATCACCTTCTTGATATCGCGTCAGAAGCATCGGTGAGTCAACCCGAGCCAGAACTCTTGCTTGCAGCGGTACATTCACTGCTTCTCCAGGGAAGAGATCATCCACTTGCCCAGTTTTATCCAACCTGTAACCGAAACGGTCCTGATGAAGACCCTGTCCCTCACTTCCGGGATTTTTGTGTAACAAACGAGGATACGCTGCGATCGATAATCGCAACGCGTCGGTGTCAGACGAATGATGTCGGCCGGTCAGCGATCCTCCTTCCGGCGTTTGAGCACGTCTCCAGAATTGCAGAACACAATCTGTTAGCTCAAATCGAAATCGGAACAAGTGCAGGACTGAACCTGAATTGGGATCAGTACCAATACGAGTTCGATGCAATTGGTGAGATTGGGAAGAGCGATTCCCCCGTGACGATCACCACAGAGGTACGTGGTGACCACCGACCACCGTTTTCTCAGGACCTTCCAACAATCACTCACCTGCGTGGCATTGATCTACATACGCTTGATGTAACCACAGAACAGGATGCACGGTGGCTTCATGCCCTGATTCACCCGAATCAACTTCGCCGGCACCAGCAACTCACAGGTGCTATTGACATCGCACGTGAGAAACAGCCATCTCTCGTGGAAGGCGATGCCGTTGCTGAATTACCAACTCAACTGTTGGCCGCTCCGAATAAAGCCGATCTCATCGTGTTCAGCACACACGTTCTCTATCAACTTGAAGAAAGTACGATCGCGGATCTCCGGTCACTTCTTTCCGATCATAGCACAGAACAACCTGTTCACTGGCTCTCAATTGATCCTGATGAAGGACTTGGGCGGCCTACATACCGGCTAGTAACGTTCAAAGAAGGAGATGTTACCGAGTCCCAGATTGCGCAGTTCGAATCGTATGGAAACTGGATACGGTGGCAGGGTGCATAAGCCAAACAGTAGATTCCCTTCTGTTCAGTTCGCATCACCCTCGACTTGCTACATCCGTGCTCTGTATTCAGTAGTCGATTCTTCTCATCGCTAAGGGCTTCGGCAGAGCCAGTATTCTCCCCACCCACGAGGCGTCGCACCTCGAGTCGAACGGACGTTACTGCCCGGTGTACTCGTTGCCGATAACCTCTCGCATCCGTTCGGCGGTCACCTGTCCGACGCCCTCTGCTTCCTGTAACTCTTCCTCGCTCGCGATCATTACCGCCTCGACGGTGCCGAACTCCTCGAGCAGCGACCGAGCCGTGACGGGGCCGATTTCGGCGATCGAGGAGACGACGTACTCCTGCTGTTCGGCCAGCGTCTTCGACTGTTTCTCGCCGTGGACCGACACCTCGCGGTCGCTGGTCTCCTGTTCGCGGCCTGCGATCACGGCCAGCAGTTCGGTCGTTCGCTCCTCGCTTTCCGTTCGCAGGACGCTCGCGTCGAAGTCGACCGCGAGACTCGAGAGCGCACCCCGAATGGCGTTCGGGTGGATATCCCGCTGTTCGTACAACCCTTCGCCCTCGACGATCACGATCGGCCGGGAGTAGTGGCGGGCCATCGCGCCGACCTGCTCGAAGATCGAGCGGTCGCCGCCGACCAGCGAGTCGACGAAGTCAGCGACGGACTTTCGCTCGACGACGACCCGGTCCGAGCAGACGTAGTCGCCGACCTCGAGCGTCTCGAGTCGTACGTCGATCTCTTCTCGCCTCGAGAGATCCCTGGCGATGTTTGCGTCCATCTCGCGCTGGTCGGCGACGATTTCGATCGCCTCACCTTCCGCGGAGGGTTCGTGGGTTTCGACGTCGTCCGCGTCGCCGTCGACGCCCTCGGTGAACTCCTGCAGGCCGGGATCCGCTACCCCCTCGCTTCCGGTGGAAGAGTCGGAGACTGCGTCGGGATCGTCGCCGCCGTCTTTCACTTCCGCTCCGCTGTCGAAGTCGGCGAGTGACTGCTGAGAGTCGTCCAGTTCCTCCTCGAGTTCGTCGGCCATTCCTTTGAGTTCGCGGAGTTCGTCTTCCATCTCCTGTTCGCGCCGGCGAGAGATCCAGAAGTAGGCCTCGTCACGGGTGTCTTCGGCCATGAGGACGACGACGCGGCCCTCCGACTGGCGGCCGGTTCGACCCTTTCGCTGGATCGAGCGGATTGCCGTGGGAACGGGTTCGTAGAAGAGGACGAGGTCGACCTCCGGCACGTCGAGTCCCTCCTCGGCGACGGAGGTCGAGACGAGCACCTCGAACTCGCCGGCACGGAAGTCGTTCAGAACGTCCTGCTGTTCGTTCTGGGTCATTCCGTCGGAGCCCTCGCGGTCGCCCTGGCCGACGAACCGCTTGGCCTCGAAACTCTCGCTCAAGAAGTCTGTCAGGGCCTCCGCCGTGTCGCGGGACTCCGTGAAGACGATCACGCGCTCGCCGTCCTCGAGGCCGAGCGTCTCCGCGAGCAGCATGCGACTCTTGCGGTACTTCGGGTGCAACTGGTCGAAGTCCTCGGCCTTGCGCATAGCCTCGCGGACGCGGGGGTCCGAGACCAGCCGCTGGCTGGCCTTCGACGCACCCGACGACCGGGCCTGGTTGCGCTGGCGGTCGAAGTACCGACGGACCGCCTCGACGCTCTGGGTCTCGACGAGCGTCACCGCCTGGCGGAGCTTCATCACCTCCGCGTGGATCGACATCCCTTCGAACCCCTCGGACTGGTCGTTGTTGATCAGCTTCTGGAGTTCGGCCCGCATCGCGTTCAGTTCCTTCTGGGACTGGTCGGGCTGGGTCGAACTCGCGATGCCCATCTCCTTGAGTTTCTCGAGGCGGTCCTTGATCACGTCGTTGAGGGCGTCGCGAATCTCGAGTACCTCCTCGGGGAGGTCGATCCGTTCCCACTCGACGTCGGTGTCGTGGGTGAACTCCGAGACGTCGGCGTCCTCCTCGGTCATCACCTCGACTTCCTCGATACCCAGGTTCTCACAGACCTCGAGGATGGCCTCCTCGTCCCCACCGGGGGAGGCGGACATCCCCGTCACGAGCGGTTTCTTCGCGTCGGCGTGGTAGCGTTCGGCGATGTAGTTGTAGGCGTAGTCGCCGGTCGCGCGGTGACACTCGTCGAAGGTGAGGTGTGTGACGTCGGCAAGCGAGATTCGTGAGCCGACGAGGTCGTTCTCGATCACCTGCGGCGTCGCCATCACGACCGTCGCTTCCTCCCAGGTCTCGGCGCGATCCTCCGGGTTGACGTCGCCCGTGAAGACGACGATCTCGTCGTCGGGGATCTGGAGGGCTTCCCGGTAGAAGTCCGCGTGTTGCTGGACGAGCGGCTTCGTCGGCGCGAGCATCAGCGACGTCCCGCCGACCTCCTCGAGTCTGCGAGCCGTCACGAGCAGGCTCACCGTCGTCTTCCCCAGGCCCGTCGGGAGACAGACGAGCGTGTGGTGGTCTGCGGCCGTGCCTGCGAGTTTCAGCTGGTAGAGCCGCCGCTCGAGGAAGTCGGGCTCGAGAAGCGGATGCTCGATGGAGGGAGTATCCTCGTCCGTCGCTGCCATTGCCAGCGGTTCGACGCGGGAGCGGTTAAGGATTCGCGTATCGAGGTGAAAGTAAAACGCCGCATCGAGCGCCCAAAGTTATAGTTTGTGTGACTGTCTCGTTCGTGTATGACTCGACGCATCGAGCGGCGACGGTACCTGCAGCTACTCGCTGCCGGAGGGGCCGTAGGGGTCGCTGGTTGTTCGGACGAACTCGAGGAGTTCTCCGACCTGGGTGGGGCCGGTACCGAGGAGTTCGCGAGCACGACGGACGACGAGCAAGCGGATGCGATCGACTCGACTGAAGGGGTAGATCTCCGGGACGAGGCGTCGGATGCGTGGCCCACGTTCGGCGGTGATCTCGGGAACTCCGGCTGGATCGCCGATAGCGAGTCGTCGATCGAGACGACGGTTCACGACTGGACGGTCGACCACCGCCACGAGGCGATCGATCCCGAGTCGTTCGGTGCGATCGCCGCGGACGGCCGCGTCTTCGCCTATCGCGAGGAGTTCGACCTCGAGGACGCACCGTTTAGCGGCGGTATCGTCGCACTCGAGGCCGACACTGGCGAAATGGAGTGGGTAACCGATCTGCGCGTCTTCGAAGAGCCCGGAACGGTACCGAGCGCGTTCGCCCCGGGAACCGTGGTCGACGACACGCTCTACGTCTGTGCGAACCGTCCCGGTGACGAACCCGATGCGGTGCTCGCTCTCGAGGCAGACACCGGCGAGACGACGTGGTCGACGAGGATCGACGGGGACGTCCGCGGTTCTCCAGCAGTCGCGAACGGCGTCGTCTACGTCTCCGGGAGTAACACCGTCTACGCGCTCGATGCGACGACGGGCGAGGGGTTCTGGGCGGTCGACGCCGGCGGCTACACCGGCAGCGTCGCGACCGATGGAGACCTGGTCGTCGCCGTGCCCGGCGATCGACTCGTCGGGATCGACGCAGCGACCGGTGAACTCGAGTGGGAGACGGAACTCCCGTCGGTGGTCAACGATCGGGACAGCCCCGTACTCGTCGACGGCTACGTCGTCTACGTCCACGAGTACACCGGATTCGTCGTCGACGCCACGAACGGCGACGTGCTCTGGCAGACCGAAGACGAAGCTGTCGACGGACCCAAGCCTGCAGTCACCGACGATATCGTGGTCTTCGTCGACAACGACCGGTCCTCGCACGTCTCGGAGTCCGACGAGGCACTCGTACGGGCGTTCTCTCTCGCGGACGGCGACGTCGTCTGGGAGGCATCGCTTCCAACGACCGTTCTCGCGCCGCCCGTCGTCGTAGCGGACCGCATCTGTCTGCTCGGGCTGGACGAGACGCTCTACGTGGTGGATGCTTCGGATGGCGACGTTCTCGGGGAAACGTGGTATCGTGGACGGACGACCGCCGAACCAGCAGTCACGCCGTCGGGCGTCTTCGTCGGCCACGATCGAGGAATTACCGCTTTCTCGTTCGGTGATCGGACACCGGCCGAAGACGTGGGCCGGTGGCCGACGACCGGCTACGACCGCAGCAACTCACGGCAAAACCCCGATGCGACGCCGCCACGGGACGACCTCGAGCGAACCTGGGCTGTCCCGGCAAACGATCCGCGTCCACCGATCGTGGCGGACGGGGTCGTCGTCACGAGCGAACGGGGTGGTGTGGTCGGGATCACCGGCGCGACGGGTGACGTTCGATGGCGGCAGTCGGTCGGCCCGGATCGATCGTTCCCGGCGACAGCGCCGGTTATCGTGGACGATCTGGCGATCGTCGGGACGTCGGAGGGGATGGTCTTCGGGATTCGAATCGAGACCGGCGAAACAGTCTGGGAGGCGAACACTGCCGGCGAGTTCAATGCCCCGTTCGTCGCGGCGGGCGACGCAGTCTACGGTGTCGACCGTGACGGCGACGTGTACGAGTTCGATCCCGACTCCGGCGACCACCAGTCGATCGGCTCCGTCGGATCGCAGGCAGCGTCCGCACCGGCCGTCTCGAACGGGACGCTGTTCGTTTCCCACGGCAGCATTTCCGCGCTGACGACCGACGGCCGACGCTCCTGGACGAATACGCCGTCGCAGTTCCCGGCGACCAGCCCGTCGATACTGGACGAGCTAGTCGTCAGTGCGGTCAACGACGGAACGGTTCGCGCGTACGACGCCCACAGCGGGGATCGTGAGTGGAGTGCGACGGTCCACGACGTCGACGACGGAGAATCCATGTGGGCGACGGCGGTCGCCGACGGGACTGTCTTTACTGGCGGTGTGGGGAGCGGTGCAACGGAGTCGACGATCGTCTCGATCGACGGCGAATCGGGGGAGATCGAGTGGCGTACCGAGTTCGAGAGTTCCATCAACACGGCCCCCGTCGTCGCCGACGGTCTCGTCTGGGTAGTAACCCGAGATGGAACGCTCACCGGTCTGGAACCCGAGACCGGTGACGTCTCGACCTCGAGCGAGCTACCAGCGAACGGCTCGATCGTCTCCGAACTGGTGGCGGCCGAGGATCGACTGTTCGGCGTCGACAACGACACCGTCTATGCGTTCGAGTGATCGGTTCGATTCTCGAGCGGCTTCGCCCGTCGCAACGCCGCGATGCCTGCTGGAACGCGTAATGCTTTATCTCTCGAGGATAGCTTGTCACTCATGCCCGAATACGACAGTGCGGAACTCGAGCCCAACGAACGCGGCCGAATAATCAAGTCCGCGGTCACGCCGCGGCCGATCGCCTGGATCTCGACGACGAGCACCGACGGCGTCGACAACCTCGCACCGTTCAGCAGCTACAACTACGTCTCCTCGGCGGAACCGGTCGTGATCTTCAACACGCCCTACGCCGAGGGCGACGAGCAGAAGGATACGCCGCGAAACGTCCTCGAGACCGAGGAGTTCGCGGTCAACGTCGTCACGGAGCCGCTGGCCCAGACGATGGACACGACCGCGGCCTCGCTCGAGGCAGACGAAAGCGAGTTCGATTACGCCGAGGTCGACCGGGCGGAGTGCGAGACGATCGAGCCACCGCGGGTCGCCGACGCCGTCGTCACGATGGAGTGTACACTGTACGACTCGATGCGGGTTCGCGATCGACTGGCGATCCTGGGCGACGTCGAGTACTTCCACGTCGACGAGTCGGTGATGACCGATGGGCAGATCGACGCGGCCAAAGTGGATACCGTCGGCCGACTCGGTGGCCCCTACTACACCGTCTCGGATCTGATCGAGTTCGAGCGCCAGTTCTGATCGGGTACCGGATTTCGACGTTCTCCTGCCGTCTCGAGTTCCACGGCTGCGGTCGATCGACTACATCGACCGATCTCCAAATCTTGCTTCTGTGTGTCTCTACAGGCCACTTTGTAGCACAAAGTAGTCTCTATACCAAGATTTATTGTATTGGAGAGTGGTGTGTGGGGTGAACGAATGACTCCTGACGTAGCTCACAGTCCGACCCCGACTTCCGCTCGAGGGGTTACCCTCGAGCGATGGATCGCCCAGACCCGGGCGTTCGTGGCCCGATACGCCCGCGAGCTGTTCAGAGACAAGGGGGTGCTGTTCTGGACGCTTGGCTTTCCGGTCGGCTTCTACCTGCTGACGATTACCGTGTTCGTGCCCGAAGGCGTGCCGGCGGAAATCGAGCCGTACGTCCTCGGCGTCGTTGCGATCAGTTACGGGATGTTCGGCGCGATTATCGCGTCGCTCAACAGCTTCAGCGAACAACTCGGAGCGGATATCGAGGCCGATCGGTACGTCCAGTTTCGCGCCTTGCCGTTGTCTCCGACGGCCGACCTCGCGGGTCGGATGATTGCTGGCACGGTCCTGTCGCTGGTCGCGCTCGCGGCCGTGCTCCCGGTCGGCGTCGCGACCGGTGCGAGGTTCGAGTTGCAGACGATCGGATCGCCGCTTGTCGTCCTCGTCGCCGTCGCCGCGTTCGCAGTCGTCTGGATGGCCGTCGCCGTCCTGGTCTCGGTCGCCGTTCGAAACTCCCGCTACGCTTCGATCATCACGGTCTCTCTCGCCCTGGTCGCGTTCATGCTCTCGGGGTACAACGGGACCGATCCCTCGGTTTTCCACGGCCCCGACGCGCTGTTGAACCTGCTTCCCCACACCCTCGCGACGCGACTGGTCGCCGACCACCTCGTGGCCATCGGCGGGACCGATGCCGGAATCGCACCGCCTGACCCGCCCGCTACCGGCCTCGGGGTGGCCCTGCTGGTCGCCTACGCCGTCGCCGCACTCGCTGTCGCCGTCGCGGTCACACGCCGATCGCTGTACAAACGGGAGGTGATGCCATGAGCGACGTCGCACTCCGAAGCAGGGACGTCCGCAAGGAGTTCGGTTCCGACGAACGGGATCGGGTTCTCGAGGGCGCGACCCTCGACGTCCGTGAAGGCGAGATCCTCCTGTTGATGGGACCGAACGGCGTCGGAAAGACAGTCCTGCTGTCGTGTTTCGCCGGCAGTGAACGCCCGACCGAGGGGGAGATCGAAGTCTTCGGTCGGCGTCCACAGGCAGTCGCCGGCGATCACCTCGGCTTTCTTCTCCAGGACTCGGTCGCCGTCGAGACGCTGACCGGCCGGGAGAACGTCGACTTCTACGCGGGTCTCCAGCCGAACTTCACCGATCGCTGGGAGACCTACGTCGACGACCTCGGGATCGCAGACGACCTCGACAAACTCGTCGAAAACTACTCCGAGGGGATGAAGCGAAAACTCGAGTTCGCGCTGACGATGAGTACCGACGTCCCGCTCTACCTGCTGGACGAACCGACCGCTGGCGTCGACCTCACGAACGTCCAGCGGTTCCACGACGTTCTCCTCGAGCGCCACGAGGCGAACCCGAAGACGACGACTGTCGTCTCCAGCCATCGACCGATGGACGCGAACGTCGCCGACAGGATCGCGTTCATGCCCGACGGGACGATTACCGCGGTTGGGACGCCGGAGGAGTTGCTGGAACGCGTTCCGACGGTCGTCCGCGTCACGGGTCGCGAGGCGATGCGAGTCGCCGAGGAGTACGTCGCCGACGGCCAGCTGTTCCCGCTCGGTGGAGAGGCCAGGGGTTTCCTCGAGGCGTGTGACGTCGAGACCGTTCGACAGGCCGTCGCCGAGAGCGACCGTACCGACCGCGGGCACGCGGCGGTGACGCCAGTCGAACCGAACTACACCGACCTGTTCAACTTCTCCGTTCACGTCGACAGATGATCGTCGATCCAACTCTCGCTACCGTCTCGACCGTTCGAAATCGTTCGTTCGAACCGCGACCGACGGGCGCAACGAAAGCGGAACGTCCATACCGTGGCCGTTCGCACAGTTCGACGAAGCGCCACTCGGAGGGACCACCATGACCGACGACCGAGAAATCGACGTCGACGCACTCGAGGCCGAACTCGAGCAGATCAAGGACGCGATGGGAATCCACGAACGGTATCCCACGCAGTTCCAGCTCTGGCTCGTCTACGGACTGCTGACGATGCTCGCATCGTTTGGCTCTCAGGCCGTCGTCACCTACGATCTGCCAGGGTGGGGACACGCCGCGTCGTGGGGCGGCTTCATGGGTGCTGGAATACTCTACTCGTGGTACGTCGGTGGTGACTACGAGGAGCCCGAAGATACGACGACGAAACCGGATCTTACGGTCCAGTCGATGTCGATCGTCGCGTATCTGCTGGCGGTCCTCTTCATCGTGACCCCGCTGCTCTCGGACGCGTCGCCGCTCGTCGAGAGCGCGACGATTTTCGCGTTGATCATCGGTGCCGTCGCCGCCAGCTACGTGGTGACCGGTGCGTCGCTGAAATCGTACTATGTCCGCGCTCGAGACAGGTACGCCTTCTACGCCGGCGGCGTCTGGATTCTCGTCTACGCCGTCGCGATGGTCCACGTTCCGCCCCTCCAGGAGTGGGGGTACGCGATCTTCGGCGTCCTCTATGCGGTGTACGGTGTAACTGCCTACGTCTATCTCGCGCGTGATACCGACACTGCCTGACTCGAACACTACCATGGAGTTCGACAAACTCGTCCACCAGCCGACCCGGTTGCAGATCTTCGCCTACCTCTACCGGCACGGCGAGACGGCGTTCCCGGAACTCGTCGAGGCACTCGACGTGACCGAGGGCAACCTCTCGAGTCACCTCGGGCGGATGGAAGACGCCGGAGCCGTCACCGTCGAGAAACAGTTCGTCGACCGCAAGCCACAGACGACCTACGAACTGACCGACGAGGGTCAATCGAAGTTCGAGGAACACATCGACACGCTCGAGACGCTGATCGATGGGTTGGCCGGCGATACGGACGAAGCCGGCGGTCAGTGAGGGCGCACGCAGCGAGTTTCGCACTGTTCTTGAGCCGCCTGATCTCTCCTCCCGACTCAACAGTCTTCGACCTGCAGCGGCCGGTCCGGATCGACTGCGTGAGCGAGCAGTTCCGTATCCGTTCCCAGCGGCAGCGACAGTATGCGGTCGGGCTCCTCGAGCACCCGTCCGACCACGACTTCCGCAACCCGGGCGACGGGGTTCCAGGTATCGTAGTAGGCCTCGTACACGCCGTCCATGTCCTCGGCTTCCATGTACTGCCACAGCGTATAGCCGTCGGCGGATCGCTCGAGGAAGATCGACTCCGTGAACATCGCTTCGGCCTCGAGCATCTCGGCGCTCCAGTTTTCGATTCGGTCGAGTTCCAGTTCGCCGTCGACGACCCGCCGAGTTACGCCTGCGAACGCCTCGGCGAGCCGTTCCGGATAGCCGGACTCGAGTGGAAGCCGAACGAGTTCGACGTCGCGCTCGAGTTCGTCACCCGACGCGACGAGTCGCTCGCCGCCGGTCGCGGTCCGCGGTCGCTCGGGATGGACGGCGTGGACGAGCAGTTCTCGATCGATCCACTGGTCGCCGTCTTCGAGGATTGCCTCGTGGTCGATCGGAAACGCGTTCTCGAGTTGCCTGTCGTCCCAGGCGGCCGCCGACCGCGGCCCTTCGACGTACCAGACGAGTTCGGGTTCTTCGCGTTCGCCCGTGAGAAAGAGCGACGCGGTCGTCACCGCCTCGAGTCCGAGCAGCCGGTTCGGATCGCCGTCGACCACCGTCTCGGCGACGTGCTCGCGAAGCGACTCGAGTCCTGCCGGATCGACGCGTCGGCGAACGAGCGCCGCTGTCGCGTGGCGTTCGGTGATGACGTCCGTCTCGCTCCCCGACGCGGACGGGTCGAGACTGGACCGAGTGCGCTGCAGGGCGTACCCGACGACGCCGACGAGCGTCCCAAGAACGATACCGCGAATCAGCCAGGATCGAATCGGTCGCGAGTTCATACGCTCTCTCGACGCCCGAACCGGTTCGAACTACTCCCGAAACCTATCGGTGTTTCAAGTAGCTGGAGCGAGAGGCCCACCTATGAAATCGATCCGGATCGAACTGCGGTACGATCCGTCGGCGCTGTCGCCGATCCACGACCTGCTCTGTACGGACCCCGACCTCGAGCGAGAGCTAATCCTCGGCGGGCAGTCGGTCGAGGGCGTCGAGACGATCACCTCGTTCGTCGAGGGCGAACCCGACCCGTACGAGTCCTTTCTCGAGGGCCGCGACGCCGTCAGGGAGTACGACGTGACGCCGACTGACGACGGGTTCTTCCTCTATCTCCGTCGCGAACTCGGATCGGAGGGGACGTCGCTTCTGAACGCGCTCGCACAGGAAACGGTCGTGGTCGTCCCGCCGATCGACGTCCGATCGGATCGGACAATGCGAATGACGCTGGTCGGTCACCCCAGCGACCTCGGAGCAGTGCTCGAGGAGACTCCCGAAGGCGTCGCACTCGACGTTCGGCAGGTCCGAAACGACCTCACAGTCGACGGCGCTGGCCTGTCGGAACGGCAGGAAAAGGCACTCGAGGTCGCCCGCGAACTCGGCTACTACGAGGTGCCACGCCGGAACGGTATCGAGGCCGTCGCCGACGAACTCGAGTGTGCGGTCTCGACGGCGTCGGAGTTGCTTCGGCGAGGAGAGGCGCGTGCGGTCGACAGCGCGCTCGATCGACTATAGGAACCACAGGACGAGCCAGGCCAGCACGCTCGCGTAGATCGGGATCGTCAGGTTGTCGTCGACGATGTAGCCGCGAATGGAGAGTTTGATCCCGTCGGCGAGGGTCGCGCCGAGCGCCGCCGCGAGGATTGCGAAGGGGTATTCGTGGAGGAACGGGGCAGCGAGAACGGCGCTCACGACGAACATCGTGACGAGCACCTTCGGTCCCTTGACCCGCTTCAGCGTGTTGTCCGAGACCGCGCCGCTGATCGGATCACCCAGCGCGAGCATCAACATCGCCGGCAGCGCGATCTGTGGCTCGAACAGCAGGACGACGACGGTCATGCTGATCATGTAGAGTCCGTAGCCGGCGATCTTCTCCTGTTCGTACTCGCGGGTCAGTTTCTCGTAGATCCACCAGTCCAGTCCTACGCGGAGACGAACGAACTCGAGCGCGAGCGCGCCGATCGCGAGAACGACCATCAGGAGCTGGAACCGGTCCCAGGTGAGTCCGACCTCGAGATAGTTCGCGAGCAAGTAGAGTGCGACCAGTCCCGACCCGCTCGCGTGGACGAGTCGTCGCTTCAGTTCGTCGGCCATCACGTCTCCCCTCGAACAACGGGACCTTCAGTCCGTCGGTTATCTTCGAAACGAACGATGAGGTCTCTGCCGACAATCGCGTCACGGACCGATACAGATTTATGTCAGACGATAGAATTGTTTCTGAATGCGTTCGCTCGTCTCACGTGCGATGTTTCCGGATCGGCCACCGACGAAAAGCGACGTACTGATGATTTTTGTCGCTATCATTCTAATCCTCTCTGCCTTTCCTCTCGGTGATGCGGCCTGGGAATGGATCGTCGTTGGATTCGTCCTTGGCCTGATCGGGATGGGCCCGGTCGCACAGTCGCCGATCGGGAAAGAGATTGGCGCGACGTTTCAGGCGATCGGCGTCGCCGGACGAATCGTCGTCATGTCGATCCTCATCGTACCGACGATCGCTGTAGCGGTCACCCTTCCTCGGATGTTCGTCGGTCTCTCCATCGGTATCCTCGCAGTGTTTCCGCTCTACGTCGTCGGACACCTCATCGTTGCCGGAGAAATCGATGGGTGGCGGGTAGACCCGAAGCCCTAGATGTCCGCGAACTCGAGGTCGCCTTCCCGAATTTCGGCGAGCGTCTCGGCGAGGCCGTCGACGGGCAGGCGCTTCTGGTCGGTCGTGTCTCGCTCGCGGACGGTAACGGTCGTCTCCTCTTCTTCGAGCGTCTCGTAATCCACCGTCACGCAGAACGGCGTGCCGACCTCGTCCTGGCGGCGGTAGCGTCGGCCGATGTTCCCCGAGTCGTCGTAGGTGACCGAGAGGCCGACCGCCCGCAGGTCGTCGACGATTTCGTGGGCCTGTTCCTCGAGTTCGTCGTCGTTCTGTAGTGGGAAGACGCCGACGAACGTCGGCGCGACTTCGGGCTCGAGTTCCAGATACGTCCGCTCTTCGCCATCGACCTCGTCCTCGCGATAGGCGTGGTGGAGGACGGTGTAGACGAGTCGGTCGACGCCGAACGAGGGCTCGATGACGTGGGGGACGATGTGTTCGCCGGCGATCGTCTCCTCGTCGACCGAGAAACCGGTCTTCTCGAGGGGGATCTCGTGGGTCTCGTCCTCGAGTTCGATCTCGACGGTCTCACCGTCGAAGGCGGACCGGTCGCGTTCGGCGAGCGTCTCGAGTTCGTCGACGACTGCCTGTGCGTCGCCGCCGAACTCGGGACCGAGGTAGCTCATGTCGGGATCGACGGTCGCGCGTTCGACGGTCTTGGGTTCGTCGTACTGCCTGAAGATCGTAAAGCGGTCCTCGGAGTGGTCCGCGTGTTTCGAGAGGTCGTAGTCGCTCCGGTTGGCGAAGCCAGCCAGTTCGATCCAGTTACCGTCGATTTCGCTCTCTGCGTCCCAGCAGTCCGCGGCGTAGTGGGCGCGTTCGCCCGAGAGGTGCTGACGGAACCGGAACCGGTCCATGTCGACGCCGACCGCCTCGTACCACGGTTTGGCGATCCCGAGGAAGTACGCGACCCACTCGTCGGTGATGACGTCCTCCTCGACTGCCTCGCCGATCGTCGTCTCGAGTTCCGAACCGTCCTCTTTGTTCTGCTCGCTGGCCGGATACAGCGTCACCTCGACGTCCTCGACGGCCTCGAGGTCGGGTTCGTCCTCTTCGGGGTCGACGAAGTACTCGAGTTCGGCCTGGGTGAACTCCCGCGTGCGGATAATCGAGCGTCGGGGACTGATTTCGTTTCGGTAGGCCCGACCGATCTGAGTGACGCCGAACGGGAGCTGGTTGCGTGCGTACTCCTTGAGTCGCGGGAACTCGACGAAGATACCCTGGGCCGTCTCGGGACGCAGGTGGCCCGGATCGGAGTCGCCGGGGCCGATGTTCGTCGCGAACATGAGATTGAACGTGTCGACGGCCTGGCCTGCCAGTCCCGCGCCACAGGAGGGACAGACGAGTTCGTACTCGGCGATGACTTCCTCGACCTCCGGGATAGGGAGACTCTCGGCGTCCTCGTACTCCGTGTTGTCCTCGACGACGTGGTCCGCGCGGTGGCTCTCGCCACATTCCGGACACTCGACGAGCATGTCGTCGAAGGTGTCGAGGTGGCCCGACGCCTCGAAGACTGGTTCGGGCATGATCGTCGGCGCGTCGATCTCCATGTTGCCCTCGGCGACCGCGAACCGGTCGCGCCAGGCATCCTCGACGTTGCCCTTCAGGGACGCACCCTGTGGGCCGAACGTGTAGAAGCCGCCGACGCCGCCGTACGCACCCGAGGACTGGAAGAAGTACCCTCGGCGCTTGGCGAGTTCGACCAGTTTCTCGCTCGTTGCGTCTGTCTCGGTTGCTTCTTGCTTACTCATAGAGTGCCTCGAGAATGTCTACGTCGCGGACGATGCCCGCGAGCTGTTCGGCAGTTGCCATCGGAATCTGTTCGACGTCGTTGCTGATCATCTGCTGTGCCGTCTCCTGGATCGACGTGTTGCCCGAGACGGTCACCACGTCGTCGGTCATGAACTCGCTGACCGGACCGGTCGGAATCTCGATGTCTCGAGTTGGGAGGTACCGGCTCCCGACGGCCTTGATCCCCTCCCAGGACCACTCGGAGTCCTGATCCGGGAAGTTGTCGCCGGTCGACTCTTCGCCCTCGACGATGCGGGCGACGTCGATGATGTCGACTTCCGTAAGGACGCCGTTCATCCGTCCGTCGTCGTCGAGTGCGACCGTGTAGGGGACGTTCGCGTAGTAGAGTTCGCGCTCGGCGACCGGCAGCGGCGCACCCTCGTAGGTCGTGTTGACGTTCTCGCTCGCGTAGCTCTCGACGGTACCGTCGGTCTCCTGGTCACCCGTCGCGATCGCGTGGATCACGTCGGTCACCGTGACGATCCCCTCGAACTCGCCGTCGACGACGGGGACGCGGCGCGCGCCCTCCTCGACCATCGTGCGGGCGAGTTCCTCGAGCGGCGTCTCGCGCGTGGTCGTCGGAACGTCCTCCATCAGCATCACGAGCTGGTCTTCGTCGGGCTGTTCGATCAGTGCGTCCCGCGAGATCAGTCCTCTGTACTCGAGGCCGTCGTCGGTCGATTTGACGACCGGGACGGACGAAAACGACTGTTCTTGCAGGTACTCGAGGACGTCCGAACGGGTGCCCGGCAGTTCGGCGGTCACCACGTCCTCGCGGGGCGTCATCGCGTCGGCTACGTTCATGTCCCCACGGTAGGGCAAAAATGAGTATAAACCCAGTGCTTCCCGCGCCGACAGTTCCCGAATCCGTTCGGTTCGGGAGACAGTTCGATTCGATGAGTTTATACGTGAGTGGTTGTCACTCACATACATGGCGACGAACCCCCACGCCACGACGTCCGGCGATACGGTCGTCGGTTCGATCGATACGGCTGACTCCAGCGAGGAGTACGTCATTGCGGACATCTCTGCCGACGACGCCTGGCTTTCGATGCAGGCTGACGACGCACCGACACTTCCGGCCTGGCGATAGCGGCGCGAGACGCTTCTGTTCGCGCGGATCGGTTACTGGCAACCACACCGTTTAGTGACCCAACCCCGTTTTCCACGCTATGAGCGGTCCGCGATCCCGAGATGGATCGTCGTCCAATTCGAACCCGTCTCCGTCGTCGCCCGTCGCCGACGTCTTCGGGGTCGATGCCGACGACTCGCGGTACACGACGGCGACGTTTCTCTCGGCGCTGGTGCCGACGGCGATCGGTCGTCGCGCTATCGCCGTCTCCGTCGAGACAGATCGAGACGTCTACGAACTGGACGACCCGGTCGAGATAACTGTCGAGTTCAGGAATCGGTTGCCCGTTCCGGTCGAGGTGCCCACGCCCCGACAGCGACTCTGGGGGTGGACGATAGACGACGAACTCGAGGCCAGCGACGAACGCCGCTACACGCGTTCCCGTCCCTCGTCGTTTAGCTTCTCGGGTGGCGAACGAAAACGGGCCTCGGTCACCTGGAACGGTCGGTTCAGGCGTTCCCGCGCGGATCACACCGAGTCCGTTCTCCCGGAACCCGGCGAGTACGAGATTCACGCGTTCGTTGCGACCCACGAGGACGCGTTCGAACCCAGCGATTCGACGACGATTACGATCCGCCGATAGGTTACCCGGTCAGGAACCCGCCAGCAGGAGCCTGCCGTTCTGGTCGGCCGTTTTCGCTGGTCTGTACGCCCGAGAACTCCGGGGAGTGTTCGATCGTTCGTTTCGCTTTCGCGCCGATTCGACTGTAGGTAGCGAGGATGGTCAGAAGCTTACTCATACACGAGTTAATAGAGTTGGCACTGCCTTAATTATTTTTCCGACGAAGAATCGTGTGATAGAATCGTTCCGGCGCGACCGGTAGACAACTATGACGGTCCCGACGAGTTACGGCTCCGGTGACTCGAGGCTCGCGTTCACCGATGCAGGTGACACGCCGTATAATGCGTTCCCGTGCCGTACTCCGGTTCGATCTCGTAGGCTGGCCGCTCGCGTGCACAGATACTCTGTTGGGCGAACGACTCGAGCAACAGGTCCGTCGCCGACTCCCAGTCGGTGGGCTCTTCCTCGTCGTCGCTTTCGCCGTAATCCGTCGCGACGTACTCGATCGCTTCCCCGACGATTTCGCCGGCCTCGCCGGTCGGCGTCCGTTCCGCGAAGAACTCGCGTCGGATCTCGTCGGCCGATCTGGGTTCGAACGTACGGCGCTTGACCGCCCGCATGAACGCCCGCGTCCGTTCCCACTCCTCGTCACTCAACTCGTACCGGTCGGGAGCGATCAGCCGCGGACACCGCGTTCGGAACCGACAGCCCGACGGCGGGTTGACTGGACTGGGGACCTCGCCCTCGAGGACGCCGCGAGCGTCGGTGTCGCGCGGATCGGGAACGGGGATCGACTCGAGCAATGCCTCGGTGTAGGGGTGCTGGGGGTTCTCGAACAGTTCCTCTTTCTCGGCGAGTTCGACGACGTTCCCGAGGTACATCACCGCCACGCGGTCGGAGATGTGCCGGATGACAGAGAGGTCGTGGGCGATAAAGAGGTACGTGAGACCGAACTCGTCCTGGAGTTCCTCCATCGTGTTCAGCACCTGGGCCTGGATCGAGACGTCCAGCGCCGACACTGGCTCGTCACAGACGATGAAGTCCGGATTCACCGACAGCGCACGCGCGAGGTTGACCCGCTGGCGCTGCCCGCCCGAGAACGCGTGCGGGTGACGGTTGTAGTGGTGAGGGTCGAGTCCGACCTTCTCGAGGAGTTCCTTGGCGCGGGCCTCCCGTCCCTCGTCGTCTAACATGTCGTGGGCTCGCATCGGTTCCTCGATGATCTGGCCGACCTTCATCCGCGGATCCAGCGACGACTGGGGGTCCTGGAAGATCATCTGGATCTCCGATCGCTTCTGCCGGAGTTGCTCGCCGCTCAGATCCGCGAGGTCGTCGCCCTTGAAGTAGATGCTTCCCTCGGTCGGCTCGAGCAGTCGGAGGAGCGTCCGCCCGAGCGTACTCTTTCCACAGCCCGACTCGCCGACGAGCCCCAGCGTCTCGCCGCGTCTGATCTCGAAACTGACGTCGTCGACGGCCTTGACGCTCGTGCGGCCGAAACTGATCGGCGGAAACCCGTCCGTCTCGACGGAGAGACCGCCGAGCAGCCCCGACTCCTGGCTGAAGTACTTCTTCAGCCCGTCGACTTCGACGAGCGTCTCGCCCTGTCCGACGTCCTCGCCGGTCATCTCGGAGCCGATCAGCCGTCCGTCCTGGCTCGCGTCACTCACCATCCTCACCTCCGTTCGGCTCGAGCGGTTCGGCAGTCGTCTCGGTGCTCGCCCCGCTATCGGCGGTTATCTGGGGTTCTTTCTCGAGTGGCACGCTCTCGTCGTAGCCGACGTCAAACGCGTCGTGTTTGACGCAGGCGGCACGGTGTGGCTCGCCGTCGGCGTCGGCGACCGTCTTCGTCTCCGGGTGGACGCGTTGACAGACCTCTCTCGCGTCGGGACACCTGGGATGGAACCGACAGCCGGACGGCGGGTTGATCGCTTCGGGCATCACGCCCTCGATCGGATCGAGTTCGCCGACGGTTCGATCGGGTCGTGGCATCGAGTCCAGCAGCGCCTCGGTGTAGGGGTGTTTCGTGTCGTAGAATAGTTCGTCCACCGGTGCCTGTTCGACGATCTCGCCCAGGTACATCACGTTGACCCGGTCACAGATCTCGGCGACGACGCCCATGTCGTGGGTCACCCAGATGAAACTCGTCCCGTACTTCTCCTGGAGGTCGTCGACGAGGTCGATGATCTGTCCCTCGACGGTGACGTCTAAGGCCGTCGTCGGCTCGTCGGCGATGATCAGGTTCGGCTCGCAGGCCAGCGCCATCGCGATGAGGACGCGCTGGCGCATCCCACCCGAGAACTGGTGTGGATACTCGTCGTACCGCTCCTCGGGATCGGGAATGCCGACCTCCCGGAGCATGTCGACCGCTTCCTCCCGGGCCTCGCCGCTCGAGAGGTCGCGATTGAGTTCGATGAACTCCCGTAACTGGCCGCCGACGGTGAAGACGGGATTGAGCGACTCCATCGGATCCTGGAAGATGACGGCGATCTCGTTGCCGCGGATCCGGGTTCGAATCTCCTCGTTCGAGAGCATGTCCTCGCGTTCCCGGAGTTCGCCGTCCGGCCCTTCCTCGAGACCGAAAAGCGTCTCTCCTCTGTAGGTAATCTCGCCGTCGACGATCTCGCCGGGTCGATCGACGAGTCGCAGCAGGCTCATCGAAGCCACACTCTTGCCGGCTCCGGATTCGCCGACGAGACCCACGATTTCGCCCTCGTGGACCTCGAAGGAGATGCCGTCGACTGCACGCACTGTACCGGCGTCCGTAAAGAACTGCGTCTTGAGGTTTTCGACGCGAAGGAGTGGTTCGGAACTCATGGTTAGTCGTTGATCCGCGGATCGAGCGCGTCCTGCAGCCCGTCACCGAAGAGGTTGAACCCCATGATGGTGACCATGATCGCTACCCCCGGCCAGATCGACAGCCAGACGTTCGAGTGCATGTAGCTGTGTGAGGTCTGGAGCATCTCGCCCCAGTCGGGCGTCGGCGGCTGTGCACCGAAGCCGAGGAACGAGAGCCCGGCGACGATGAGGATCGTGACGCCGATCTGCAGGGTCGCGTAGACCAGTACGGGCGCGAAGCTGTTCGGGATGACGTGACGCAGGATGATGTTGCGGTCTTTCACCCCGGCCGCTCGAGCGGCCTCGATGTAGTCCATCTCGCGGACCGACAGCACTTCGCTGCGTATGATCCGGGCGAACACCGGGATGAAGGCGATGCCGACGCCAATGATCGCGAATTGGACGTCGGGGCTGCCCCCGCTGACGAACACCGTGAAGACGATGATGAGGATCAGCGGCGGGATGGCGTAGACGGTCTCGATCGCTCGCATCAGGACGTCGTCGACCCAGCCGCCGTAGTAGCCGGCGACGGAGCCGATGATCGTGCCGCCGAGCAGTCCGAGGAACGTCGCGGCGAGGCCGACGCTGACCGACACCTGCGCGCCGTAGACGATCCGGGTGAAGTAATCCCGACCGTTCGGGTCGGTGCCGAGGGGATGCTCGAGTGAGCCGTCGGCGTGAAACGCCGGTGGCACGTTCGTCTCCGCCTCGCCCGGCGGCGGCAGTCGTTCTGGATGTTCGAAGATCGGGAGCGCCTCGGCCATCGCGAAGTCAGAGACGTTCCCGAAGGTGAGCCGTGAGAGGTTCCCGTCGACGAGCGTGTACGCCGTGATCGCCAGCACGAACGTGATGACGTACAGCCCCCATCGGGCAGTCGTATCCTGCATCACCTTTCGCAAGGTGTTTCGCCAGCCGGTCTGGACCTCCTTGGTTTCCGGTTCGGAGCCGCTTCCGACCTGAGATTCTCCTACTGCCATGGTTACTCAGCCTCTCCGTACGTGACGCGTGGGTCGATGTACGCGTACGCGATGTCGGTGATGATGACGCCGATCACGAACATCGTCGCGATGATCATCGTGATACCCATGATGAGCTGGTAATCGAGCTGGATGATCGCCTCGTAGAACAGCCGACCGAGCCCGTTGATGTTGAAGACGAACTCGATGAGAACGGCGCCGCCAAGCGCCGTCGACAGGTTGAGCCCGACGATCGTGATGATCGGCAGCTGTGCGACCTGGAACGCGTGCTTTCGCATGATCGTTCGCTCGGGCACGCCGTACGCTCGAGCGAGTTTGACGTACTCGCCCTGCAGGGACTCGATCATCTGGGTGCGTTCGACGCGCATCAGCGTCGCCATCTGCAAGGTTCCGAGCGCGATCATCGGCAACAGCAGGTGGCGTATCGTCTCGACGAAGTGTTCGACGTAGCCGTCGTGCCCGTAGACTTCTGGCGACCACCAGGGGTAGACCAGGTTCGCCGACGGGAGCCAGCCGAGCTGGACCGCGAAGATCAGGATGAGCATGATGCCGATCCAGAACGAGGGCGTGCTCACGCCGAGCAGGGCGACGATTCGAGAGACGTGATCGAACGGCTCGTTGCGCCGCTTGGCCGCGATGATGCCCAGCGGGATCGACGTCACGAGCGCGAACGCGTACGCCGACAGCACGAGCAACAGCGTCGGCCCGATCCGGCTGGCGATCAACTCCGAGACGGGACGGTTTCGGTGAAAGCTGTGTCCCATGTCGCCCTGAACCAGCCCGCCCATGTAGTCGAGATACCGTTCGTGCATCGGGCGATCGAGCCCGTACCGGGCCTCGACTTGCTCGATCATCTCCTGGTCGGCCTCTACCCCCTGTAGCATGAGCCTGACCGGATCACCCGGCGTCAGGTTCGCGAGCACGAACGTCAGGATCGAGATTCCGATCAGGACGGGAATCGCCTGGATGAATCGGTACGTCGTGTATCGAAGCAGTCCCATTGCTGAGAGCTATGGTCGGTGGTCGTGAGCGTCGGTCGGTCCTCCGAAGGGCCTCGAGCCCGTCACTGTTTCACTCGTCGACCCAGGTGTTCTGGTAGTCGGAGACGATGCGCGGATTGTAGCTCACGGCCGGGTGTGCGTGGAGATCCATGACTTCCTCGCGGGCAGCCATCGTGTTGTGTTCCGAGTAGGCCGGCAACACGGGCATGTACTCGAGGATTTCCTCGGTAACGTCGATGTACAACTCGCGTCGTTCGTCCTGATCCGCGCTCTCGCGCGCTTCCAGGATGTTGTCGTGGAACTCGCCTTGCCCCTCGTAGAAGTGGCCCTGTCCGACTTCCTCCTGACTCTCGTGGAAGAGGTTGTAGAAGTACGCGTCGGGGTCGGGTCCGCCGGTCCAGCCAAGCAGGTACATCTCGTAGTCGTCGGCGTTGCCGGTGGTGTACGTGTCGACCAGCGTCGCGAACGACATTCCTTGTACGTCTGCCCCGTAGCCGATCTCGGTCAACCGCGAGCCGATCCGTTCGGCAAGCGCCTCCCGGGGACCACCTTCCGGTGCGATGATCCGCGGCTCCCAGTCGTCTGAGACGCCCGCATCCTCGAGCAACTGCTCGGCCTGCTCGGGGTCGTACTCGGGCATCATCTCTTCCCACTCGTCGACGGGGAACTCCCAGTCACCTTCGTCGTTTGTAATCTCGGGGACGGGGCTCACGAGCGGTGCAGCCGCAGGACCGAGATGTTCGTTGACGAACTCCTGCATCGAGAACGAGTGGCCGACCGCGCGTCGCACGTCCGGATCGGTCGTCTCGCCCTCGTTACAGTTGAACGCGAGGTACATGTAGGACGGACTGCGGCTGCCGTGGATCCGAACGTCGTCTGCACCGTCGACCTCGTCCCACTCCGTCGCCGGCACCGTATCGATGACGTCCGCGTCGCCAGCGAGTACCTGTGCGACGCGGTTAGCGTCGTCCGGTGCGTCCTCGAAGCGAATCTCCTCGACGTACGGCTGGGGCTCGTCCCAGTAGTCGTCCCACCGCTCGAGTTCGACGTACTCGCCGGCCTGAAAGTCGGTGAACTGGAACGGGCCGGAGCCGATCGGATCGGTGTTGAAGTCCTCGCGATCCTCCGTACGGACCTCTTCTGGCACCACGTTGACGGCCATGGTCACCAGCGTAAAGGGCCCGTAGGGATGCTCGAGGTTCACCTCGAGCGAGTAGTCGTCGATCGGTTCGGCCGACTCGATCATCGCGTAGGTCGCCGCGTTCTCGGTTTCCTCTTCGACCGGTGCAGTAAAGGAGTGGGCGACGTCGGACGCGGTCACTTCGTCGCCGTTGTGGAACTCGATCCCGTCCTGGATCTCGAAGATGAACGTTTCGCCGTCGTCTTCCTCCTCGGGCATCCCGTCGGCGATCTTCGGCTCGAGTTCCATCTCGTCGTCCCACTCGTAGAGGCCGTCGAACACGAGGTTCGCGACCTGCATACTGTAGGAGTCGAAGGAGACGACGGGATCGAAGTCCTCGTCGCGTTCCGCCGGCTGGAGGAATTCGATCGAACTCCCGCTTGCCGTCTCTTCGTCGCCCGGCTCCTCCCTGTCGTACTGATATTCGCCGATGTCTGCCGGTTCCTCACCGTTATCGTCCTCCTCGCCATCCTCACCAATGCACCCTGCGATGGCCGCCGCGGAGACCGCCGCCCCGGAGGCGAGAACCCGTCGACGGGTCGGTCGTGACATGTCTACCATCGTCCTCGTTGGTAGGACCTCGCCCACTCTTTGTTATCCTCTACCAACTGTGGCCAACGATCATTACACTCCTGATACAGCTTAAGTAATACCGTTTTACACGCACCGGGTGGGTTTTTATTATCCAATACCGGATATCAGTGTACAAATGTGGCAGAAGGGGTGCAGTACGTGTCGAGGTCGGCGTCGCAATCGTTCGACCGCGAACGGTCAGTCGTCGTGCCAGTCGGCGACCCGTTCGACGTCGGGGACGAACTTCTCGTACTCCTCGTGCTGGAACGAGCCGAGCACCGTTCCGTCGAGCGTCTGCACGCGAGTGTAGATCACGTCGTCGTCTATCGCCGCACTCGCCATCCCGGCCGCGTTACGGAGCCTGTACTGTCCGGCAATCATGATTACCGTCTCGACATCCGGATCGATGTACTCCACGACGAGGAAGACTCGGTCGTCGACCGTCTCGCGATACACTTCGTAGAGCGGGAACTCCCCGCGCTCGAAGGCCTCCTCGAACGGCGTCGCCTTGTTGTCCGGAATAATGAACGACGGCCCGAACCAGTCATCCTCGCTGCCAGACGGCGGCGTCGGTGCCGTGTTCCCGGAGATAATGCTGACGACGTCCCATCCCTGTTCCTCGCGTTCTTCCGCGAGTCCTTCCATGTCCTCGAGCGTCCGTTGCCACGCCTTCGTCGCTGCAGTTCCGCCCGGCGTCGACTGCCCTCGAGTGTTGGGGTCGCTCCCGGTGTCGGTCATACTCCCTTCAAGGGACGGGACACTGGTTTACTTTTCTCTTCTCGATTGCCGACTGACACAGAAGCTCCGAACGGGAAGCCGCCGCTTAGACGCCGAATACGGTCTCCATACCGAACGAGACTGCGAGCACGAGTAGACTCCCCACGAACAGTTTGGTTCCCGGCGACACGCGAGTCATCGGTGGGATGGACTCGGTCGGATAGATAGACAGTCCATCGAGTGCCGTCTGGAGCTGTGATTCCTGCTCTCGAGTGACGGTCGACGGCGACTCCTGTTTTTCGTCGTACTTCAGCTGAGACGACTGGAGCCAGAGCCAGATGCTGCTGTAGCCGAACACGGCCATCCCAACGAGGAACAGCCCGACCTTGACACCCGTCCACTCGTCGCCGGCGACGTAGCCAACTGGCGTCACCACCACCACGACGAGCGCGGTGAAGACGACTGCGTACGCAAAGACGTCGACGAGCAGCCAGCCGACGGTCGACGGACTCGGTCGGGACATGTGTGATTACAGTTCTTCTTCGGGTGAGGCGTACTCGGGCTGGTGGCGGTGACACGCGCTGGTCCGGCCGGTGTCGCCGACCTGACAGTGTGACGGGTCCTCGCGGTCACAGACGCTGTTGAACTCCTCGGCGAGGTACTCGAGTGCGCGTTCGAACTCGTTTTGTTCGACGTACTCGTGGGCCCGGTCGACGTGGCGTTCGACCTCGCTCGAGAGCTCGAGGTCGCCGAACAGTTCGTCCCGTACCTCCGTAATGTTCTCGAATCGTACGTTCTGGCCGCGGAACTCGCGGACCCGGTCCCGAATCGACAGATCCGCCCGGGACCGTTCCTCGAGCAATACGCGGAAGAGGTTGATCGCTTCCCAGACGTCGTCGTCGAGGTCCGCGTACCCTTCGGGCCGGATCTTCGCCGGGCAGCGCGTGCTGAACGGACAGCCCGACGGCGGATCTCGCGGGCTCGGCGGCGTCCCGTTGAGGATGATCCGGTCTCGTTCGACCGTCGGATCTGGTTCCGGGATCGCCGACAGGAGCGCGTGCGTGTACGGATTCGACGGATCCTGGAACAGCTCCTCGGTCGGTCCGATCTCCAAGATGTTCCCCAGGTACATCACCGCGACGCGGTCACAGATGTGCCGAACGACGCTCAGGTCGTGGGCGATAAACAGGTACGTCAGTCCGAACTCCTCCTGGAGGTCGTCCAGCAGGTTCAGGACCTTCGCCTGCACCGAGACGTCGAGTGCCGAGACCGGTTCGTCCAGCACGACGAAGTCCGGTTCCAGCGCGAGCGCGCGAGCGATCCCGATACGCTGGCGCTGCCCGCCGGAGAACTGGTGGGGATACCGGTAGTAGTGTTCCTTCTGGAGGCCGACGGTCTCGAGTAGCTCCCGGACGTGGTCGCGGCGCTCGTGTGGGGTCTTCCAGTCGTGGACGTCGAGCGGCTCTCGGACGATCTCACCGATCGTCATCCGGTCGTTCAGGCTCGATTCTGGGTCCTGGAACACCATCTGTGCGTTGCGCCGCCACTTTTTCAGTTCGGCACCGCTGAGACTCGTCACCTCAGTGCCGTCGTAGCGAATCTCGCCGTCAGTGGCGTCTTCCAGGTGGATGAGCGTTCGACCGAGCGTCGTCTTTCCACAGCCTGACTCGCCGACGAGTCCGAGCGTCTCCCCGCGAGAAATCTCGAAGTTGACGCCGTCGACGGCTTTCACCGGCTGGCCACCGAGCAGGCCGTCGCCCTCGTAGTAGGTCTTGAGGTTGTCGACTTCGACGAGCGTCTCTCCGCGCTGATCGGTCGATTCGGCTCGTTCGGATACTTGCTGGCTCATCGGTTCTCACCTCCTGTATTCGCGTCGGCGCTGCCACCCAGTCGATCGTGAAGCGCAACGCGCTCCGACTCCGGCTTGTCGTCCGGATAGAGCAGACACGAGACGCGGTGGTTTTTGCCGTCCGCTCCGTCGTCGATGGCGACCGACTCGGGATGGACCTGATCGCACGCCTGGAACGCCTTCGGACACCGCGGCGCGAACCGACAGTAGCCTGCCGGTTCGTTCGGCGTCGGCACGTCGCCCTCGATCGTCGAGAGCCGATCTTTGCCGACCTGTCGCCCCGGAATCGACTCGAGCAGTCCCTGGGTGTACGGATGGGCCGGGTCGGCAAACAGGGTTTCGACGTCGGCCGACTCGATGAGTTCGCCGGCGTACATGACGTTGACCCGGTCTGCAACCTCAGCGATGACACCCATGTCGTGGGTGATGAACATGATCGCGAGGTCCCGTTCCTCCTGGAGTTCGTCGAGCAACTCGAGGATCTGAGCCTGGATCGTCACGTCGAGTGCCGTCGTCGGCTCGTCACAGATCAACAACTCGGGATCGCAGGCAAGCGCCATCGCGATCACCGCTCGCTGGCGCATCCCGCCGGAGAACTGGTGGGGGTACTCCGAGACCCGCTTTGGGGCGTCCGGAATGCCGACCGCCTCGAGCAGTTCGATCGCTTCCTCGGTCGCTTCTTTTCCTTTGATCCCCTGGTGGAGCCGCAGTGCCTCCTTGATCTGGTTGCCGACCGTATAGACGGGGTTGAGGCTGGTCAGTGGATCCTGGAACACCATCGCGATGTTGCCGCCACGGAGCTTTCGCAGCGGCTCACCCTCTGTCCGCGTGACGTCGACGTAGCTATCCGTTCGGTCGTCGCTCGAGCGGTCGAGGAAGACGAAATCGCCCTCGTCGACCAGTCCGAGTTCCTCGCCGTAGCCGGCGTCGACGACGTCGGTCACGTCGAGTTCGTCGGCCGACGGAACCGGCTTACCCGGGTCGGCGAACTCCTCGATGGAGGCGTCGATCGCCGGGTTCTCGAGGACGTCCGCCGGATCGAACCGGTCGCGAACGTCGTCGAGGTAGACCGTGTTGTCGGGGTAGGACTCGGCGAAGTTCTCGACCGTCTCGGGGTTGTGGTAGCGAATGCTACTGCCCTCGAGGACGCGGCCGGGGGACTCGACCAGTCCCATGATGGAGCGTGCGGTGACGCTCTTGCCGGATCCGCTCTCGCCGACGATGCCGACGGTTTCGCCGACGTCGATATCGAAACTGACGCCGTCGACGGCCCGAATGACCTCCTTGTCCGTGAAGAAGGCGGTCTGGAGGTTCCGGATCGTGAGGATCGGCTCCGTCGCTGTACTCGTATCGTCGTTTGCGTATTCGATCGGGTCTTCCATAGACATCAGCCACCACCTCCGGCAGCGCCGGCACTCGCACCGGCGTCGCCGCCTTCGGCGTCGCTTTCGGGGTCGATCGCGTCACGGATCCCGTCACCGAGGGCGTTGAACGCGGTCACGATGAGGACGACCATGATCCCGGGAATCGTGGCGGTGTGCCAGGATGCCGTCGAGACGTAGGGCCGTCCCTCGTAGACTGCCCGTCCCCACTCGGGGGTCGGTGGCTGAACACCGAACCCGAGGAACGAGAGCGCAGCGACGCCGATGATGACGCCGCCGAGCGACATCGAGGCGTAGACGAGCATGTACCCTGCGATGTAGGGGGACATGTGTTTCTGCATCGTCGCCAGTGGACTCTGGCCGTAACTTCTCGCGGCGTCGACCCACTCCTGTTCTGCGACCTGTAAGGAAGGGCCACGAACCGCACGCCAGAGGTGTGGCCACCCCGTCACTGCGAAGATCAGCGCCAGTAACAGGCCACCGTCGTATATCGTCGCTATCGGGTGTTGGGCTTCCATGAACAGCACCGATAGCAGCAACACGACCAGGAACCGCGGTAACGACATGATCGAGTCGCTCGCGACGACCGTGATCAGGTCGAGCAGTCCCTTGTAGTAGGCCGTCATCAACGCGAGCGCGGTTGCGACAACTGCCATCAACACCGTCGCAAGTAGCCCGATGACCAGCGACACTTGCGCTCCATGTACCAGGAACGTGAACAGGTCTTTCCCGTCCTGATTCGTCCCGAACGGATGGAACCTGTCGTACTGGTCGTAGCTCATCAGTCCGACGTTACTGTCACCGCCGACGGATCGCGTATCGAGGTTCGCTTCGCCGTACGTCGTCGACGCGACCTCTTCGAGTTCCTCGTCGTAGTACTCGAGTTCGTGTTCGTACGGCTGGTAGAGGTCTGCTTCCGCAGGCGTGGGGCCGAGAACGGGCGCCCACAGCGCCATCACGACGAACGCGACGACGACGACGAGTCCGAATATGCCCCAGTAGTGGTTCCGGAATCGATTGATGCTGTCGTCACGTGGCGTCCAGTCGGCTTCCCGATACTGTTCGCGGAAGATATTGTATCCTTTCCAGAACCAGCCGAGGAGGGCGAACGCATAGGCGTAGACGACGGCCACTCGAATTGCCCACGCTATCGCGGGCGAGAGGCCGAGCCAGGTACCTTCCCAGCTACCGTCTGCAGCCTGGTATCCCTCGTTCGGGATCGTTTCGCGGCTCGTCAGCGTCTGCAGAGAGCTGACGGCCTCGACGCCCTGTCTCAGCCAGCTGAGAACGACGTCGACGAGAGTACCGAGCGGGGTCACGATCAGTGCCACGACGACGACGGCGACCAGTGCCGTGACAATCGTTCGTTCGAGGACGTCTTCCTTGCCGGTCCCGAGTTCGATACCCAGTCGGTCGACGATCGAGAACGGAACGAACAGCCACTTGACGAGCACGCCCGCCATCGACAGCAACACCACTGCCGTCACCACGAAGGTGAGGGTGGAGCTAATCGGGCCGAGCGAGTCGGCGACGACGCTGGCGAGCCAGGACGGTGCAGCCGCGACTCCCTCGAGCGTGAACCGCGCCACTTCGCCGACTCGCAGGGCGGCGGCTGCGATCGAACCCAGTTCGAGCGCGAGCAGGAAGACCAGCCCGGCGAGCCAGAGCAGTGCCGGGCGTGGGTTCTCTGCGATGCGTTGCCGAAGCGTCCTGTCGTCGAATTCGTCTGTTTCCGTGCTCATCCTTGGTACCCCACGCGCGGATCCAGGAGCGTGTAGAGGATGTCCTGGATGATGTTGATCGAGACGATGATGATGATGAAGACGAACATTAGCGAGCCTACGAGCGGGAGGTCACCCTGGATGGCAGCCTGGAAGAACAGGTAGCCGATGCCGTTGATCCCGAAGATGACTTCCACGATGACTGAGCCACCGATCAGGATGAACGCCTCGTTGGTGATGATCGGAACGAGCGGAATCAGCGCGTTCCGGAAGACGTGTTTCCAGACGATCACGCGACTCCGGAGTCCCTTCGCCTTCGCTGTCTGGACGTAGTTCGAGTTGATCGTCTCGAGGACTGCCGTGCGGCCGATACGCAACTCGTTACCCATCGACGCCGAGCCGAGCACGATGGCTGCGGGCAGGATATGCTTGACTGCGGCCAGGAATCCCTCTACCGAGAAGTAGATTCCGACCGGAATGGCCACGACGCCGAGGCTGGCCCAGTCGGTCACCGCGAAGAAATCGAGCGGCGGCGTCCCGACGAGGCTGTCGATTTCGACGATAAACGTGTGCCAGTCCAGTCCGAACAGGAATCGCTCGGTCTGGCGGAGGAACGCCAGGAACATGATCGCCAGCCAGAAGTTGGGCATCGCTCGCCAGATGATGCCACCGAACGAGGCGATGTAGTCACCCCAGGTGTTCGAGTTGAGGCCGGCGTAGAAGCCGAGCGGGATCCCGATAAATAGCGGGATCAGCACGGACCAGAAGCCGAGCCACAGCGTTCGCGGTGCGTAGCTGGCAAGCAGCGTCGTGACGTCAGTGTTTGGCTGGATGACCCACGACTGGCCGAGGTCGAACGACCACGGAAGCAGCATGTTCGACATGAACTCGATGTACTGCTCCCACAGCGGTCTATCCAGTCCGAGCCGTTGTTCGATCTGTACTCGTTGTCCCGGTCCCGAATCCGGTCCGAGGATAGCTGATACGGGATCGATCGGACCCATTCGGATGATGACGAACGTGATCGTGAGCCCGAAGACGATGACAGGAATCGACAGCAGGATCCGGCGGAGCAGATAACGCCAGCGGCTCATCGTCGCTCACCTCCTGTTCGTCGTCGCATGTATAACGATTCTGATAGTTCTAGTGTATGTACCATCTGAACACTTTGTATAGCGAGATGACCGAAATCGGTCGTCAAACGAAATCGACGACCGTTCGGGCGGTTTTCAGCGGTCTATTTACGTTACTGGTCCAGCGTTGCCTCGTTGAACACCTGGAGGTACTCGCCCATCGCGCCGAACGGCTCGACGTCGACGCGGTCGTAGTAGAACTGCTCCATGAGCTGGTGGTACAGCGGGATACAGACCATGTCGTCCCAGATGGCTTCTTCCATTTCGACGTAGGCCTCGTTACGGAGGTCCTCGTCCTCTGGATCGGGGTTCGCCTCGATACGCTCCCAGGCGTCCTGTGCCTGCTGTGCGGCGTCACTGTCTGCCTCGTGCCAGTCGAGGTAGTACCCGTTGGTGTCCCCTGGCATGCGGGAGGTGTCCGTGTTCTCCGGCTCGAATCCGAACATCCCGTATCCGGGGTCCGGCCAGCTCCAGGTCCAGCCCAGCGAGTAGAACTCGAGGTTACCGTTCTCGCCACGCTCCTGTAGCGTCGCGAACGGTGCTTCCTCGAGGTTGAGGTCGACGCCGAGTCCGGAAAGCTGGTCGCGGATCTCTCGACCGGCTTCCTGGAAGACGTCGGACTGGTAGGTCGTCAGCGTCAGCTCGTACGGATCGTCCTCGGTGTAGCCGGCCTCTTCGAGGACTTCGCGGGCCGCGTCGCGGTCTGCAGTGTTGCGGTTGTATGGATAGTCCTCGATGAACGATTCGTAGGCGTCGGCACCGCCAGGCCACATACCCGATGGCGTGAAGGTGAACGCTTCGTCACCACGGCCCTCGAAGAGGGTCTGGATCAGCGTCTCGTGGTCGACGACGTACGCGATTGCCTGTCGGACCGGACGCGGGACCGACGGGACGTTGAACGCGAAGTAGTACGTACTCAGCTGTGGCGCGCCGACGTAACCGACGGTCTCGTCGTTCTCCATCGGTCCGTAGCTACCGACCTCGCGGCCGCGCTCGTCGGTCTCGGCGTCGATCAGGCTGGCGTCGTACTGCGCCGTCGGAATCTCGAAGATGTCGGCGTTGCCCTCGATCGCGTAGGTGTAGCGGGCTTCGTCGTCTTCGAAGATCGCCCAGTGGACGCCGTCGACGTTCGCGACGCTGCCGTGGTAGTCGTCGTATCGGACGACTTCCGCTTCGGAGTCGGACTCCCAGTTCTCGAACTCGAACGGACCAGTACCGATCGGGTTCTCCGAGGAGAACTCGCTCTGGTCGATCTCGCCGTCGTAGCCCTCGATGTCGCCGACGAGTCCTTCCGGCACGGCGGCGAAGGAGTCGTACGCGAGAATTTCCAGGGCGTCCGGCGCCTGCGTCTCGAGCGTGATCTCGAGCGTGTGGTCGTCGACGGCCTCGACGCCGAGGCTCTCGGGTTCGGCTCTCCCGTTTTCGTCGATATCGGCTTCGACGTTGAGGAACGAGGCGTCGCCGATGATGAAGTTCCCGCGTTCGCTGTTCGGCGACTCCGCGAGTCGTCGGAACGAGTAGACGAAGTCCTGTGCGGTCAGTTCCTCACCGTTGTGGAACTCGACGCCTTCCTTGAGTTCGAACGTGTAGGTCAGTCCGTCGTCGGAGAGTTCGTACCCCTCCACGAGGAGGTTCTCGAGGTCGGTCGTTCCGTTCGGGAAGTGCGTCAGCGTCTCGAAGATCTGACGGATAACCCGTCCGGATGCGGTGTCCGTCGACTGGATCGGATCCAGCGACGTCATGGTCGAATTAACGAGGTTAAGGACACCTTCATCACTGCCGTCCTCATCGTCTCCGTCGCTCGGGTCGTCACCGATACAGCCAGCGAGTGCCAGTGCACCAGCAGCCCCACCAGTTGCCTTCAGGAACGATCGGCGTTCCAGTTCGTCTCTCATGCTATGATTTCCCTTGACCAAAGCTGCAGGTAAATCTATCGTTACTTCTTTGTCCTTCTCGTTATAGCTGTAATATTTTGTTCTGGGGTCTGTACAGTACGATTCTCCGACTTCCAGCTACCGAATAATTGTTTATTTATCCTGGATGTCACGTGCTCTCTTACCACATTTACCGAAATTCACGAAACTAGTTTGGTTCTACTAGGCGTTTTCAGCCCATTCGATAAAAATGTAATTTTAAATGACTGTTGGTGGCGGAGGGATTGCACTTCCTCAACCTTTTTGCTTCTCTCAATCAGATGTGAGCGTATGCATTATCGAGAGGTCCAGACCGCAAGCGAGTACGTCGCTCGTCTCGAGACCGGCGCGGACTGGCGAGGGGAAATCGAGTCGCTAGCGGCGGAAGTCGGGGCCGACGCCGCGTGGTTCACCGCACTCGGTGCCGTCCAGGACGCCGAACTCTGGTTCTACGATCAGGACGAGTGCGAGTACTATCCCATCGAGTTCGACGAACCGCTCGAGGTCGCCAGCTGTGTCGGCAACGTCTCCCTGCTCGACGACGACCGGTTCGCCCACACCCACGCCGTGCTCTCTGACGACGAAGGGGTCGCCTACGCCGGTCACCTGAACGAGGCCACCGTCTGGGCCGGCGAGGTCCACATGCGCGTCTTCGAGGAACCGCTCGAACGCGAGTACGACGACACCACCGAACTCGACCTCTGGCTCTGAGATGCGCGAGGAAGACGAACGGTACTTCCAGCGGCTCGAGTCCCAGTTAGAGGCAGCCTTCGACGTCGCCGAGGAAGCCAAAGAGCGCGGCGCAGACCCCGAACCCGAAGTCGAGATTCCGACCGCCCGCGACATGGCAGACCGCGTCGAGAACATCCTCGGGATCGACGGCGTCGCCGAACGGGTGCGAGAACTCGAGGGCGAAATGAGCAGAGAAGAAGCCGCCCTAGAACTCGCCGAGGACTTCGCCGAGGGCCGGGTCGGCGACTACGAGACGAAAGCCGGCAAGGTCGAGGGTGCCGTCCGGACCGCGGTCGCCCTGCTGACCGAGGGGGTCGTCGCCGCACCCATCGAGGGGATCGACAAGGTCGAAATTCTCGAGAACGACGACGGGACGGAGTTCGTCAACGTCTACTACGCCGGTCCGATCCGCTCTGCGGGGGGTACCGCACAGGCACTGTCCGTGCTGGTCGCCGACTACACCCGTGCGCTCGTCGGCATCGACCAGTACAAACCCCGCGACGAAGAGATCGAACGTTACGCCGAGGAGATCGCCCTCTACGACAAGGAGACCGGTCTCCAGTACTGTCCGAAAGACAAGGAGGCAAAATTCATCGCCAAGAACCTCCCGATCATGCTCGACGGGGAGGCTACCGGCGACGAGGAAGTGTCTGGATTCCGGGATTTAGAGCGGGTCGACACCAACAGCGCCCGCGGCGGGATGTGTCTCGTACTGGGAGAGGGTATCGCGCTCAAGGCGCCGAAGATCCAGCGCTACACCCGCAACCTCGACGAAGTCGACTGGCCGTGGCTCCAGGATCTGATCGACGGAAACTACAGCGACGGCGACGCAGGCGACGAGGAAAACGCCGAATCGAACGACGAGAGTGAGGACGAAGAAACAGCGGACGACGCCGACGAAAACGCTTCGGAACCGGACGAACCCGAGGGACCGCCACGCGTCGACAAATCGAAAAAGTTCCTCCGGGACCTGATCGCCGGCCGTCCCGTCTTCTCCCATCCCTGTGCGAACGGCGGCTTTCGGCTCCGGTACGGTCGCGCTCGCAACCACGGCTTCGCGACCGCCGGCGTCCATCCCGCCGCGATGCACCTGGTCGACGACTTCCTCGCGACCGGCACCCAGATCAAGACCGAACGCCCCGGGAAAGCCGCCGGCGTCGTCCCCGTCGACTCCATCGAGGGGCCGACGGTCAAACTGGCGAACGGCGACGTCCGCCGGATCGACGACCCCGAGGACGCCCTCGAGATCAGAAACGGCGTCGAGAAAATCCTCGACCTCGGCGAGTACCTCGTCAACTACGGCGAGTTCGTCGAGAACAACCACCCGCTCGCGCCGGCCTCCTACACCTTCGAGTGGTGGATTCAGGACCTCGAGGCAGCCGGTGTGGACGTCCAGGCCCTCGAGGACGATCCACGTATCGACCTCGAGTTTCCCGATCCAGAGGAAGCACTCGAGTGGGCTAGGGAGTACGACGCTCCGCTGCACCCCGAGTACACCTATCTCTGGCACGATATCTCGGTCGACGCGTTCTGTACCCTCGCCGAGGCAGTCGCGGACGGCCGGATCGAGCGCGACGGTGACGGCAGCGTGAACGGGAACGGGGACGACAGCATTCTCGCTCTCGCATACGACGAGGACGTCGCCGACGCCCTCGAGACGATCGTCCTCGAGCACCGGCAGCGACCGGACGAGGATCGCATCGAGATCGACGACTGGCGGCCGTTCGTCCACTCCGTCGGCTGTGAATCCCGGCAGGCGGTCGCCGACGGCGCCGCAGTAGAGCCAGCGGTGGACGACCCCGAGATCGAACTCGAGCGAGTCTGGACCGACGAGGACCTCTCCGAGCGCGCTCGAACGTGGGGCCAGGAGGAGGGTAACAACGCTATCGAGGCGGTCAACGAGGTCGCATCCTTCGAGGTTCGCGAACGGTCACCGACGCGTATCGGTAACCGCATGGGCCGACCCGAGAAGTCCGAGAGCCGCGACCTGAGTCCCGCCGTCCACACCCTGTTCCCGATCGGCGAGGCCGGCGGCACGCAACGAAACGTCGCGGACGCGGCCAAACACGCCGAAACGATGTCCGATACGCCCGGCGTCGTCGAGGTTCAGGTCGGTCGACAGCGTTGTCCCGACTGCAGCACGGAGACGTTCAAGAACCGCTGTCCCGACTGCAACACACGGACCGAGCCCGACTACCGCTGTCCCGACTGTGACCAGGAACTCGAGCCCGACGACGCCGGTCGCGTCGAGTGTGGCCGCTGTGAGGTCGAGGGCACCTGCGTCGAGAACCGCGAAATCGACGTCAACGACGAGTTCCGCAGCGCACTCGAGTCGGTCGGCGAACGCGAGAACGCCTTCGACATCCTGAAAGGCGTCAAGGGGCTGTCCTCGACGAACAAGGTCCCCGAACCGATCGAGAAAGGGATCTTGCGCGCGAAACACGACGTTTCGTCGTTCAAGGACGGCACCGTCCGCTACGACATGACCGACCTTCCCGTGACGTCGGTCCGAGCGAGCGAACTCGACGTCGACGTCGGCCAGCTACAGGCGCTCGGCTACGAGGAGGACATCCACGGCGAACCCCTGACTCACGAGGATCAGCTGGTCGAGCTGAAAGTACAGGACATCGTCCTCTCGGACGGCGCGGCCGAACACATGATGCAGACGGCCGCCTTCATCGACGACCTGCTCGAGCAGTACTACGGGCTCGAGCCGTTCTACGAACTCGAGGATCGACAGGACCTCGTGGGCGAACTGGTGTTCGGGATGGCACCGCACACGAGCGCCGCGACCGTTGGCCGAATCGTCGGATTCACGAGCGCCGCAGTTGGCTACGCACATCCGTACTTCCACGCGGCGAAGCGGCGAAACTGCTTCCACCCGGAAACCACGATTCGGTACGTAGACGAGTCCGGAGCCGAACGTGAAGCGTCCGTCGAGACGTTCGTCGAGTCACGGCTGACCGATCCGCGCGAAGACGACTTCGGGACGCTAGTTCAGGACCTCGACGGATCGATCACCGTTCCGTCGATCGACGACGACGGACGCCACGTAACCCGATCGGTCGAGGCTGTCTCGAAACACCCTGCACCCGACCATCTGATTCGCGTCGAAACCCGTAGCGGTCGATCGCTGACGGTCACATCGGACCACACGATGGTCGTCTGGAACGACGGTCTCGAGCGGATCGCTGCGAGCGAACTCGAGGCCGGCGACGAGATTCCGAGACCGGCGGCCGCTGACTCGAAGAGTGGAGCGAACGCGAGTGCACGAGCAGCGAGTATTACGGACGGGGGACGTCCGGAGGTTGATATAGTAGAACGAACCGAAATCGTCCCATCCGATGTCGAACATACGTACTGTCTCACGGTTTCGGACACGAACACGCTCGTTGCCAACGGACTCCACACGGCACAATGCGACGGTGACGAAGACTGCGTGATGCTACTCATGGACGGGCTCCTGAACTTCTCGCGCTCGTATCTCCCCGACAAACGCGGCGGCAGCGTCGCGGAAGACTCCCGGCTGATCGCGTTCGATCCCGACGGGGACCTGCGGTTCATGACCTTCGACGAGTTCTGGGACGAACTCGACGTCCCGATCGAGATCGACGGCAAGTTCCAGAAAAAAACGGCTGCACTCGAGGGTTGGACGACCTACGCGTTCGACGACGACCACGAGTCTGCACCGAAGCCAATCGAGAAGGCGATCCGGTACGAGGCCGACGACGATGAGCAACTACTGCGAATCTCCACGCAGTTCGGCCGCGAACTCGAGATCACGACCGATCACAGTCTCTTCCGGTACGACGACGGTATCGAGGAGGTTGCCGGCTCCGATCTTGAGGAAGACGATCTCATCGTTGCACCGCAAACCCTCGACGTCGATCCGGTCGAAACGACGATCGACGCGCTCGAGTGCGTCGAAGAGCCATATGTGTTGCTCGACGACGAGCACGAGGAGTGGCTGACCGAAGTCTGGAACGACGCTGAGCGTGGCGGTGATACGCGCGTTGCTTTCGATGGAGGTCTGTCGTACCGACTCTCGAAAAAGAAGGTCTGTCGGGATACGCTCGAAGAAATCGAAACCGAACACGGCGACGTTGATCTCCCCGACGACTGTTCGATCGGCTGGAAAGGGTCCTCGGACTGCATCGATCGACACATCGACGTCGACGAGGACTTCGCGTGGCTGATTGGGATGTTCGTCGCCGAAGGGACGCTTTCCGGAACCCGACCCGCGATTCATAACGCTGACGAGGGTCTCGTCGATCGCGTCGTCGAGAAGACCGAATCCGTACTCGGCTGTGAGCCGAGCGTTCGCTGGTCGAACAAGGCCTACGAAGTCGCATTCCCGGCCGTCTTCTTCGACGTATTGCACGAACTCGGATTCGAGGATTGTGACTCGTATAACTCGAGCGAGAAGATCGTTCCGGACTGTATTCTCCGAGCCGAGCGCGACGTCGTCCTCGCGTTCCTTCGCGGGTTCATCGCCGGCGACGGCTCCGAATCCAGTGACGACAATCACACGTCGATCGGATTCCACACGACGAGTGAAGACGTCAAAGACGGGATCGTCTTCCTTTGCCACCGGCTCGGACTCGTTGCGAACGTCTCGCGTCGCGAGCGAGATTCGTCGCGGCAACCGATCTATACGGTCTCCGTCTCCGGTGGTGCGTCCCGCAATCCGCTCGAGCAGATTCTCGACGGGGACGAACCGTATCAACCGAAGAGTCTCGTCGTCTCTATTCCCGACGAACTGATGGCAATCCGTGAGATGGAGATCGAGGGAATCAAGCAGCTGATCCCGAAGTATCTGAAGCGACGCGACAACATCTCGCTCGAGAAGCTCGAGGAGATCGCCGACGAACTCGAGGAGCGGAATCTGCCGGACGAAGCCGAGACGAGACTCGATGAAATCCGGCCGCTGGTCGACGGGGACCTCTCGTATCTCCGAATCACTGACATAGAACGGGTCGAGTACGACGGCTACCTCTACGATCTGCAGGTCGGGGGAGACCCGATCTTCACCGCCAATTGGCTCTATGCGCACAACTCGATGGACGCACCTCTAGTCATGTCCTCCCGCATCGACCCCTCCGAGATCGACGACGAGGCCCACAACATGGACATCGTCTCGCAGTACCCACGCGAGTTCTACGAGGCCACTCGAGAGCAGGCAGACCCCGAGGAGGTCGACATCCAGATCGGTGAGGACACGCTCGGCACGGACGGCGAGTACACCGGCTTCGAACACACCCACGACACGACCGATATCGCGATGGGACCCGACCTCTCGGCGTACAAGACGCTCGGCTCGATGATGGACAAGATGGACGCCCAGCTCGAGCTCTCGCGGAAACTCGAGGCCGTCGACGAGACCGACGTCGCCGAACGGGTCATCGAGTACCACTTCCTGCCGGACCTGATCGGCAACCTGCGGGCGTTCTCTCGGCAGGAAACCCGGTGTCTCGACTGCGGCGAGAAGTTCCGCCGAATGCCCCTGACCGGCGAGTGTCGGGAGTGTGGCGGTCGCGTCAACCTCACGGTCCACAAGGGATCGGTCAACAAGTACATGCAGACGGCGATCCAGGTCGCCGAGGAGTACGACTGCCGTCCCTACACGAAACAGCGGTTAGAGGTGCTCGAGAAGTCCCTCGAGAGCATCTTCGAGAACGACAAGAACAAGCAGTCCGGCATCGAGGACTTCATGTAGTGACGATCAGTAGCTGACGCGAGTCAACCCTGGAATCTCCGCTTTCGGATACTGTGGCTTCGGGACACAGCGATGGTCCGGCAGCCACTCCGTCAGAATCTCGTTACACTTCTGAGGTCGTTCCCGCGGCACCCAGTGGCCACACTCTTCGACGAGCGCCAGTTTCGACTCCGGAACCCGGCTGGCGGCTCGAGTCGACCACTTGACCGGAACCAGCGGGTCCTGGGTGCCGTGGACCAGTAGCGTCGGTACCGACAGCGATTCGAGGTCGTCAACGAAGTTCGTCGCCACGCGGCCGCCGTAGGAGAGTTCGTTGTGCTGGAACTCCTTGAACGCCCGGATCGAGCCTGGTTCCAGCAGTTTCTCCCGAACGTCCTCGACGAACGGGTCGGGCAGGTCGGCTGCATCGGCGACGAGGTTATCGAGAACCAGGCGGACGCTCTCGTTCGTGACGCTCGCGGCGACTTTTCCGAACTCGGTAACGCCCGGCACCTGTCCCAGATACTTCCACGGCAGGGCGTTCGGTAATCGCCCGCCGAGCCCGTAACTGCTGACGAGTGCCAGTCGATCGACGCAGCCTGGATGCTCGAGTGCGTAGCCAAGCGCCGCGCCGCCGCCCATCGAGATGCCGACGAGCGACACCTGTTCGTCGGGGATCGTCTCGAGAAAGCCGTCGAGAACGTCGACGTAGGTGTCGATACTGTGGCTGATAGCGCCCGTACTCTCCCCGTATTCGGGCCAGTCGATGCTGTAGACGCGATACTGTTCGGCCAGGGCGTCGATTGCGTGACGCCACGAGACCGTCGAGTCGTCGATCCCTGCCCCGTGGAGCAAGACGACGGGTGGGCCGCTCGTTCCGGCACGCCGGTAGCTGATTCGACAGTTCCCGACCGTCGTAACGCCGGTTCCCGTCATACGCGGACCACCGGTCCGGACGGAGACGTACCGCTGCCCTCCCCAGTGATACGACGAACTACCATCCCGCATAGGTCTACACTGGGGGAGCATATTGCTTTCTATTACTGTGTGATACTATGCCATTGCGTTAGCTCGAGTCGGTCGTCCGCTTTCGCGACGACACGTCCCAGCGCTTTCTGTGAATTTGGCTGTCGAGAGCGTCTGTTCCGTCTTCGTTTCCACCAGCACTGGTAACGCCACACCACACATTTTGTATAGTGGCTATTGGTTTATCTGGTATTGGGCCGATTACTTCGAATTGGATAATACCGGTTCCTTGGGATCTGATACGCTACTCTGGCAACGAACTGGGAACGCAGACTCGGTCTCGGACTTCGAGAGCCCATTTCGGACCGAACTCGAGAGTTGTCCCGGAATTCAGTCAGCCGCAAGCCGACTGATTGCGTCATCCGGCCGTAGCTGTGATCGTCGGAGCGGAGAAGGGGCTGGCAGCAGTCGATCGGTCGGGATACAACCAGGTATCGCTCGCTGTCTACTGGACCGACCACACTCTGCGTGTCGAACGTCGGATCTGGATCACTCGATCAGTTCCTTTCACCCCTGGTTCGAGGGCCCGACCGCTTCGGCCTCGCCGGTCGCCCCCATCTCCGATCGACAGCGAGGAAAACCGTTTTGAGGGTGCTCCCCGGGACCGATACCATGGAAATCGTCGTCTTCGGTGCCGGAAGCCTGGGTAGCCTCGTGGGTGGCGTGCTCGCACGCGAACACGACGTAACGCTGGTTGCTCGTCAGGCACACGCCGACGCCGTCCGAACTCGCGGACTGCGTATCGAGGGTTCACTCGAGGCCGAGGTCTCCCCGGCAGCGACGACTGACGGCCGGGGCCTCGAGGCGGATCTTGCCGTCGTCACGGTCAAATCGTTCGACACTGAGTCGATCGCCGAGACGATCGCGACGGGGTCGTTCGACGCCGTGCTCTCCCTGCAAAACGGGATGGGAAACGAGGAGGTGCTCGCCTCGGCCCTCGATGCCGAGGTTCTCGCGGGGACGGCGACCTACGGTGCGATTCTCCAGCGACCCGGCATCGTCGAGTGTACGGGACTCGGCAAGATCGTTCTGGGAGACCATCGAGGAGGACACTCCGACGTCGCAGACGCCGTCGGTGAGGCCTTTTCCGGTGCCGGCCTCGAGACGACCGTCGCTGAGGACATGCCCTCTCGCCTGTGGGAGAAACTCGCGGTCAACGCCGGAATCAACGCGATAACGGCGTTGACGGAAACGGAAAACCGTGCGGTGCTCGAGCCACCGGCGGACGACGTCGCCCGCGCAGCGACGAAAGAGACGGCTCGAGTCGCCCGCGCTGACGGCGTAGAGCTCTCGAACCGCGAGGCGCTGGCGGCGATGGAACGCGTCGCCGAATCGACGGCGGCGAACACGTCCTCGATGGCCCAGGATCTCCAGGTAGGCCGTCGAACCGAGATCGACGCGATCAACGGCTACGTGGTCGATCGAGGTGAAACGCTGGCGGTCGAGACGCCGACGAACCGGTTGCTCGCGGCGCTCGTTCGGACGTGGGAGCGAGGGCAGGGAGTTCGCGACGATTCGCTCGCGGAGTAACGACTATTCTCGAGGCGAAACTGAAAATCGGAAACGACGTTCGTACTCGAAGACCGTCGGTTAGAACGGGGCTTCCGGCCCTTCGTCGGGCTCACCGTCGTCGTCGACGGTCTCGCCGGGGAACGACGGGCTCATGCCGCTTGCGTCACCGCCGCCGTCCATGCCGGTGTGGGCGTTTACCTGGTCGATTTCGGGAATCTCCTTGACCATCCGGCTCTTGATCGCTTGAATCGTCATCGGGGAGATGCCACAGCCGCTGCAGGCACCGCCGAGTGCGATGGTGACTTCGCCGCTCTCGCGGTCGAGGTCCTGAATCGCTGCACTGCCGCCGTGCATCTGGATCTGTGGGAAGTTCCGTCGCAGGAAGTTCGTGACGCGGTCTTCGAGGTCGTCTCCGTCGTTCTGAGACTCGGTGCTCATAGAGGCCAGTTGGGTGTCGGTGCCCCTAAACCTTCCGTCCCTCACGTTCGGTCGGGGTGTGTCGAAACCTACTGTCTCGGTCACTGAAAGCCGAAAACCCGCTCGAGTTCGGTCTCGATTTCTTCGACGTGGATCTCGAGGACGTTCTCGAACCGCTCTTCCTCGACGAGGACGCCGGACAGTCGGTCGTAGGGGTCGTCTGGAAGCTCCACGCGGAACTCGCCGTCACCCTCGTAGAACGGCTCGCTCTCGTTGAGCACCTGTTGATCGATTGCGTGGACCAGTTCGGAGTCGTACTGGTCGTTCATGCGGTTGAACGCGTTCTTGTACGCCTGCTGGAGTTCGGTGAAGTAGTTGGCGTACTTGTCTTCGAACTTCTCGGGATCGAAATCGGCCATACTCGATAGGAACGCGAGCGACGACAAAAGTCGGACGGTCGGCGTTTACGCACGCAATGCCGTGGACCTATATACGTAAACCGTTGCCTGTGCAAGCCGAACCGTGACCCTCGCTGGTATCGACACGGCTCACATGAACTCCAATTCACGCCACCTGCCCCCGGATATCCTCCCGCCTGGGTGGAGCGAATCCGCTCTCTCTGACGGCGAACTGGCGTACCGCCACGCCCGGCTTCCGCTCGAACTCGTAGCGGATCGAACGATGGCAGACAACTGTCATCCAGGACTGGGGCTTGGCTGTTGCTGGGAGTTACGATACCGGTACCCGATCGGCGATCAATCGGTCTCGGAAACGATCGGCCGCGTCTCGACGCGAACGGCGGCGATAGACGGGTTACTCGAGTGTATGCGCAGCGTCCACGAGGCAGTCGAGTCCCTCGACGATCCGATGGACGTCCGGAACGTACTCGAGCGAATTCCCCTCTCGAGTCTCGTTCCGGACGGTTCGCCCGGTTGTGGCGGTATTTGACATCCCGCCGAACGATCACTCGATCGGTGAGTGGCTCTTTCCGCTCGAGGGAGGAACCGGACTGTGGGGTGTGGTCGAATCGACGCCGAAAGCCAGCCAGTCCGTTCTCGCGTGACCCTCGATACGATAAGTACGAGATTTCGGGATAACTCTTCTAATACCATATTATAGTCTATAGATGCTGAATTCAAAACCGCAAGAAGGGGACGACTTAGATATATTATACCAGGTCTTGGCCCCACACTGGTCGCACTATACTATCAGAAAACACAAACATCATATTTCTTTTATTGTTTGTTATTGTCTCGGTATGGAGTCCCTTCACCGCTACGCGAAGATATCTTCGGAGGAAACGCGAGCAAATATTGCTCGTCACGTCCGACATCGTTTCTCGAACCTCGGTAGCTTTCTCTCTCGAGTTTGATTTTGAACTGCGTTCGCTCGAGTAGGCTCGTTTGCAACCCTCTCTCCACCACCCAGACCCCCAGGGTAGCGGCGGGAGAACAGGGTTCCAGATCGACGATGTACGATTGTACACGCTACGGTCTGAAACGTCTGAATTCCTCGCTTTGGTAGTCTTTTGACCTTCACTCGAGGTCAGGAAGATATTTCGAGGCTTCACGGATGGATCGTCTCTCGGTTTCGACACGAACAGCGAACGTGACAGTCGAGTAAGACGACCCCAAAGCAGATACGGTGGGTCCGAGAGTAGCGTCGCATGGAGACGTACCTCTCGCTGGAATTCACTCATCGCGAGGCACTTCCACCAGGGACGGACGAGTTCCGGACGCCGGACGCACTCGTCGAGCACTTCCTCGAGACGCACACCGAACCCGGAGACAGGGTACTCGACGTCTTTGCGGGGTACGGAACGACGCTTACGGCTGCACAACGACTGGATCGGGTTCCCTACGGCCTCGAGTACGAACCGGATCGCGTCGCCTACATCCGGGATCGGGTTCCCGACCCGGAACACGTCCGCCAGGGCGACGTTCTCGAACTCGAGCCCTCCTGGTTCCCGACCGTCGACTGTTGTTTCACGTCGCCGCCGTTCATGGAACAAACGGACGACAGGAACCCCTTCAGGAACTACGCGGGCGAGAGCAGCTACGACACGTACCTCGAGGACGTTGAGACGGCGTTCAGTCGGCTCGAGTCAGTTCTGGCTCCTGGCGCCCACGTCGTCGTCGACGTCGCCAATATGAAACACGAGGGCTGCGTGACGACGCTGGCCTGGGACGTCGCCGAGCGGATCTCGAGCGTGCTCGAGTTCGAGGGCGAGGTGGTCGTCACGTGGGACGACGGGGACCAGTCCGACGGGAGAAACGGGCAGTTCGGCTACGGGTACGACCACTCGTACTGTCTCGTGTTTACGAACCCCGGCGGCTGAAGGGTCGTTGAGTGGCACAGAGCCGACTGGTGTCGGGTCTTTTTTCGGAGAAGCCGTCGACGCGATGGAGAGTAATTCGATACTTCCGTCCCTATTGGGTGGGGTTCGAATGGCTCGAACGGGGTTCTCGACCGTTCGATTGCTGTGAGGTCGACACGTCCGCCAACCTGCGCCTTTCGCTCGGTTCCGTTCGTCGTCGACTCGACTGTCTCGATGATACAGTTGAGGAACGCCGGAATTTGGTGCCTCGGGCGCCGATTCGACTGAAGACGACAGTATTGCTGTTTCCGGAAATAGAACGAATAAATCGGATAATGCTATATCGAAACTGCCCCTTGCCCGGCCGACAGGGGAGTGTTTATGCGGATCAACGGGCTATTGGTGGTAGCGACTCCCCCTCCTATGACGACCCAGATTCCGTTTGCAATCGACTTTCACGTCCACTCCGACGACTCCTACGACGGCCACGAACCGATCGAACTCGTTCTCGAGCACGCGGCCGATATCGGTCTCGACGGCGTCGTCATCACCGACCACGACGAAATCAGTGAATCCCTCCGCGCAGCCGCCATCGCACCGGAGTACGGACTCGTCGGTATCCCCGGCGTCGAAGTATCGACTCGACACGGACACCTGCTCGCGATCGGGGTCGAGGAACGCCCCGATCCGGGACGGCCGTTCGTAGAGACCGTCGAAACCGTCCGCAAACTCGGCGGAATCGCGATCGTTCCTCACCCCTTCCAGCGCAGTCGACACGGGGTTCGAAAACGCCACATCCGGGACGTCGACGCCATCGAGACCTACAATTCGATGCTCTTTACCGGCTATCGGAACCGTCGTGCCCGGACGTTCGCCCGCCGCCGGGGATACCCCGAAATCGGTGCCAGCGACGCCCACTACCTGCCGAACGTCGGGAAGGCCTACACCGAGATTCTGGTCGCTCCGGACGAGGGGAATCCGACCAAAGCCGACATCGACGGCGACGACCTCGTCGATGCCATCCTCGAGGGACGAACCCAGATCCGTGGCAAGCGGACGCCGATCCACAAGAGCACCGTCCAGTACTCCAAGGGTGCCGTCCGGAAGTCGGCCTATCTCGTCACCTCCCGTGCGCCGCTCGTGCCGACGATGCCGGCGTCGATGGACAGGTCGTGATCTTCCGGTACGAGTATTCCCCCGCCTCGCGACACCTCTCGACGCTGTTTCTATTCCCTCCGGCGAACCGTGACTCGTCTTTCTTCGCCACTACAATATCCAAATACTATCATGTCTGGTGGACAAGCAGACGTTGAACAACAATCATAATGATCGAATCTTATCTAAATAGCTTCTTTGTCTTGCGTTCTCATTCGACGTACGTGCAGGGAAACTCTCGAGTTCTGTACGCAAACTGCGATACGTCACTCTGGAACTCGACCTGCTGACATCTCTACTCGAAATTATGGCACTGAACACGAGAACGAACGACCGATTCACCGGTACTCTCCCACGGACGGACGCGGAAACCGCCAGCGAAGCCATCCCGGACGACGCGACGCTGTGTGTCAGCGGCTTCGGAAGCGTTGGCTACCCGAAGGCCGTCCCGCTCGCGCTTGCAGCGTCGGGTCGCGACCTCGAGTTGACCATCGTCAGCGCCGGCAGCGCCGGTGACGAGATCGATACCGAACTCGTCGAGGCGGACGCGATCGAGCGCCGATACTCGTTCGTGAGTCGGAACGCGATTCGGACGGCGATCAACGAGGGCGACGTCGCGTTCAGCGACCGCAACGTCTCCTCGGTGGGGGACGAAGTACAGTACGGACGGCTGGCAGATCCCGACGTCGCCGTCGTCGAGGCCGTCGCCGTGGGGGAGGACTGGTTCGTCCCCTCGACCTCTATCGGCCAGACGGCCGCGTTCGTCGAGGCGGCCGACCGACTGATCGTCGAGGTCAACCACGCCCAGCCGCTGGAACTGCGCGACCTCCACGACGTCTACCGTCTCGGAAAACCACCGGAACGCGAACCGATCCCGCTCACCGATCCGGACGAACGCATCGGGAGTCCGCGGATCGAGTTCGATCCGGACAAACTCGAGGCCGTCGTCGAGTCGGACCGGCGGGACACGCCTTACTCCTTCCGCGATCCGACCGCGGCCGATCGAACGATCGCGAGCAACTTCGTCGACTTCCTCCGCGAGGAGGTCGAACGCTCTCCGGTCTTCGACGAGCGGATCACCCTCCAGTTCGGCGTCGGGAGCCTCGGGAACGCGCTGATGGGCGAACTCACCGAACTCTCCTCGAGCGACCGCGACCTCGTCTATTACGGCGAGGTCGTTCAGGACGGCCTTCTGGACATGCTCGACGACGATCTGCTGTCGTCCGCGAGTGCGACGTCGCTCGCGCTGTCCGAGGAGGGCCAGCAGCAACTGTTCGACGGCATCGAGCGGTACGCCGAGGATATGGTCCTCCGGCCTGGCGACGTCTCGAACAGCCCCGCGCTCGTCGACCGGTTCGGCGTGATCGCGGTCAACAGCGCGGTCGAGATCGATCTCTACGGAAACGTCAACTCGACACACGTGAAGGGATCGAGACTCATCAACGGGATCGGTGGCTCCGGCGACTTCAACCGCAACGCCGTGCTCTCGATCTGTGCGCTCCCGTCGACGCTCTCCGACGGTGATATCTCCCGGATCGTCCCGAAGACGTTCCACGTCGACCACACGGAACACGACGTCGACATCTTCGTCACCGAACACGGCGTCGCCGACATCCGCGGGTGCTCGCCGCTCGAGCGCGCCGAACTGATCATCGAACAGTGTGCGGACCCATCCTACCGTGACGACCTCCGGGAGTACCTCGAGGCCGCCGCGGAATCGAGCGGTCACGTCCCTATCGATCCGAAACGAGCGGCCGACTGGTAGGTAAGGTCGTCAGGAAAGCTGTTCGCCGACGATTTCGTCGGCGTGCTCGAGAAACTCCGTCTCGCGGCCTTTCGGGACGGTCGCGCCGGCCGCGACGTCGTGGCCGCCACCGTCGCCGCCGACGGCTCGCGAGGCTTCGCCCATCACGACCGAGAGGTCGAGCCCATTTCGAACGAGGCTGTGGGTGCCGCGGGCTGAGATCTTGACTTCGGTGGTATCCGCGTCGTCTCCGTCGCTCGATTTTTCCGCGAACGCGACGATCGGCTTCGACCGGCTGACCCCGTCGTTCCCCATCGCCATCCCCGCGACGATGCCGACGATGGTCTCGCGGATACGGTCGTCCGCGTGGAACCACTGGAGGTGCTCCTCGTGGGTGACCCCTTCCCGCGTGACCAGGTCGATCCCCTCCGAGAGGTTCCGGCGGTGGTTCCGGAGGAGTGTTCGGGCGCGCTCGAGTGCGCCCTCGCGGTTCCCGAGACAGACGCCTAGTCCGACGTCCGCTCGCTCGTAGCGGGCCGTCGCGTTCAGTAGCGTCGAGAACTCGCTCGCGTCCCGGAGTTCCGTCCCGATCGGCTCCTCGCTCAGGACGTAACTCGTCCCGACCAGCTGGTCGATCTTTTTCGCGGGCACACCCCGCGAGACGGCCCGTCGGACGAGCGCGCTGGCGACGGTCTGTTTCTCCTCGTTCGTCAGCCCGGACCACCGTCGCCACTCGCCGTCCTCGCGTCGCAACTCGAGGTCCAGATCCTCGAGGAATCGGAGCGCGCCGGATTCGTCGTTCGAGATGCCGGGGATGTGGACGTCGGTGGCGTACTCGAGCAGTTTCGGGAGCGGACGGGTCTGTTTCCCGTAGAGCGCGAGGTCCTTGCCGGTCTCTACGACGCCAGCGTCGGCACCCTCTTCGACGATCTTCTCGTTCGCGCCGTGCAGTTCGCCGCCGGAGGCCTGCATGTCACCGACGGCACCGACGACGGCGAGCGCGGCGAGGTCGCGGTTGTCGGCGCGAGCGGCCGTGTTCGCAGTGCCGCCGTCGGTCGCGAGTTCCTCCCCGGCCACCTCCGAGAGCGCCCGCGCGAGGACGTAACTCGCCCCGGCTCCCGAGAGTTCGGAAGCGCCGTCGATCCCGAACAGCAACGGATTGAGGTGGTACTCCGTCTCGCGGTCGGCAGGCTGGTGGTGGTCCGCGATGACGGGCGTGAAGTCGCCCGCGTCCTCGTGTTCGCCGATGATATCGAGCTGGCCGCTCCCGAAGTCCGTGAAGCAGACGGTGTCGTAGTCGGTCGCCGCAATCGCGGCGATCGCCTCCTCGTCGAGCTGTTTCTCGAAGACCGTCTCGAACGGGATCCCCGCGCGCTCGAGTGCCTGCGCTGCGATCGCGGCGCTGGTCAGTCCGTCCGCGTCGATGTGAGACGCCAGTAGCACGCGGTCGGCCTCGCACAGTCGTCGCGCACAGCGGGTCGCCCGCTCCTCGAGTTCGGGAATCGGCCCTGCCATCGCTCGAGTGTGGGTCGGCTTCCGGGATAAACGTGCGGACCTCGAGACGGGTCACGTAGCCGAACTGTCGGATACCGCTTTTTCCCGCCGCTCGTCGTACGGCCGCCTATGAGGGTGACACGATCGCTCAGACTCGAGGCAGCGACCACGGAGGCGACGGTCGGCGAGTCGGTCACCGTACGCGTGACGGACAATCTCGGACGCCCCGTCGAAAACGCGGTCGTCACGAGCGAGTCGGTACACGCCCGGACGGACGAGCGCGGGCTGTGTCGAATTACGTTTCACACGCCGGGCTTTCGAACGCTGAAGGCGGCCCGGTCGCCCGGTGAACGCGTCGCGTACAGGTCCGCGCGGGCCACGTTACGGGTCGTCCCCGAGGGACGGGCCCGGCTAGCCCGGCGGCTCGGCTGACGCCAAATCAGTTCCCGCCGTTTGCCGCCTCGAGCGTCTCGCGAGCCAGCGTCTCGAAGGTCGCCTCGCTCGCGACGAGATCGACCTCGAGCCCCTGCTCGAGCGCCGTCTCCTCCGTCGGCGCGCCGATGACGCCGACGGTCGCGTCCTCGAGGGTGGCCAGGGCGTCCTCGCGGACGCCGCGAGCGTCGGCCGCCTCGAGGAAGTGTTCGACGGTTAGCGAGGACGTAAAACAGAGGGCGTCGAGGTCGCCGTCGGCTGCCAGTTTCGCGGATCGCCCGCTCCCCTCGGGTCGAACGAGTCGGTAGAGGACGGTCTCGTGAACGTACGCGCCAGCGTCCTCGAAACCCTCGAGGAGGACGTCGCTGCCGTGGTCGCTGCGGGCGACTTCGATTCGTGTGCCGTCGACCTCTTCTTGCAGGGTGGCGACGAGGCCGCTCGAGGTGTACTCCTCGGGGACGACGTCGACCTCGTAGCCGGCCTCGCGGAGCGCGTCGGCGGTCGCGGGGCCGATCGCACAGACCGTCGCGTCGCCGGGCTTCCAGCCGGCGTCGGCGACGAGTTCCACGCCCGTCTTGCTCGTCAGGACGACGTAGTCGGCGTCCGTCCGTGGCGTGTCGTCGGTGGGTTCGACGGCGAGCATCGGGTCCGGGACCGGTTCTGCGCCGAGCGACTCGAGGAGGGCGGTCGCGTCCTCGATTCGGTCGTCGTCGGGACGGAAGACGGCTATCGTGGGCGCATCTGCGTTACTCATCCTCTTATTTCCCCTCCGGCGGTTCGGGATCGTCTTCCTCCTCGTCGGCTTCTTTCCGTGCCTGCTCGATCAGGTCCGCCGCGCCGCGGTCGGCCAGGTCGCTCGCGAACTCGCGGGCGGCCTCGGCGTGGTGTTCGACCGGCAGGTCACGGTTTGCGACCACCGACTCCTCGCCGTCGCGGTCGAAGACGGTGACCGACGCGTGGACGTACTCGCCCTGAATGATCGCGTAGATACCGATCGGGGCGATACAGCCGCCGCCCAGTTCCGCGAGCAGCGTTCGCTCGACGGTCGTTTCGACGCGACTTCGCGGGTGATCGATCGCTTCCTGGATCTCGCGGCCCGTCTCGCCGTCGGTTGCAGTCACCGCGAGCGCACCCTGTCCGGGGGCGGGGACGAACGTTCCCGTCGGTAGCTGCTGATAGTCGACGTGGTGGGAGAGTCCGCTGCGCTCGAGGCCGGCTTCCGCGAGCACGATGGCGTCGTACTCGGTCTCGACCTCGCGGCCCAGCGCCTGCCGTTCGAGTTCCGAGAGGTCGTCGAACCACTCGTCGACGGTGCGGTCGTACTCGGGTTCGAAATCCTCGTTCCCGGTGTTGCCCTTGCGCTCTTTGTCCGCTTCCGACCGCTTCTGGTGTTCCGCCTGTAGCGTGGGCGCGAGTAGCTTCTCGACGCGCGTATCGACGTTCCCTCGTAGCGGTTCGACCTCGAGGTCGGGCCGTTCCGAGAGCAGTTGTGCGCGACGGCGCAGACTCGAGGTGCCGACGGTCGCCCCCTGCGGGAGGTCCTCGACGCTCGATCCGTCGGGCGTCACGAGGGCGTCACCCGGTGGGCCGCGTTCGGGGACGGCGGCCGTGACGAGTTCGTCGGGCTGTTCGGTCGGCATGTCCTTCATCGAGTGGATCGCGCCGTCGAGGTCGCCCTCCAAGACGTGTTCGTCGAGTTCGCGGACGAACGCACCCGTCTTTCCGAGTCGGTGGATGAGTTCGTCCTGGATCTGGTCACCCGTCGTCTCGACGGTTACGAGTTCGACCTCGTATCGGCGGTCCTCCAGGGCCTCCTTGACCAGCCCGGCCTGTCGCCGGGCCAGCGTCGATCCCCGCGTCGCCAGTCGCAACGTCCCACGCGTTCTCATAGTCGATCATCGTCGCCTCGAGTATGAAAAGCGCACGCTTGTTCGACGGCAGTAGATCCGGTCGATGTGGTTCACTACCCGCTCCGTGAGTTACCTCTCCACACGAATATATTCGGCAACGAAACCACTTATTTCAATGCGGGACATATGAGTGTATGAGCGAAACGCTCTACGACAGACTCGGTGGTCGAGACGAAATCGAGGCGGTCGTCGATCAGTTCTACGACCGCGTGCTCGTTGACGAACAGGTTGCACACTTCTTCGAGGACGTCGATATGCAGAAACAGCGTGCGCATCAGACCCAGTTCCTGAGTGCGGTTGCCGGTGGTCCCGTCGACTACTCCGGACAAGACATGGAGTCTGCCCACGCCCACCTCAATATCAGCCGCAGTGAGTTCGAGACGATCGCAAGCCACCTCGAGGCGACTCTCGAGTCGTTCGACGTCGCCGAGACAGACCGCGAAGCCGTCCTTTCGGAGTTCGCCAGTTACGAGTCGGCTATCGTGTCGGCGGCTGCCGACTGAGAGCCGTTCGTTTCGATCTTCGTCTACAGTCGGGTACTTACGAGTTCAGTCGTGGGAGAAGTCAGTCACGGTGTCCCGAGCGTCTCCCACCGCCGATACAGGTAGTATCCCGCAAGCAGCGGCTGGAGCGGCGGAACGAATAGCGAGAGGAAAGCAAAGGCGAGATAGAGTCCGGGATTGGGTCGCCACGAACGACCGTGCGTACAGACGTAGGCGGCGTCCTGGTGGATCGCGACCGGGAACACACCGAAAGCGATCGCTCCGGCGACCCCGATCGCTGTCGTGAGCAGGCCGGGAATCGAGAGGAGGATCGCGATCGTCGCCGCCGTGAACCCGACCAGCGTCGTCACGAACGAGGCTGCGACGACGAGCCACCAGCCCGACCATCCCGGCGGCGTCCCGAACCGCCGGTGGCGACGCGCCAGGTAGACGACGCCCGCAGCGGGCGCCCACAGCAACGCGAAAACGGCGTTGAGCCAGGGCCGAGGGCTCCAGTTCGCGCTCGCTCGAGGCTGGCTGCGAATCCGCCGTGCGTCGAAAAAGATGGTTATCACGAGCCCGAGCGTCAGGATCGTGTACCCGAAGGTGCCGACCAGCACGAGCCCCGACTCGAGGAGGGGGACGCCGGGATCGGCTTCCCGGAGGACGCCGACGATGCCGACGCCGATTACGGGCGGGAAGAGATAGAGGAGTCGCTCTGCGAGGCGGGCCCAGTCGAGGTCGTCGACGTACGTCGACAGCTGTGGCATCGATCGGCGACTCCTGGGAAGGTCGGTAGATTGCTCGAGCGCTACAGTGCGTCCTTGTACGCCTCGAGGGTCTGTTCGACGTCTTCCTCGGTGTGGCTGTAGCTGACGAACTGGCACTCGAACTGGTTTTGCGAGAGGAAGATCCCCTGGTCTTTCATCTGCCCCCAGAAGACGCGTCGCCAGCGATCGGTCTCGGCGTTTTTCACGTCGGCGGCGTTTTTCGGTGCCTCGCCGTCTCGAGTGAAGATCACCTTGAACATGCTGTTCGTGCCGGCGACGGTGTACTCGGGGGCCTGGTCCGCGACGATCTCCGAGAGGCCCTCTCGCAGTCGGTCGCCGAGTCCGTCGACGTGGTCGTAGACGTCGTTCGCGGCGGCGAATTTCAGGGTCTCGAGGCCGGCGGCCATCGTGACGGGGTGGCCGGAGAAGGTGCCGGCCTGGAAGACCGGGCCGGAAGGCGCGAACTGTTCGATGATTTCGGCGCGGCCGCCGATCGCGCCGACGGGGAAGCCGCCGCCGACGATCTTGCCGAACGTAGTCAGGTCGGGTGTGACGCCGAACTCGCTCTGTGCACAGCCGAGGCCGCCGACGCGGAAGCCAGTGATGACCTCGTCGAAAATGAGGAGCGAGCCGTGTTCCTCGGTGATCTCCCGGAGGAACTCGTGGTAGCCGTCCTCGGGGTGGACGATGCCGTAGTTCCCCAGGATGGGTTCGGTCATCACGGCTGCGATGTCGTCGCCGTGTTCCTCGAAGACTTCGCGAACGGCTTCCTCGTCGTTGAACGGCACGGGGAGGGTGTGCTCGGCGAAGGACTGTGGCACGCCGGCCGAAGAGGGTGCGGGGTTCTCGTGGTCGCCCTCAACGAGCGTCGACTCCTGAGCACCGTGGTAGCCGCCCTGGTTGACGACGATCTTGTTTCGGCCGGTGTAGCCGCGAGCGAGGCGTACTGCCGAAGTGGTCGCCTCCGTTCCCGAGTTCACGAACCGGATCTTCTCGACGCTCGGGACGTGACGGACGACGAACTCCGCGAGGTCGACTTCGATCTCGGTCGGCGTGCCGTACATCGGTCCCTCGCTTGCTTTCTGCTGGATCGCCGCCTGGACCGGTTCGGGTAAATCGTGACCCAGCAACAGCGGTCCGAGCCCCATGACCCAGTCGACGTACCGGTTACCGTCGGCGTCGATGACGTGACCGCCGTCGCCTTTCTGTACGAAGAACGGATACGGTTCGATCGCCGCACGAACGGCCGAGTTGACGCCGCCGGGCATGACCGACAGCGCTCTGTCGTACAGTTCCCGCGAGTTGTCGTCGTTCATACCCGGCGGTTGCACAGCGGACGGCAAAGTAGTACCGAGGTTCGATCGCTCGAGTTCGATCGAACGTGTTCGTCGCGAGACTCGGCGGTGGCGAAAACGAGAGTGAAGCGGTCGCCGATACCTGCGGCTTAGACGGCCTCCCGTCCGGAGTTTCCGGTCCGGATCTGGTGTGCGTCCTCGAGCGTCTGGACGAAGATCTTTCCGTCACCGGGTTCGCCCGTGTTCGCGGCCTCGCGGATTGCGTCGACGACCTCGCCTGCGGGAACGTCGGCGACGACGCACTCGATCTTGGCCTTCTGGTGGAGGTCGACGGTGTACTCTTCGCCGCGCCACTGGCCTTTCTTCGCGGGCTGGGAGCCGCGACCGGAGACGTTGGTGACGGTCAGCGACGGTGCGCCGGTTTCGGCGAGCGCCGTCTTGACTGCACCGAGGCGGTCGGGACGGACGATTGCGGTGACCATCTTGATCTCGCCATCGTTTGGTTCTCCTCCATCAGCACGGATGACCGTTGGTCCATCGTCGTCGACGGTGCCGCCGTCGGTCGCGACGTCCGGCTTGCCGAACTCGGGGTAGGTGTCGACGCCGTGTTCGGCGACGTCGAGGCCGTCACGTTCGTGGTCGGGCGTGACTCGAGCCTGCCCCATCGCTTTGAACGCGCCCCAGACGGCTGCGGTCGCGAGGACGGTCCAGACCGTGATGACGGCGACGCCGACGATCTGTGGGACGAACGCGCTCGCTTCGATCGAGAGGATGCCGCCGGCGACGAGGCCGCCGCCGATGGCGGTGCCCTCGATCGACCACAGTGGGTAGAGGATCAGACCGAGCATCCCTGCGCTGCCGTGGACGGGGAAGACTGCACAGACGTCGTCGATCTTGAGTCGCTGTTCGACGAACCGGAACACGAGCGGGAGCTGTGCGCCGGCGATGAAGCCGATGGCGATCGCACCCATCGGCGTGATGAGGTCGGTCGGACCGGTGACACCGACGAGACCGGCGAGCATGCCGTTGGCCACGAACAGCGTGTCGACTTTCTGGGTCGTGACGAGGGAGACGACCGACGCGCCGATTGCGCCCAGACCCATCCCGAGTGCGGTGACCATCGCGACGCTACCGACGTAGTCGAAGTCGGCGAGCTCGAGCGTCTCTGGGTTGATGACGGTCGCGGCGGTTCCGACGTTGAAGCCGAACCAGCCGAAACAGAGGATCAACGTTCCCAGCACGGCGAAGGTCAGCGAGTGGCCGGGGATGACGTTGACACTGCCGTCGTCGCCGTACTTGTCGATGCGAGCGCCGAGGATCCAGGCGGCCGTGAGGCCGGCGACGCCGCCGACGCCGTGGACGACCATGCCGCCGGCGAAGTCATCGAAGCCGAAGCCGGTGAGTATCGGGGCGACGCCTTCGGGCGCTCCCGGAGCGTACCAGACCATTGCGGCGACGACGGGGTAGATAACCGCTGCCAGCAGGAAGGTGTAGGCGACGTACGCACGGAGCTTCGCCCGGCCAGCAACTGCACCGGAGACGATCGTCGCGGCCGTCATCGCGAACACCGCGCTGAACAGCCACATCGCCCAGTCGTACGATCCTTCGCCGAACATCGTCAGCGGCGTCGTTTCGCCGCCGACGAGTAACGATCCGACGTTGTTCGAGATCCCCATCCCGATCACGAAGAAGACGCCGATGCCGACCGCCCAGGTCAGCATGTTCTTCGTCAACTGGTTCGCAACGTTCTTCGAGCGGACCTGGCCCGCCTCGAGCATCGCGAACCCAGCGTGCATGAAGAAGATCAGGAAGGTGACCACGAGTGCCCACAGCAGGTTCATCCCCGTCGCGAGCGACTCGAGTTCGCCGGAACTGGCCTGGAGAGCGGCGGGTTCGATCATTCACCCACCTCCGTGTCGTCGTTCGCCAAACGCCCCAATTCAGGTGGGCGTACGTCCATTATCTGTGCGTCATCAGTGGTGTTCGTGTTCCGAATCACGTTTGACTGCCATGGACTTACCCAATATAAGGATTAGCGTTGGTGTTCGTCCAAATTCCTTCTGTAATAGGTTACTTCGTCAAAGTCTAGAGGCGATTTAATTTGTATAAGGTGATTGGGTTCGATGATCTTTCCCGAAAACACGTCGCTATTGTTCGTTCGTCTACCGTCTTCCCCGGTTCTCGAGCGCGTTCTATTCCGATTTTCGTCGTTTCTCCCCCGGAAAATCGAGTGAATGCCTCGCGCGCGGCAGATATTGCCACACGCTCGTTGGCTATCGGCGTCGATGGACGTTCGTAAAAAAAGAGAGACGCTACAGCCGCGTCGCCACGTCCTCGGCGAAGTACGTGAGGATCAGGTCCGCGCCCGCACGTTTGATCGACAAAAGGGACTCGAGTGCGACTGCCTCGAGGTCGAGCCAGCCCTTCTCGGCGGCGGCGTGGAGCATGGCGTACTCGCCGGAGACGTTGTAGGCGGCGACGGGGTGGTCGAACTCTCGGCGGAGGTCGCGCACGATATCCAGATACGGCAGCGCGGGTTTGACCATCAGCACGTCCGCGCCCTGTTCGGCGTCGAGTCGGACCTCGCGCATCGCCTCGCGTGCGTTCGCGGGATCCATCTGGTAGTGACGCCGATTTCCGAAGGCGGGCGCGCCGTCGGCGGCGTCCCGGAACGGGCCGTAGAACGCGCTCTCGTACTTGGCGGCGTAGCTCATGATCGGGACGTGCTCGTACCCCTCGCGGTCGAGTGCCGATCGGATCGCTCCGACCATCCCGTCCATCATCCCGCTCGGCGCGACCATGTCCGCGCCCGCCTCGGCGTGAGAGATGGCGATCCGCTCGAGGCTCTCGAGGGTGGCGTCGTTGTCGACGGTCGTCGTTGGCTCTGCGTCGTGGGAGTCAAGTCCGTCCTCGAGCGTCCCACAGTGACCGTGTTCGGTGTACTCGCAGAGACAGACGTCGGTGACGACGTAGGCGTCGGTCTCGGCGGTGATACGACGGGTCGCCTCCTGGATCACGCCGTCCTCGGCCCAGGCACGGCTTCCGTCGGCGTCTTTCGATTCCGGAATCCCGAACAGCATCACGGCCTCGACTCCGGTCTCGAGGACTTCCTCGACGCGGGAAACAGCTTCCTCGAGTGGCACGCGCTCGTGGCCGGGCATCGACTCGATCGCGACTCGCTCGTCGGCCGTCGCGTCGACGAACACCGGGGCGATGAGATCCGTCGGCTCGAGGCTCGTCTCGCTGACGAGCCCGCGAACGCCGTCCTGTCGGAGCCGTCGCGGACGATGTGTGAGATCCATACTGGGCTCTACTGAGGACAGGGCCAAAAACGGTGCGTTCGCGGGAGCGGGGGCCGAGCGGCAGTCCTCCCACGGCATCTCGACGACCGTTACTGCGACTCGTCGCGAAGCGTCGCCTCGAGCGTCTCGAGTTCGGCTTTCCGAAACGGGCGGTCGGCGCTGTCCGGATCGTCGTCCAGATCGTCGACCTTCGAGCGGATGCCTGCGCGCATCTCTGCTTTCGGTGGGAAGGGATTCGTTTCGACGTCGTGGTCCAGGGCGTCACAGATCGCAGCGAGGGATTCTTTCGTGAAACCGGTCGATTCGATACGCTCGTATCGACCGACGGCGACGCGAATCTCGTTCCGGAGGTCGTCGACGGTTCGTGTCACACAATCGCGAACGGAGAGAGCCGCCCTGTAGCTTCCGGTCCTCCGAAGGCCCCCTACGACCGTCCGAAGGGGGCGACGTCTTCGAACGCGGCCTCGACTCGCTCGAGGGCCGTTCCCGACTCTCCCTCGTCTGTGAGGGAGAGTGCGAGCGCGGTTCGCAGCCGTGCTTTCCAGGGCGGGAGGTCGCCGCCGGAGACCGCACCAGCCTCGAGTAGCGTCGCTCCACCGCCGGGGCCGCCGTAGAGTCCAGCGGTCGCCCCGTCGTGACACCGCGAGGTCTGGACCACCGGAACCCCGTCCTCGACCGCTCGTTCGAGCGCTGCGCCGAGATCGGAAGTCGCGTTCCCCAGCCCGGTTCCAGCGAGAACGAAGCCGTCGACATCGTCCTCGAGTGCGCGGTCGACCTGCCGACCGTCGACGCCCAGGGCGTTCGTGACGATTTCGACGCGGACGTCGGGGTCGAGACGAGCGCCGGGGATCGGTTCCGTGTAGCTGCCCGGTTCTCGAAGGAATCGAAGGCCGTTCGGGGTCAGTTCGGCGATCGGGCCTGCGGTCGGGGACTCGAACGTCTCGAGTTTGCTCGTGTGACTCTTGACGACCCAGCGGGCGGCATGGACGTGATCGTTGAACGCGAGGTAGGTGCCGCCGGCATCACGGAACTGCTCGTGTGTAACGGCTCGGACTGCAGTGACGAGATTGGCTGGGCCATCGGTGCCGAGCTGGTCGAACGGTCGCTGCGCGCCGGTGTAGACGACCGGCAGGTCGCGTTCGCCGACGACGTCGCGGTAGTAGGCTGCCTCGGCCATCGTGTCGGTCCCGTGGGTGACGACGATTCCGTCGATGTCCTCGGCGTCCTCGATTGCATCGACGACCGCCGTCGCGTTCGGCTCGTCCATCTGGAACCCGGAGAGCTGACAGATCTCTTCGGCCTCGACGTCCGCGTAGTCGGCGAGTTCGGGAACGGCCTCGACGAGTTCGTCTCCCGCGACCGAGGGGGTTTTTCCCGATTCGCCGTCGCTCGAGTCGTCTCCCGTACTCGCGATCGTTCCACCGGTGCTCAGGATGCGGACGGTCGGCATACGATTCGACTCGTGTCGTGTCACCAAAGACCTCGTGACTCGCGGCCGCTGCTGCCGAGATCAATACCCTCATTGGCGGGGACTGTCGACGGCCAAGTGAACTGTCGTATTCGACGGAACGAGAGACCATGACTGTAGTACGACTTCAGGACGACGGCGTCGACGGTCGCGGACGTGGTGAGAAGCAGCGATGATGCGCTGGCGATACAGCGAGACCGTACTCGCGCTGTGTACGCTCGCGTTCTTCGCGACGATGGTCGGTCGACTGGCGATCAGTCCCGTCGTGCCGATGGTCACCGACGAGTTCGGCGTCTCGAACTCGGTGATCGGAATCGCGTTGACGGGAATGTGGATGGCCTACTTCCTCTCACAGTTCCCCAGTGGCCTGCTCGCGGATCGTCACGGGGAACGAATCGTGATTCTCGTGGCCGTTGGCGGAACCGCCGCGACGAGCGTCTTCCTGGCCGTTGCACCTCTCTTCACCGTCTTTCTGCTCGGGACCATCCTCCTGGGTGCCGTCGCCGGACTCCACTACAGCGTCGCGACCACACTGCTTGCGCGGACCTACGACGAAATCGGGACTGCGATCGGCGTCCACAACAGCGGCGGCCCGCTCGCGGGACTGATCGCGCCGCCAATCGTCGCCTGGATCGCCGTTCGATACGGCTGGCGACCGGCCATCGCTATCGGGGCCGCGATTGCGATTCCGGTCTTTTTCCTGTTCGCCTGGCGGGTTCGCCCCACGGAACCACAACGGCCCGACGAACCGGTCGCCGACCGACTCGAGCTGGCGCCGCTCGTCGAGTTGCTCTCGCGGCCGAAGATCGCGTTCCCGGTCGTCCTTGCGATTCTCGCGGCGTTCGTCTGGCAGGCGACGTCGTCGTTCCTGCCAACCTTTCTCATCGAACACCGTGAACAGTCGCCAGAACTCGCCGGCGTCGTCTTCGCCGGCTACTTCGTCGTCCAGGCGATCACGCAGGTCGGCGTCGGCGCGGTCTCGGATCGGTACGGTCGCGACCTGGCGACGGCGGGCTGTATGGTCCTCGCGTCGACCGGTTTCGCCCTGCTTGTCGGCGTCTCCGGCCCGCTCGCGCTCGCGGTTGCAGTGGTGCTTGTCGGCACCGGACTCGGCTGGGGAGCCGCACTGTTGCCCCGATTCATGGACGTGTTGAGCGACGAGGAACGCGGTGCCGGGTTCGGGCTCGTCCGGACCGCCTACGGCTTCGTCGGGGCCCTGGGATCGGTCTGTACCGGCATCCTTGCTGACCTCTTCGGCTGGGGCGTTTCCTTTGCGGTGCTGGGCGCGTTGCTCGTGGTCGTCTTCGGTGCCCTGGCCGTCAACTGGGCGCTTTCGCTTGGGTACTGACCGACTCGAGACCGATCGTACAGGGTGTTGTTACGATCGAAGCACACGGACTGCTGTCGCCACCGTACTCGCAATTGCGTTATAAGCTATCCCGTCATACGTCGGCCAATGACCGTGCAACAACGGACGCGAGGCGCAGCCCAGTGTGTCGACTGTGGGCGCGCTATGGCGGTCCGAATCACCAGTGAGGAGACGCTTCTGCCGATCGGAAGCACCGACGGCTGTCCCTGTGGCGGCACCGAGTTTCGGATGCTCGGCGAGTAATACAGCTACGAGATTCAGTAGAAAGCTCCGACTTTTAGGACCCAGGGATTCCACCTCTACTGTGTCCACGAGCGAGGAAGCGGTCCGATCGCTGACCGAACTCGGCCTCACCGAGTACGAGGCGCGGTGTTTCGTCGCCCTCGCCCGCATCCCGTCGGGAACGGCCAGACAGATCAGCGAGATCGCCGACGTTCCCCGCTCTCGCGTCTACGACACGATCGAACGCCTCGACCGGAAGGGGCTGGTCAATATCCAGCAGTCCGACCCACGAGAGTACCAGTCCGTCTCGACGGACCTGGCGATCGAACGCATCCAGGACGATTACAACTCGCGGATCAACGCGGTCGAAAACGCTCTCGAGGACCTCGAATCGCCCGAATCGGAGCAAAAGGAGGGGACGTGGGAGATCTCTCGTTCCGAGTTCGTCGACGATCGCGTCAGGACGTTCCTCGAGGCAGCCGACGAGTCGATCCACCTGGTCGTCGCCAGCGCCGAAGCGATCGACCGCGAAACCGAGATGTACGATCACCTGCGTTCCGCGGTCGAACGAGGCGTCGACGTGACCGTCGAGGTAGCGACGACAGACGAGGCGGAGGCGTTCCGGGACGGGGTATCGGACGCGACGGTCATCGTTACAGACGACCTCGAGACGAACGACGTCCTCTACGACGAGTACCCCGGCAAAGTGCTGCTGGTCGACGGCGAGGCCGTCGTCGCGACGGCCGTCAAGGAGAGCGACCTCCCCGACGTCGTCCACGAGACGGCAGTCTGGACGTACGGCCGCGACCACGGTTTTGCCGTCTGGATGCGAGAACTGCTCGACGACCGACTCGAGCACGCGTTGATCGACTCCAACGAGTAGGAACTGCCACCGACTATCGAATCCCTGTTCTGGTGAAACCCAGCCGCTCGAGTCGAAACACGGCCGTCACCGGCTCTCGAACTGGTTCGAGTCCGTGGCTTTAAGTATACGTCCGTCGTTCTACCTGCTAGCAATGGCCATAGATCCACAGTTTCACGAAAACCGTGAACAGGTCGACGAACACAAGGGCCACGCCGTCTGGGGACCGGTCGACGAACCCGACGAACTGGGCATCCACGGGACCCACGTCGCGGTAGACTTCGACCTCTGTATCGCTGACGGCGCCTGTCTCGAGGACTGTCCGGTAGACGTCTTCGAGTGGGTCGAGACGCCGGGCCATCCCGAAAGCGAGGAGAAGGCCGATCCAGCCAATGAAGCCCAGTGTATCGACTGTATGCTCTGTGTCGACGTCTGTCCGGTCGACGCGATCGACGTCGACGCGGGTCGGACGGCCTGAACTGGCCAGCGTAGAAACCGTTCTTACTCGGCTCGATCGACGTCGACTTCCTCTTTGAGTTTCTCGAGACCGTCTGCCTCTGCGAGTTCCTGCAACCGTTCCCTGAAGTGTTCTTCGCACAATCCGACTTTCAGACCGTCGGATTCCGCTGCGAAGGCGGCTTCACGGTCGCAGTAGTGGCAGTTCATAGACGCGGGTAGGACCTGGGGGGCATTGAACCCTCCGCTCTCAGTCGATCGTTCCGCTATCCCGTGGTGTCGACAACCCTAGCCGGCTGTATGCTTCCTCTGAGAGGCCCTCGACGCCGAGTTCCTCGCCGTGGGCGTCGGTACCACCGGTCGGGAGCAGGTCGTACCGCTCGATCGTTCGCTCGACTGGCTCCAGGTCGACGTCGCCGCCGTACGGGTACCACAGTTCGACGGCGTCCAGATCGCCGGCACGCTCGAGTGCGACCTCGGGATCGGGGTATCGCAGGGGGTGTGCGAGCGCGACCAGCCGCGACGCATCTGCGAGAACCTCCCGACCGCGGTCGAACGAGGGGACGTTTCGGGGGACGAAACAGGCCCCATCGCTCCCGATGAGTTCGTCGAACGCGCCTTCGTAGTCGTAGGCCGTTTCGGAGTGGTCGTCGATCGCTCGAGCGACGTGCGGGCGGCCGAAGCCGTCGTCGACGGTGACGCCGAGGTCGATTCCGAGTCGATCCTCGACGCGGTCGACGATGGCCTGCCCGCGCTCGATTCGGTCCTGCTGGATCCGCTCGACCAGGGCCTCGAGTTCGGGCGTGGGTTCGACGCCGTAGGCCAGCAGATCGACGCGCTCTCCCGGTTCCGGCCGCTCACCCGGTGGGAGGGGCTCGTCGTCGCCGTCGAGTTCGACGCGGAGTTCGATCCCGTTGACGATCGTCACCCCGTCGTCTTCGACGATCGGTTCCTCGATCGGTTGCAACCGGTCGTGGTCGGTGAGTGCGACGACGTCCACGCCGCAGCGACGCGCCGCGGCCGGCACTTCCGAACGCTGCAGGCTGCCGTCCGAGCGGGTCGTGTGGACGTGCAGATCGGCGTATGGCATGGTTTACTCGAGCCGTCCTGTACCTAAAGGCGTTTTCAGTAGTGGCCTTCGGATCGGAGTCTTGAAGGTCCCTCTAGTAGTATTAGGTGTGGGGTCAGCCTAGAGATCGTTTATGGACAATGTTTATAATCATTGTTCACGCAAGATCTGATGTAATGCTCCTCAACGGCACCGGCGAGGTCATCGACGACTACGAGTACCCCGCGACCACCGACGAACTGATCGAGACGCACGGCGACCGCGTTCTCGAACTCCCGAACGGCTCCGAACAGGTCGGTGACGTACTCGCTCGCCTCGAATCCGAGACGTTCGAAACCCCCGAAGACGCTCGGTTCGCAATCTACGCCGCAGTGAGCGACAAGGCAGTCGGCCGCGTCGGATACAGCGACCGCGACCCGACGCCGGTCGGCAGCCCGTACAAACCCGACGCAGTGTCGTTCTAGCGACGACCCGTGAGGCGCTTTTCGGCCACTTTCTTCACCGACGAGTCTGTTGAATCTCGAGTTCGTTACGGCTGCGTGTACTGATTCTATAATAACGGTATTCTGACACTCGGCCAACTCGGTCGGCGAACCACGAACGAACGCCGACCTGGGACGACAAGCCGCTCTTCGAGGCTGGTACGACCGCTCGTCCTGTCCCTGACATCGATAGTTCACTATAATTGACAATCGTTGCGGCCAGAAACACTACTATCGAGAAGCGACGACCTGCGGTTGCGCTGCCGGATTCAGCCGCGGACAAACAGGACACGAATGGCCGGAACTACGCCCATCCAGGTCGGTATCTCGGAGTACGACTTCTCGACGGACGACCGTCCGTTAGTGACGAATGGGGTAGGATCGTGTGTGGTCATCGTCCTCGTCGACGACGCGGGGTCGGTAAGCGGAATGTTGCACTTCATGCTACCCAAGGCGCGGGTAACGCCGAACGGCGACTCCGATACCGACGCGAAGTTCGCCGATACCGGACTCGACGCGATGCTCGCTGCCTTCGAAGCACACGGCGGTCGGCCGACGCGAGCGTGGGCCAAACTCGCCGGCGGTGCCAGCATGTTCGAGTTCGACGGCTTCGACGTCCCGATCGGCGAACAAAACATCGAGGCGGCACGCGACGGCCTCGAGTCGCGAAACATTCCCGTTCGCGGTTCCGACCTCGGCGGCAACGAGGGGCGACAGGTCACGTTCGAACCGGCGACGGGAGAGCTGGTAGTCAGGACCGCAGACGGGGGAACCCGTCGACTCTGACGTTTTCGACCCGACTTTCTAGAAAACGGCGTCCGGATCCGCGTCAGTCTCGCCGGCACGCTTGACGAGCAGTTCCTCGAGTGCCGTCTCGAGTTCACCGCTCTGGGGGAGCGCGAACAGTTGACACTGCAGCGTCTCGCTCTCGCCGGTTCGAATCGTCGAGTCGAGCATGAACGCGTACTCCTCGGTCCGTGCGATATCGGCGATGATCGGACTCATGATCGACGAGCCCATGTCCGCGATGAACTCCGGCGGCGAGTGTCTGATCGACGTCTCGAGGACGTTCGCCCAGCCGTCGATGAAGCCGCTGGCGATCACGTTACAGAGTTCCTCGAGTGCGCTTCGTTCCTTGTCGGTCCACTCGCCTTCGCTTTCGACCGACAGCAACGCGTCGACGGCGGTCCGGGCGGCCGCCGGATCGAACAGAATTCCGAGATAGCCGCTGGGCGTCCCGGTGTACTCGACGGCGGTACCGACCCGCCGGTCGTCGCTGACGTGGGCGGGAATATCCGCGATCGGGACGAAACTCAGCCGGTTTACCTCGACGCCCGTCGAGAGGTCCGTCATGGCCGTGACGTTGTTGGCGGCTTTCGTCGCACCTCGCTCGGTCATCTCGGTGAACACCTCGAGTTTCTCGCGTGGGATGCCGCCGTTCGTCCGGTTCTCGAGGATCCGCTCGAGCGAAGCGATTTCGGGAAACAGGAGCATGTAGAAGCCGACGCTGTCGTCGACGGCTTCGACGCGATTCCGGAAGACGAAGGCGTACTCGTTCGATTCGGGCCGAGTCTCGGGGAGGACGCCGATCCCCGTCCCCTCGACGTAGTCGGGCGGCGAGATGTCGACACTCGCGTCGAGGTGGTTGGCCCACCCGCTGACGAAGCCGTTGACCATGATGTTGCCGACCTCGAGGATCGCGCTTTCGGTCATCTCTCGGTCGGCGCTGGGGACGAGATTGTTCGTGATCGTCTCTCGACCTTCGCCATCGAAGACCAGTACGGTCTCCCCGGAGAGCGGCTCGCCCGAGCCGACTTTGACGCCAGCGAACTCCCGTCCGTCGAACTCGTACTGGAGGTCGGCCGCCGACAGCAACGACACGTCAGTCACTTCGACGCGGGTTTCGATGTCCGTCAGTTCCGAGAGTGCGCTCGCGGCTGATTCCGCGCCCTCTTTCGCGAGTTCGTTGTACGTCTTCAGGGAGTGGATGTCGATTTCCATTGTCCTATCCTCCGGACACGCCGGTTGCTCGAGACACGTTCCGTATCTAGAGTAATTGGCTCATCTATCTTTCGGGCGGATGCCACTCCCGCCAACGCGGCGATTCGTACTACCGGACAGAACTATAGTAGCCACTGAAAGTCAGTGCGCACCCGATCGCACGACAGCGGTGCGATCGGTGTGCAAACAGTTTCAGTTGTTACTATAGCGTGAGAACTCACCGCTCCCCTTCGGCGAATGCGCTTCATCGAGGGGTGGCGACGGTCTCAGTCGAAAAAGTCGATCGCGTCATCGAGTTCGATCGGCACCGATCCCTTCCGGTAGCCTTCGACGTGGCCGTTCGGTCGGGCACGGTAGACGACGGCCGGCCGGTGACGGACGTCGGGCTGTTCGCCCCTGACCGCCGCCCAGTTATCGTCACGGAAACTCGAGCAGTCGACGAACAGCGTCGCACCGCCGCCGTGTTTGGCGAGTTGTCCGTTCGTCTTCGTCTCGGCGGTGTCCCGGACAGCGGCGACGGGGCCTGCCGCGCTGCGGTTTTGCGGCGGCTGAGGTCGGGTCACCTCGACTAACCTGTTCGTCTCCCCGTCTTTGGCCCGGAAGTCCAGCGAGTGGCCGGTCGTCACCTCGATTTCGGGAACGATCTCGTAGTCGGCGTCGGTCAGGATCTTCGCCGCGATAAACTCGCCCATGGCGGCGCTCATCCGGACCCGATCGACGTGGTCGCTGGTCCCGAGTTTGCCGGACATGACGTGTCGGTACTCGTCTAAGACGCCGGTCTGGAGAAACTCCTCGAAGAAGCGGGTCGTCTCGCGTCGACCGGCGTCGGGGAAGCCGGCGGCGTGTTCCCGGAAGAACGCACGCGTCGACTCGCGGCCGTCCTTGGACATGAATACGGGGAGGAAGAACCACGAGATGTACGGGTAGTCGGCGAGCCACGGGTCGTTCTCGTAGAGGGTCGCGAGCAGTTCCCGCTGGGCCCACCGCGAGACGTGATAGGGGACTTCGTCCCAGCCGAACTTGTCGGTTCGCCACAGCGAGGAGGGTGTTTCGGTGTTCCCCATCCAGTAGGCGTCGTCGCCGCTGTGGGCGAACAGGGCGACGTCGCCGTTTTTCATCTCGAAACGATGGGTCGTCCAGTCGGCACCGATTTCGTACTCCGGCGAAACTGCACGGGCTCCGATGTTCGACCGGAGCGGCTGTAAAATCTCTCGTCTGACTCGCTGCTCGCTCCAACTCTCGGGCGAGTAGCGAAAGCGCAACGGCTGTGCCACACCGTGATTTCGGCTCGCGCGTGCATACCTTTTACGAGACGATCGACCTGAACGACCGTTACATTGATGTATGATTGCCACCTATGTGTGTATACCTACCATGTCAATGGGTGCCTATGACGAAGACGAGCACGAGCGACGTGAACATCAGTCTTCGCGCGTTGATGCGGACTTCGACGACGAGCGGACTATCTATCACGGCGAAGTAGAGTACGATTCCGGCGACTCTGCCGAGGAACTCCTCGACCAGTTCGAGAAGATCAAGTCCAACTGACGAGTGGCGGAATTCTCTTCCTCACTTCGTCCCCGATAACGGAGACCGAAAGCGTCGCGACTGTTTGGCGGTGACAACTGACTCCGATAGAATCCTCTCTCGAGCGCGTCACTACTGCTCGTCGCTGCCGGTCTCCTCGATTGTGTCACTACCGTACTCGTCACTGGTGAGTTCCCACCCTGGCGTCGTCGGTGCTCCACGCGCTTCCTCGACGGCGTCACCCAGTTCGGGCGTCGGCTCCACTCCGGCCTCCGCTCGCTCGTTCCACTCCCCGATTGCCGGTCCGACCCACGACTCGCTCTCGTCGTCGAGCGCCCGTTCTTTCCCCCACTCGTAGTGATACTCCGAAATCGCGAGCGTGCCGGGACTCGAGGCGGCGGCGACGGCCAGACACTCCGCGCGGTCGGCCGTCGCGAGTTCCCCCTGGGCGACCCGACCGATCGTCCCCTCGAGGCCCTCTGGCCGGGGATGACAGAACAGTTTCTCGCCGATCGCCTGCGAGCCAAGCAGGAGATCCTCCGGCGTCGTCTCGACGTCGTCCTCGAGCAACCGTTCCCCGCCGACGGCCGCTTCGACGCGTTCGCACTCGGTCTCGTGCTCGAGCGCGAGATTGTGAGCGGGATAGGCCCCACACTCCGCGGGAAACAGGTCGTCCTCGTGGATCCGACACTGCAAGGTTTCGGGGTCGAGGAAGACGCAGGCCGGCAGCCACGTCGGTTCCTCGCGACCGAACGGGGCGACCGGCTTCGGCGGCTTTCGCAGGCCGACGAAAAAGACCGGCCGGCCGGAAACGGCGGCGACCTCGTAACCGTCGATCGAGACACCTTCGGCATCGTCGCGGGCGTACCAGAACCGCGGCGTCAGCGCGGCCGCCATTCCTGCCTCGAGAAACCCCCTGACCTCGTCGCGAGTCAGCGCGACGAAGTTCGGATCGTCGTCCAGCGGCGGCCGCCCCTTCTCGCCGCTATGAAGGGGTCCACGGCTCGAGTCGCTTACGGTGCGTTCGTCGGTCAACTCCGCGAGCAGCGGCTGCCAGTCGAGACAACAGCCCGCGCAACCCTCGCAGTTCACCTCCATACCCGCGAATACGGACTCGACGTGAATAATCGTACCCACCATCGAGGGGAACGATTTTCACTGTTCGGCGACCACGCCTGCGTATGGCAAAGGACTCCTGTGACGGCTGTGGCCGAACCGTGACCGTCGCCGGCGGCATCGCCAACATCTGGACGTTCGGCCAGGACGACGGCAGCGAGGGGTCGGCGATAACCCTCGAGTTCGAGGACGGCACGGACCACCTGCTCTGTTATCCCTGTATGGAGGTCCTGCCGGACAACCCGACCGCCGAGGACGTCGAGCGACTCGAGGAAGTCGACGCGGAGACGTCGCGACTCGCCGAGCCCTGATACGGTCCGCTGGTACTCAGTTTTCGTCCGAAAAATGGCGGTATCGACGCGAGCGGAGACGACCGCTGGAGCCGGCCCTGACACCGGTGGGACGCGATCGACTGTACCGCAACCGCACCACACCGCAAGCGGAAGGGGTGGGATTTGAACGCCACGAGGCTAACGCCGCCGCGGGCCAGAAGGCACCGCGGTGCTCTACCGCTGAGCGACCCTTCCGCACGTCGATTCGAGGACGGATTTCGTATTTGTAATCGGGCAGTTACCCGCAGGTAGCTCCCACCTACGAACCGTTTTCGGATCGGTGGCGTTTTTGGCTCTCGGTGAGAGGATCCGCCGGATGACGACCGCTCGAGAGCTTTCGCCCGCAGACGCGCCGGAACTGACCGCCCTCTACGAGGACTACGAGTGGTGGGAAGACCGCGAGGTCGCCGACGTTCGCTCGGCGCTCGCAGAGACCGAGGTCGCGATCGGCGTCGAAGACGACGGCGACCTCGTCGCCGCCGCTCGAGTGGTGACTGACTACACCTACTATACGACCGTATACGATGTCATCGTCGCGGCCGACCGCCGAGGAGAGGGGCTCGGTGACGTTCTCATGAACGCGGTCGTGGATCACCCGGATCTCCAGTCCGTCCCCCGACTCACCCTGTTCGCCCGGAGCGGTCTGGTGCCGTTCTACGAGTCGGTCGGCTTCGAGGTCTTCGACCAGACAGTCGACGTTCCGGACGTGGAGGGTAGTACAGAGGAGTTGCAATGGATGGTGTATCCTCGAGACGATTCCTAAACTGAACGGAATTCACAGCACGAGCGACGGTCCGTAGCCTTTAGGATCGCCCCGGTCCGTGAGTCGAACGGTGAACCCCGACCGGATCTTCGAGGCGTTTCCCGCGCCCAGTTACCGCGGGAACCAGGAGTCGGCCCTCCAGGACATTCGGGACGCGTTCGCGGCCGGTAACGACGTCGTCCTCGTGCGTGCGCCGACCGGCAGCGGCAAGTCCCTGCTCGCGCGGGCCGTCGCCGGCTGTGCCCGCACCGTCGACGAGGCCGAACCCAGCGAGGGCTCGGGTGCCTACTACACGACCCCACAGGTCTCGCAACTCGACGACGTCGCGTCTGACGACCTGCTCGCCGACCTCAACGTGATCCGCGGGAAATCGAACTACACCTGCATCCTGCCGGACGAGCGGAACACGCCAGTGAACCAGGCCCCCTGCGTCCGCGAGCGCGGGTACGACTGCTCGGTGAAACACCGCTGTCCGTACTTTTCCGACCGGGCGATCGCATCGAATCGTGAAATCGCGGCGATGACGCTCGCCTACTTCATGCAGACTGCCGGCAGCGAGGTCTTCCGGACACGCGACGTCGTCGTCGTCGACGAAGCCCACGGCCTCGCTGAGTGGGCCGAAATGTACGCCACCATCCAGCTTGGCCCCCGGACGGTGCCGTTCTGGGACGACCTCCGAGTTCCCGAAATCGACGACCTCGAGCGAGCCGTCCGCTACGCCGAGAACCTCGAACAGACTTGCACCCGCCGGAAGGACGACCTGCTCTCCCAGGAGTCACTCTCGCCCGCGGAGGTCCGCGAACGGGATCGACTCCAGGAACTGATCGGTGAACTCGACTGGTTCGTCTCCGACTATCGCGACCCCCAGAGCCCGACGACGTGGCTGGTCGACCAGTCCGAGCCCTCGAGCGACGACGAGAAGAAGGAAGGTGGCTCGCTGACGATCAAGCCGATGAACCCCGAGAAGTACCTCCAGCACACCGTCTGGGATCGGGGCAACAAGTTCGCGCTGCTGTCGGCGACTATCCTCAACAAGGACGCCTTCTGTCGGCAGGTCGGCCTGAACCCCGACAACGTCGCGCTGGTCGACGTCGGCCACACTTTCCCCGTCGAGAACCGGCCGCTGTACGACGTCACCCAGGGGAAGATGACCTACGAGCACCGCGACGAAACGATCCCGAAAATCGCTCGCACCATCGTCCGAATCATGCAGAACCATCCCGACGAGAAGGGACTGGTCCACGCCCACTCTTATGCCATTCAGGAGCGACTCGCGGACCTCCTCCGTGACTTCGGCGTCGGCGACCGCATCCGAACCCACGACCGGGACAACCGCGACGCCGACCTCGAGGCGTGGAAGGCAAGCGACGGCTCTGACGTCTTCCTCTCGGTGAAGATGGAGGAAGCACTGGACCTGAAGGGTGACCTCTGTCGGTTCCAGGTCCTCTGCAAGGCCCCCTTCCTCAACACTGGCGACTCGAGGGTCGCCCACCGACTCGAAGAGGGACAGTGGGCCTGGTACTACCGAACCGCGCTTCGGACGGTCATCCAGGCCTGTGGGCGCGTGATTCGGGCACCCGACGACCACGGCGCGACGTATCTGGCGGACTCGAGTCTGCTCGATCTGTTCGACCGCGCCCGGACCGATATGCCGGACTGGTTCGAGCAGCAGGTCGACCGGATGTCCAGGCCGGAGCTACCGGCCTTCGAGCCCCAGACAGCGATGAGTAACACGGACCCGGGTACGAACGACCGCTCGACTACTTCGGACGCGAATACGTCCCAGTCCGGTCGGTCGCGTCGCTCGTCGTCTCGATCTTCGGGCTCGAAGTCGAGCCCGCTCGCGGACGTCTGGGATACAGACGGCTAGAACGCAGCGAGCCCTCCCCAGGCGATCATCGACGTCGCCATGAGGGTCGCGAACAGTACTGCGATGATCTGATTTCTGTCCATACGAGCCAGTACTCGCGCCGCTGCCATGAATGTCACGACCGTCAGTGCCCTCGAGCCAACTGTCGGGATCGGAACTCGAGGTTCCGACTGGCCGATCACGTCGACCGAGCCATCGTCAGCGATGGCGGCGCACTGTGACGAGACAGAGGAGCCCGATCACCCCTGCTACGACCGCTCCGACGACGGTGAAGCCTGGAATGCCGTCGTCGTCGGAGTCCGATTCCTCACTCGTGGTCGTTTCTTCTGTCTGGGTCTCAGTTTCATCGTCGCTGTCGGTGTCACTCGAGTCGTCGTCGCTCTCGTCTTCGTCGTCACTGGCTTCCGAGTCGTCGTTCTCGTCGCTGTCGTCGGTTCCGTCTTCGCCGTCGTCACTACTCGAGTCGTCACCGCTGGCACCGCCGACACCGCCACCGCCCGGCGCTGCTCCGCCGCCACCGTCGTCGCCATCGTCACTCCCCGTGATCGGTTGTCCGTCACCGTCGGAGACCGACGTGTCGTCCTCGACCAGATCGAAGTCGGCGTCGCCGTCGACGGCGAACGTGATCGTCGCGAGCGTCGGTTCGTCGACGCTGTTGTCGCCGGTCGTCGATTCGGTGAGGTACACGTATCCATCCTGATTAGTGTTGTTGTTGCTCCACCCACCTATATCGCCGAATTCGAAGTGCTTTACTGTAGTGTCGTCTGAGGCGTAGCTCACGTTCGCCTGGAAGCCGGCGACGTCCGCTTTATTCGAAGTCACCGCGAGCGTGACGGTCTCGTCGTCTTCGTCTAGCAACTCGAGTGTGACCGTCTCGTCGTCCGTGGTAGTCGGTAACTCCCCGGCCGCCTGTACACCTACTGCCATCGTCGCCACTGCGAGACCGATGATCGCAGCGATGACGAGCAATCTGGTTCGATTCGATTTCGTTGTCATGATGTTCGAATGTTATAAGTTCGGAAATAGTCAGTTCGCAGTCGTCGAAAAATCGCTGTATGGCGATTTTGAGCGGCTGTACAGCTCGGTTAGGCCTCGACGATCTGCTCGAGCATCATCGTGACGTCGCCGGGGCCGATTTCGCCGTTGCCGTTCATGTCGGCGAGGTCCTCGTGGAACGTGTCGGTCGGTTCTTCGCCGGCGAGGTACTGCTGGGTCAGCGTGACGTCGTAGGTGTTGACGTCGCCGTCTGCGTTGACGTCACCCAGCCAGGCCGACTCGACTGTCCCGTTGACCAGTTCGATCTCGAGGTCGCCGTGAGCGTCGTTGAGGTAGGTTTCCTCCTCGTCGAAGACCAAATCGGTTCCGTTGGTCTCGGCAGTGATAGCGAACTCGATTTCGGCGAACGTTGGCTCGGACACGTCGTTGGCCTGTGCCTGCGCGAGCGAAACCGTCCCCTCATCGTTGTCGATGGAAGTTATTGGATCATCCATGTCGACGCCTTCGACGTCTTCGACCTGAAGCACGTCTGCGTCGAAGTGGACCTGCGTCTCGTAGCCAGCGACGCCGTCGGCAGTCGTGTTGAGTTCGACGTCGACCGTGCCGTTCGTTGGACCGACGTGTTCGCCGTCGCCGAACGTGAGCACTTCTTCGGACTCCGTTTCCTCAGTCGAAGCGACGTACTCGACCGAGTTTCCGAGGATCGCGTCGGCGTTTTCCGTGTAGTCAGCACTTCCGACGAACGTCGTGTAGCCCAGACTCGAGGCGTACACCGTCGCGCTCTCGTCGTCGACGGCGAAGCCGTCTCCGACGGGAGCTCCCTGAACGCCGGTTTCAGCGAGCACGTCGGCGTCGGTTCCCTCGAACCAGGTGTGGTCGCCGAAAGCCGCGTTGTGGATATCGACCGAGTCACCGGCCTCACCGACGCCCTCGAAGATTTCGTGATCCGCGTTCAGTTCGTAGGTGATCGGCGGTACGACGAAATCGTCCTGGAACGTTGCTTCCGGATCGTCCATCACGTCGGAGTGAACGGGAATCCCGTTGCTATCGGCACCCCACTGGTCGAGGTAGACGACGCCGGTGTCGCTTCCGTCAGTTTCTTCGATGAAATCACCGGCAGCGGTGTCATCTATGCTCTGTACGACGATTACCTCGTAGTCCTCCATCGCTTCTCCGGAGGTGGTCACACCGGGATCGTACATCGCTGGGAGTTCCTCGTCCAGAGCGCTCACGACGTCGTCTCCGTGGAAGCCGTCGTCGTCGACGACGGCGACCGGGACGAACTCCTCGAAGACCGTCGTCGAGCCGGTCCGAACCGTAATCTCGTCGCCCATGCCGGCGAACGTGTTCTCGAGTTCGAGTTCGCCCTCGGTGTCTTCGGTCGTCTCGACGCTGATCGTGACGTCGTCGGAGACGGGACCGTCGAGATCGACCGCTTCGCCGAACTCGGCTTGCTCGCCGTCGACGTAGAGGGTTGCGTCCGATTCGTCGTAGTCACCCTCGAAGTCGACGGTCACCGTTTCGGCGTTCGCGACGGTGACGGTCGTCTCGAGTTCGTCACCGGCTTCGATACCGTCAGGTTGGTACTCGGCGACCTCTCCGTCAAGTGCGTCACTCAGTTCGAAGTCCTGAGTCGTCGTCTCGTTTTCTTCGACCGTCACGCCTTCGCTCGCACTCTCGTAGCCGAACGCATCGGCGGTGACGGTGTACTCGCCTGGTGCGGCGATGTGACTGTACTGGCCGGTGTCGTCGGTGTTCGTCGTTCTGTCTTCGAGTTCGACGGTCGCACCTTCGATTGCCGTTCCGTCGGTGTCGGTAACGGTGCCATCGATGCCGCTGTCGAGGACAACCAACTCGGTTGCGGCAGCGGCGTCGACGATTCCGTGGCCGTACTCGGTGTTCACGTCCTCGTCGGCGTGCTCTGGCTGCCAGGCGGTGTCTTCCACGATTTCGTACAGCTGTTCTCGGTCGGCCTCACCGTCGGACGCCGAGACCATCAGTGCGAACATCCCGGCCTTGTGTGGGGCGGACATCGACGTTCCCGAGTAGGTGTCGTCGTAGCCACCGTCAGGCACTGCACTCAGTACGTTGACGCCGGGCGCACCTGCGTTCGGCACGACGTACTCGTCGGGCCAGTAGTCGGGTGCGTCGGGATAGGCGTGCTCGGTCTCGACGACTTCGCCGCTCGAGAACGACGCGACCTCCGCGTTTTCGTCGACGGCACCGCTCGCGAAGTTCGGGTACACGTTACCGGGCGAGCCGCTGACGCCCTGGCCGTCGTTGCCGATCGAAGCCACGAGGACGACGCCCGCCTCGCGTGCGTTCTCGGATGGTTCGAGCATCTCGCTTTCGTAGTTGTCGAACCCGAGGCTCATCGTCACGACGTCGGCGTCGGTGTCGTCGACGGCCCACTCCATCCCTGCGACGATCTGAGCGAACGAACCGCCGCCGGCGTCGTCCAGTACTTTGCCGTGATAGAGTTCGGCTTCGGGGGCGACACCGTAGGCAGGAACGTCGCCATCAGGGTCGTCCGGTCCGACGACAGTACCGCTCACGTGGGTTCCGTGGCCGTTCCCGTCGTTCGGTTCGGTTTCGACCGGATCACCCGACGCGTCGAACTCCTGCCAGTTGTCCGGAGCAATCTCGAGGTCCGGATGAGCGTCTTCGATTCCTGTGTCGAGGACTGCAACGCCGGCTCCGGTCCCCTGGGTACCGTGTTCGTCCCAGACGTCGGTGGCGTTTATCATCTCGAGTCCGTAGGTCACGTTCTCGGCGGTGACAGTCGCCGCTTCGTCCGCGTCAGCGGGTTCGTCACCGACGTCAGCGGTTTCGTTCGCCGTTTCGCTGGTTGACTCGTTCGATACGGACTCGTCGTCCGAGGAGTCGACTGTTTCGTTCGTGGTTTCGTCGGCTGATTCGTTCGATACGGGTTCGTCGGCCGATTCGTTCGCCGTTTCGTCGGTCGACTCGTTCGTTACGGACTCATCGTCCGACGAGTTGGTCGTCTCGGTACCGTTCGTGTCGTCGACTAGTTCGACCTCGAAGTTCTCGTGGACGTCTACGGCACCTGTTCCCTCGACGAACGCCTTCAGATCGACTTCGCCGGGGTCGACCTCGAGAAGAACTGCGTTCGCGATCCAGAAGTCGTTCTTGACTTCGATTCCGTCCGTTTGCTCGGCTCGCTGGATCGCCTCTGCTTGCGTCACCTCGGCGTGTCGTTGCATCTCCGCGATGGCTTCATCTTCGCTCATCGAGGAGAGGCCGTCAGCGCTTCCGAAGCGAAGGACTATCTCTTTCGTTTCTCCGTCGACGTCGGCCAACGACGCGTCGACTTGCTCGTCGCTCGTCGTCGCTTCCGCCTGACCCCCGCTTGCTCCCACGGCTGCCATCGCGGGGAGCGACGTGATCATAAGAAGCGTGAATACGATAGCTATACTCCGAACGAATACTGCTCTCGATTTCGATTGTGTCCTCGTTGTCTGTCTGCTCATGTCTCAACTCAGGTGCAACGGATTCGTCTATTGCACCCGGAGCTTGATCCAATGCTTATATTGATTAGTTACTACGAGCGTTATTCACGGAAGAAATTGGCCACAACGTTTAACAATCATGGATATTGAAAGGGCGATTTCAGTATCGAACTCTTCCAGAATACCGCCCGCGATCAGTCGACTCGAACGTCTACGACGATGTGTTCGACGCCCGCACTGTGACTTTTCACTCGACGACGGTCGAGATACTCGAGCGAGCGACCGGCCTCGTCGACTGCGTCCTCGAGTCGGCGTTCCGGTCGCTCCCAGAGCCGCGACTCCGGCGTCGCCTCGTGGTAGTGGACGACGCCGCCGGGGACGAGCGCCTCGAGTGCGTCGGGGAGAAACTCGTGGGCTTCGTCGCTGCGCTGGCTCGAGTCGTCCTCGCTGGTACCGTAGTAGCCCATCACTACGCGATCGGCCTCGAGGCCGTCTGCGAGGTCCCGACAGTCGGTCATGTAGGCGTCGACGCGGTCCGAGACGTCGTTGAGAACGGCGTTCTCGAGCAGATAGCGAAACGCGGTCGGGTTGATCTCGGTCGCGGTCACCTGCGCGCCGCTTCTGGCCATTGGGAGCGTGAAGTAGCCGATTCCGGCGAACATGTCGAAGACGCGCTCGCCCTCAGAACAGACATCGCCCATGCGTGCGCGTTCGGCCTGATTGCCGGGCGAGAACATCACGCTCGCAGGGTCGAGTCCGTACCGGGTGCCGTGCTCGGTGTGGATCGTCTCCGTGTCCGACTCGCCCGCGAGCAGTCGCGTCTTCGGCTCCCTGTAGGTGCCCGCCTCGCCGTCGTTTTCGATCCCTTCGTCCGCCAGCACGCTGTCGGCTTCGCCGTGTAACTCGAGCAGGGCGTCGGCAACCGCTTTCTCGTCGGGACAGTCGTCGGGGATGGAGACGAGGACGATCGAGCCGATCACGGCCCACGACCCCGGTGCCGACTCGAGGTCCGCGTCGCTCCAGCCGCGTTCGGCGAGCAAGCCGGCGAGATCCGTCGTCCGGAACTCGGGCTCGAGCTGGCGGACGACCTCGAGGACGCGCGTTTCGGTCGGCGCTTCGGTGACGGGAAGTGCGACTCTGTCGGGGCCGTCCTCGAGTACCTGTCGGGAGTCGTCGTAGACGCCTTCCGCTCGCAGGGATTCGATCGCGGTTTCGGTTCGCGGTTTCTCGACGATTGCGGCCAGCGGCGCGTCCGCGCGGGCGATGGCGTCGGCGGCGCTCCGTTCTCCCTCGGCGTCGGGCTCCTCAGCCATCGTCCTCGTAGGGATCGTAGTACCCCTCGTCGTCCTCGTCGGCGTCCGGATCCGGATCGGGGAGGACGTGCAGTCCGGCACGGCTCTTCAGCACCGGCACCGTCTCGGCGTCGGGATCGAAGTAGTCCGGCCGCGCGACGGTCTTGGCCTGGTAGGTCTCGGGATCGAGAACCTGGACGGCGTTCTCGTCCTCGACGGCGACAACCGTCGTCCGTTCGGCGTCCTCCGCTTCGCCGAGTTTGCGCGCCTCGGGGGAGGCACCTTCTTCGTGGCTGGCTTCGTACCGTTCGCCGGTCGTCAGGCGCGTGCCCTTGAGATTGCCGTGGGCGCTGCGGACCAGCACCGGTCCCTCGTCGTCGTCTTTCAGGTCGATAACGTCGCCGGGGGTGTAGGGTGGCAGGCGGACTGCGAAGGTGACCCGGTAGACCTCGTTACCATCTTCGTCCTCCGTGACGAGCGTCTCGGCATCGTTGACCGTGCCGCCGAACTCCTCGACCATCTTGTTCGCGATCTTCTTGCCGATCTTGTTGGTCGAGACTTTCATGTTCAGTCCGTCGTCGACCTCGCCGATCTCGGTGACGAAGGCGTTGCGGTCGCCAGTCGCCTCCATGTCGGCGACGACCTGATGGGCGATCTCCTCTGCGCGGTCGGTCTCCTCGCTCGTCGGAGTTCGTCGCTCGGCACGGATTTGGACGATGCTAGCGTAGTAGTCGCCGGCGATCCGTCCGCACCGTTCACAGGTCTGTCGGGAGATCTTGACCGGCACCATCACCTCTTCGTCGACCGGCGTTCCCCGGACCACGCCCGTGAAGTAGGCGTGCATCCGGATCGTGTTCTGGTCGACCTGTTCGGGTTCGACCTGCCAGGCGACGTCTTCGACGTCGACGTGGACGGCCAGCGCCTCGCTTACCTCCTCGATCGCGATGTCGGTGTAGTCCCTCGCGCCGACGTCGACCCACCGGTTGCCACGATGGACCGCCCCACACTGCGAACAGACCATGACGTCGATCCGGTCGGGGGCGTCGACGAAGTCGAAGTCGTCGAAGTAACACGAATCGCAGAGGTCGACCTCTGTGCCCGGTCGAAGGGGATCGGCCGCCTCCCCCTCACGATCGGATCGATCGGGTACCGGATCCCCACAGCGAGGACAGAACGCACGTGACTTACTCATTACTCGTACTTGCGTACTGACGATGTTAAGGAACGCGCTCCGGATGTGGTCTCGAGTCCAACCCTCGAGTCGTGCGGTTCCAATTTCAGAAGTTGACAATTCCACCCGAAACGAGGGGGTTCGGGATCGTCGGGTATCGATACAGCCGTTCTATCGTTACTATGGGTCGAGTTAAATTCCCAACAAACAATGTCGGCCGCACGTCAGACACTGCTGGCAACTGACACGTCAGACGTCGTCATGGTGTGCTATCTCCATGCGAAACGAAGGGGTTGCTACCTGTCTGATGTGTGTAAAATTACTGGACTTGGCGGCACGTCCGGGCGGTGACACTTATTCGTCCTGAGCCCTACATACGAGTATGAACTGGCAGGCGGACTGGGGTCTTCGATTCCGAATGTTCCTGACGATGTTCCTGCTGTTTGCGCTGTACATCGTCTTCGCGGGCGTGCTCACATTGTATCTTACAGACGGGGCGGGGAGCCTCTTCATCTTCGGGATGCTGTTCGGCGGGATGTCCCTCGTCCAATACTACTACAGCGATACGCTCACGCTCAAGAGCATGGGTGCGAAGACGGTCTCGGCCGACGAGTACCCACAGCTCCACAGCTCTATCGAACGGCTCTCCCAGCAGGCCGACCTCCCCAAACCGAAAGTCGCAGTGATCGACTCGCAGGTACCCAATGCTTTCGCGACCGGCCGCAACCAGAAGAACGCGGCCGTCGCGGTGACGACGGGCCTCATGAGCACGCTCGACCGCGAGGAACTCGACGGCGTTCTCGCTCACGAACTCGCCCACGTCAAGAACCGGGACATGATGGTGATGACGATCGCCTCGTTCCTCTCGACGATCGCGTTCATGATCGTCCGCTGGGGCGCGTTCTTCGGGGGCGGTCGCGGTCGTGGTGGCGGTCGCGGCGGCGGTGGGGTCATGGTCGCCATCCTCGTCTCGCTGCTCGTCTGGATCATTAGCTACCTGCTGATCCGGGCGCTCTCGCGATACCGCGAGTACGCCGCCGACCGCGGTGCGGCGGCCATCACCGGAAACCCCTCGGCGCTCGCCTCCGCGCTGATGAAGATCTCGGGACGGATGGACAAGGTGCCCAAAGACGACATGCGCGAGGAGGCCGAGATGAACGCCTTCTTCATTATCCCGATCAAGTCCGGCGTCGTCGGCCGTCTGTTCAGCACCCACCCACCGACCGACGACCGGATCGAACAGCTCCGGGAACTCGAGCGCGAGATGACCGTCTAAGAGGGCTTCGAAGCGCTTTTCATCCGTCCGACGAAACCCGTCGTATAATGCTCGAGCGCAAGCAAATAATCGAAATCGCCGTCGCCGTCTCCTCGGTCCTGCTGATGATCGGCGCCATGATCGGCATCGGGATGATGCACGGCGGAGACGACAGCATCCTCACCCCAGAGGGTGCGGAACTGCTCGTCTGGGCCATCGTCGGCTTCGTCCTCCTGCTTACCATCGTCGGCATCGGACTGGCATTCCTCCTGAACGAGCCGGGCGAGGGACTCGAGGACGAGAACACGGACGCACAGAGTGCGGTCTGACGTCCGTTTCGTCATCAGTTCTTTGTAGTTGGCCGACTTACACGACGCATGGTCGGTTCCCGCTCCCCTTCCGACGAGGATTCCTCTCGATCGTCCTCCCTGTGGCTCGTCGCCGTGGCTATCGGGCTCGTACTGCTCGGTTCGTCGCTGTTCGTCCGGTCGTCGATCCTCGAGTCGACCAGCGCCGTCGCCGTACTATAGTAACAACTGCAACTATTTACACACTGATCGCACAGCTGTCGTGCGATCAGGTGTGCACTGACTTGCAGTGGCTACTATAGCCGTTCTCGCTGTGCTCGCGATCGCCCTCCTGTGGCGACGATCCGACAGCGGTGACGACGACTCGGACTCGAGCGTCTGGAACGCCATTCCATCCCGCCAGTACGACGGTCGTCACGTCGAGTCCGGCGGGCTCGCACGCGGCGAACAGGAACGAGCGCTCGCGGACATCCAGGAACAGGCAGACGAGCTATCGAAGCAATCCGAAAACGAGTGATCGTCACTCGGCACTCGCCGCTTCTTCTTCACCCTGCGCTTCCCGCCAGTCCTCGATTTCGTCGTCGTCGGCGTCGTCGATCCGCTCTTCGTAGTAGGCCATCGGGTGTGGAATCCGCTCGCAGAGGTCGTCCTTGTTCACGCAGTCGCCGTAGGACTGCATCGTCGCACACGAGGGTGGCGAGTACTCCGTCGGCGAGGTGTCCCCGCGGATGTGGTCGGTCTGGTAGCGAGTCATCTCCTCGCCAAAGGAGGAGTTCACGCGGTAGAGATCGACGATCTCGTCGGTTTTCATCCCGATGCTCGTCAGGAAGGCAGTGATCGCGAACCGAGAGTGATGTGGTAGGTGTTCGCCCTTCTGGACGTCGTCGAGCAAGGCCTTCATACACGGCGGGAACAGGTCCGGCACGACGGTGTCGATCTCGCGCGTGAGATCGAGGTCCGCGAGCACGTCCCGGATCTCGGCGGCTTCCGCCTCGAGTTCGCCCGCGATCGCGTCCGGCACGTCGAAGGGGAGTCCCTCGTCGATACGGGTGCGGATCGCCTCGCGGACGAGCGTGAGCAGTTCTTCCTCCGAAAGCGGGACCTCGCCGGCCGAGAGGGGCCGGTTGACCAGTCGCCACTCGTCGGTCCAGAGGTCCTCGGCCAGGGGGACGTAGCTCCCGACGTCCATCCGGTAGCCGCCCGGCGTCTCCCGGACGTCGTCCGCGAGGTCGAACTCGGCCAGCAGTTCCTCGAGGTCGAGGCCGGTCGACTCGACGCTTTTCAGTTCGGTCGTGTCGGCCATGTCCTCGGTGAACCGTTCGTAGGCGGTCGCGGCCTCGGCGCGGGCGTACTTGCGCACGAGGACGCGTTCTTCGACCATCGAGACCAGGACGCGTGCGACCGGGTAGGAGAGCAATTCGGTGCGGGTATCGCGGTGCGAGTCGCCGACTTCGCCGTCCTCGATCGCAGTAATCACGCGTTGGGCGGCGCGCTCGACGACCGCCCGGTCCTGCTCGACGACGGTGGCGAGATCGACCGCCTCCGTCGCGACCGTCTCGCGAGCGGCCTCGAGAAACGGATACCGGGCGTGGAGCGTCTGCATCGGTAAGAGGATATTACTGCGGCGGCATAAACGTCGTGATCCACGACTCGAGGGTAACACCGTATTACCGTCGTCGTCGGTTTCGTTACTCGAACGAGAGGATCGATTTCAAGAGGATCCGACACGTCACTCCGGGTATGCCACGGGCGATGCGGGACGGCGTGTCGATCTACTACGAACGCGACGAGAACGACGACAGCGATCCAGTAGTTTTCCTCCAGGACGTGGGGGCCGGCCGCTGGACGTGGCGCTGGCAACGCGAAGCCGTCGCCGACGAGTACGAGGTGCTCGCCCCCGACAGCCGCGGCACCGGCCGGTCCGACGCCGGGTTACCGCCGCTCGTGTCCCGGCTCCCGGGAAAACTGCGCACACCCCTCGTTCTGAACGCCGCTGGCTACTCGGTTGCGGGACTGGCCGCCGACCTCGAGGCCGTCCTCGAGGACGCCGGACTCTCGAGGGTGCATCTGGTCGGCGCGGGCCTCGGCGGGATGGTCGCCCAGCAGTACGCGATCGACTTCTCGCGGGCGAAAACGCTGACGCTGTGTGGGACGACTCACGGCGGCGGCGACGCGGTTCCGATCCCCGACGAGGGGAGAGAACACCTCGTTGCGAGCGCCGGAACCGACCGCGAACGGATTCGAAAGCGGATGCGTCCCCTCTTCACCGAACGGTTCACGAACCGCAACCCACACCTGATGGACCGTATCGTCGAGTGGCGACGCGAACAGGATGCGAACGATCCTGCCCGCGAAGCACAGGCCGCGGCCTTCCTCGCGTTCGACGTCGGCGACCGACTGGACGAGATTCGCGTCCCGACGCTGGTCGTCCACGGGACCGACGACCGCGTGGTGCCGGTCCAGAACGGGCGACTGCTGGCCGAGAAGATCGCCGATAGCCGACTCGAACTCGTCGACGGAGGATCACACTTCGCGTTCGTCGAGAACGCGACACAGGTAAACGAGGCGTTGCTGTCCTTTCTCGCGGACCGAGACTAGGGCTCGGTCAGGCGCTCGAGGCTGCGTCCGTCGCCGTCCGGATCCGGACCTCGCCATCGCTGCGGACGCCGACGTCGAACCCCTCGTAGGTAAACCACAGTTCGTGGTTCTCGTCGCCGGACCGTGAGTCGTCGAATAGCGCGTCGAGTGCGTCCGGATCGATGGCCTCGTACAGCGGCGTGATCTCGAGCGGATCCTCGTCGGTGACCGAGGAGACGGCGTCGACGACCGTCTCGCTCGGTTTGTCGCCGCCGTTCGGGTCGAACGTCGCCACGAATTTAGCGTCGTCTGAGTCCGAGGACCGTTCGGAATCGTCTGTGGAGGGCATACCTCCCCTACGCTCGTCTCGCTAGTAGGCACTATCCTTACTATGTAGTACTTTTAAGTGAGCGTTTACGTACGTCGGTCATCACCGATCGCTGAGCGACGTCGCTCGCTCGCGTTCGATCTGCCCCCCGCTGGAGCCGAACAGCCCTGCCAGCAGATTTCGGTGCCCGCGACGGAGTCGCCCGGCGAGTGACTGGCGCGTAATCTCGAGCTCCGTCGCGAGGTCGTCGAGGGTCGCCCGCCGCGGATCGTCGAAGTATCCTCGCTGGAAGGCCAGTTCGAGTGCCTCGAGCTGTGGCGGCGTGATTCGTTCGTCACCGTTCCCGTCGTCGTACTCGAGTGGCAGTAGCCGGGAGAGGTCGATTCTGACGCCGACGTTTCGACACCGATCCTGGAACGCCCCGAGTTCGTCGTGGTCCGCGACGCGGAGTCGAAACGTCCACTCGTTTCGTTTTCCGGTCGCAGAGAGCAGCGTGACGTCGGAGTCGACGATAGCACTGACGATGCCATCGATATTGGGATCCCAGTTTACCCGATAGAGCAACCCGCGACTCTCCAGTTCGTCGACCAGCGTGAACTCGCTTCGTTCACACGCAGTCTCGAGGGCGTTCGTTACCGCCGCTCGACTCGCTCCCTGGATCCAGACGTAGGGAAACAGCGAGTCGCTGGTCGGCACGATTCGCTCGAGTTCGACCGAGACTCCCGGCAGCGTCGCGAACAGCTCTCCCAGCGGAAATGCGTTCCCCTCGACGGAAAACTCGACGAGCGTTGCCATCGACACGCGGTGACGAGAGCCGGTCGCATAAATTCGAGGGTACGCGTCATTGCAGGCGAACGTTCGACGATAACGACGGTATACTACAGGTTCGCAGTCCACTTACCGCACTATCCAGCAGATAAGCGGCCGGGAGTCACGGCAATCCGTGAGGTTGACCTCGTAGCGTACAAGGCCAACGCGGAAGGTTTCTGTGTGAAATAACACGAGTCGGCGGTTTCCGAAGTGTGGATACACGAGCGATGGGATCCGTCCGAAGCAGGCAGAGTTTACTGATACGTCCCCCTCCACCGTGTGCGGGCCAGTTGAATATGGTTCGAACGTCGATTCGGTGGGAACGTAACCGAATCCTGAACGGTGTCGATGCCGGCACAGGTTCGTCTCGATGGTAGTCATAGTTGTGATCGATCACAAGACGAGCGTGTCGGCTCCGCTGGCTGGTGTTGGATGAAAAAAGGCAAAATTCGGGATCAGGGGAACGGGTATCGTCCCGCTCCGACCGGTATTTGTCCTCGTATTACAGGCGACGCGCGAGAAGCGCGACCGCCAGTAGCGTGATGACTGCTGCCGTGGCGCCGAAGCCGGGGATGCCGTCGTCTTCCGTGACGGTGATCGTCACGCCGTCGGCATCGCTGACGGTAACGTCGTAGTCTCCCGGTTCGTCGAACGCCTCTGTGAACGTCACGGTCGCGGCATCGCCGCCGTCGGCGGTGACATCCTGTCCGTCGACGACCTCGCCGTCGACGAGCAACTCGGCAGTAAACGTGCCGGTTTCATCGCCGATGTTCTCGACCGTGGCGGAGACGTCGATCTCGTCGCCGGCCTCGATCTTATCGTCGGACACCTCGACGTCGAAGACGTCGAACGCGGCGGGTTCGGGTTCGGTCACTTCGACCGTTCCGACGTCGAATTCGCCGACCGCAACGTCGTAGTCTCCCGGTTCGTCGAACGCCTCTGTGAACGTCACGTCGGTGGCTTCGTCGGGATCGAGACCGACCGTCTTCTCGTCGACGACGTCTCCGTCGACGACGAACTTGACGGACGCTTCGCCAGTCTCGCTACCGATATGCTCGATCGTGGCCGTAACGGTCACCGTTTCGCCGACACCGATCACGCTGACCTCGAGTTCGCCGTCGGTGACTTCGAACTCGATTGGGTCGGGGTCAGGGTCTGGGTCCGGGTCCGGAGACGGGCCTGGTGACGGCGACGGGCCTGGTGATGGATCATCGTCGTCTTCGGCAACTAGCGTCACCGTATCCTCGTCGTTGACGGTACTGACCGTCGCGTCGACTTCGCCTTCTTCGTCGAGTTCGTAGTCGAACTCGAGCGCTTTGCTTTCACCGACGTCGAGTTCGAGGTCTTCGATCTTCTCTTCGAGGGTACCGTCGACCGCGAACTCGATATCTGACTGACCCGAGACGTCGCCGGTGTTTTCGATGTCGGCAACGACGGTTGCCTCGTCACCGACGTCGACCGTCGTCGTCGATTCGTCGATGATGTCGACGGCGAAGTACGGCGGATCGCCGACGTCTTCGCCCTCGAGGGAGACTTCTTCGATGTCACCGGACTCCCATTCGACGTCGGGTTCGGCGTCGACTTCCTCCCCGTTGACGAGGAAGGTGACGTCCTTCCCGGTATCGGTCGAACTACCGCGGACCTCAAGTTTCTCGTCGTCAACCGACGGGCCACCGAATTCACCTTCGTTTTCGACTGTGATCAGCCCGCGTTTCTCACCGTCGATTTCGGCTGCGATAACTGTTCCTTCGGGTGCTGGCTCGCCGTCGATTTCGACGTCGCCGTAGTAGCCTGCCGGGATCTCGGGTGGATCGTCGTCCGCGAGGACGGGAGCCGCCCCGACACCGAGTGCGACGGCCGACAGCAGCATGACCGCTGCGAGCGCGAGCGCAACGAGGCGACTACGTGCCCCGGTCATCTCGCAGTTACCTCCGTTGTATTCTGCTTCATTGGTTGTAAGATAATATTGGGAGATTATTTATTCAGTAATTATTCACCAGAGTCGACGGTGACCGTCGTTGACTCAGAGGCCACACCACCGAGTTCGGCACTGACCGCGTAGTCACCTTCATCAGATTCCTGGAACGTACCACTCTCGTCAGCGTTGGTCCAGGTGAACGCGCTGTCGTCGTCTTCGACGACGTTATCGAATTCGTCGAGGGCGGTAGCGCCGAACTCGAGTTCTTCGTCAGGAGCGACAGTCCGGTCATTAGCGGGGTCGATTTCGACTGAATCGACATCACTGGCTTCGACAGTGACCGTCGTCGACTCAGAGGTCACACCACCGAATTCGGCGGTGACATCGTAGCTACCGGCGTCGGTTTCGTCGAATACACCGCTCTCGTCAGCATTGTTCCAGTCGAATTCGCTGTCGTCAGTTTCGAGTTCGTCTCCATCTTCGTCGAAGGCAGTGGCGTCGAAGTCAATGGTTTCACCGGCTTCGACGGTCCGTTCTTCGGCTGGTTCAATTTCGACCGACTCGACTGCTGGCTCTTCGACGGTGACCGTCGTCACTTCAGAGGTCACGCCGCCGAGTTCGGCGGTGACCGTGTAGTCGTCTTTGTCAGACTCCTGGAACGTACCACTCTCGTCAGCGTTAGTCCAGGTGAACTCGGTGTCGTTGTCTTCGACGACGTTATCGAATTCGTCGAGAGCGGTAGCGTCGAACTCGAGTTCTTCGTCAGGAGCGACTGTCTGGTTTTCAGCTGGGTCGATTTCGACTGAACTGATATCATTGGATTCGACGGTGACCGTCGTCGTTTCAGAGATCACACCACCGAGTTCGGCGGTGACCTCGTAGTTACCGGCGTCGGTTTCGTCGAATACGCCGCTATCGTCAGCATTGTTCCAGTCGAATTCACTGTCGTCGGTTTCGAGTTCGTCTCCATCTTCATCGAAGGCAGTAGCGTCGAAGTCAACGGTTTCACCAGCTTCGACGATCTGATCTTCGGCTGGTTCAATTTCGACCGACTCGACTGCTGGCTGTTCGACAATGAGGGTGCCTTCGATGCTGTCGTCTTCCGTCGAGACATCGACGTCGTAGGAGCCATTACTGAGGTTCCCAGTGACAGCCTCGAATGTGACAGTTTCTGTCTCACCGGGCTCGAGTTCGTCAGTTTTAGCGTCCTCTTCGACGTCAGCGTTACCGATCTCGAGGTCTACATCGAACTCGCCGGCTTCGTCACCCACGTTTTCGACTACGACCGAGACATTTTCGTTATCGTCCTCAACGATCGTTGCATCAGCGCCCTCTCCGGCGATGTCGAGGTTGGAGAGCGCAGCCGTAGCAACTTGTTCGATCTCGATTTCCGTGCTGACGGAGTCATCATCACTGGTGACCGTAATATCGTCGGCACCAGCGTCACCTTCTTCGGTCTCCCAGGTTAGGGTAATATTCGTTTCGTCGCCAGTATCGAGGCTGACGGTTTCCTCATCGACGTTTTCTCCACCGAAGTCTTCGAGTTCGATGGTCTGTTCGCCGTCGTCAGTACCGACGTTCTCGACGGTGGCATCTACGTCGAGGTTCTCACCTTCGGTTACCGGATCGTGGGTGTCGCTGATCTCGATCTGGAAGTCGTCAGTGAGTTCCTGGACAGTAAGGTAACCTTCGACGGTGTCATCTTCCGTCGAGACGTCGACGTCGTAGGAGCCATCACTGAGGTTACCAGTGACTGCTTCGAACGTGATGGTTTCGTTCTCATCGGGCTCGAGTTCGTCGATCGAACTCTCTTCTTCAATGTCACTCTCGTTGATTTCGAGGGTGACGTCGAACTCGCCGGCTTCGTCACCAACGTTTTCGACTACGACCGAGATGTTTTCGTCATCTCCCTCGACGATCGTTGCGTTATCGCTCTTTTCGGCGATGTTGAGGTCGGAGAGAGTACCCGTAGCAACTTGTTCGATCTCGACTCCCGCGCTGACGGAGTCATTATCACTGGTGACAGTAATGTCGTCGACACCAGCGTCACCCTCCTCGGTCTCCCAAGTTAGGGTAATATTCGTTTCGTCGCCAGTATCGAGGCTGACGTTTTCCTCATCGACCTTTTCGCCACCGAAGTCTTCGAGTTCGATGGTCTGTTCGCCGTCGTCAGTACCGAGGTTCTCGACGGTGACGTTTACGTCGAGGTTCTCACCTTCGGTTACCGGGTCGGAGGTGTCGCTGATCTCGACCTGGAAGTCGTCAGTGAGTTCCTGGACAGTAAGGTCACCTTCGACGCTGTCGTCTTCCGTCGAGACGTCGACGTCGTAGGAGCCATCACTGAGGTTACCAGTGACTGCTTCGAACGTGACGGTTTCGTTCTCATCGGGCTCGAGTTCGTCGGTCGTGGTTTCTTCTTCGACATCGCTCTCGTTGATTTCGAGGTTGACGTCGAACTCGCCGGCTTCGTCACCCACGTTTTCGACTGCGACCGAGATGTTTTCGTTATCGCCTTCGACGATCATCGCGTCAGTGCCCTCTTCGGCGATGTCGAGTTCGGAGAGAGTACCCGTAGCAACTTGTTCGATCTCGACTTCCGTGCTGACGGAGTCATTATCACTGGTGACAGTAATGTTGTCGACACCAGCGTCACCCTCTTCAGTTTCCCAGGTTAGGGAGATATCCGTTTCATCGCTAGCACTGAGGCTGACGTTTTCCTCATCGACGTTTTCTCCACCGAAGTCTTCGAGTTCGATGGTCTGTTCGCCGTCGTCAGTACCGAGGTTCTCGACGGTGACGTTTACGTCGAGGTTCTCACCTTCGGTTATCGGATCGTGGGTGTCGTTGATCTCGACCTGGAAATCGTCAGTGAGTTCCTGAACAGTAAGGTCACCTTCGACGCTGTCGTCTTCCGTCGAGACATCGATGTCGTAGGAGCCATTACTGAGATTACCAGTGACTGCCTCGAACGTGACGGTTTCGGTCTCACCGGGCTCGAGTTCTCCGGTCGTGGTTTCCTCTTCGACGTCGCTCTCGTTGATTTCGAGGTCGACGTCGAACTCGCCGGCTTCGTCACCAACGTTTTCGACTGCGACCGAGATGTTTTCGTCATCTCCTTCGACGATCGTTGCGTTCTCATCTTCGTCAGCGATATCGAGGGTATCGAGTTCCGACATCGCCGGCGTCTCGACCGTTAGCTCGCCGGTGATTTCGTCGTCTCCAGAGGACACGACGAGCGTGTACTCTCCACCATCGAATTCGGATGGATCGATAGCTTCGAACTCGACCGTGGTGCTCTCACCGGCGTCGACTTCGACCGCTTCTGCGGTCTCATTGTATGCGATCTCTTCGTTCGAATCGAGGATTTCAAGTTCGATATTCTGTGGTTCTTCGGCGATATCGCCGACGTTTTCGACGTCAACTGAAACGTCGAACGGATCATCCTCTTGATGGACCGTCGTAGTTTCGGGGTTGAGGTTCGAGAGCTGGTATTCCTCGTCAGCAAGGACGGTGATCTCTTCGGTCTCTATGTCCATGGGGACCGTCGCCATATCCATGGAGAGACCGGCTGCGTACTGATCACCAGCGACCTGTGAATCGAGGATGTCCTCGGTCACCGAGATCCGTTCAGTTGTCCCGTTCTCAATTGTCAGGCTTTCCGTATGGACGACGTTAGTGTCCGAATCCATACGCGCTTCGCCTGGGTTCGGACCGATTTCGGTCTGCACCTGCAGTTCGTCCGCTTCCGGACCGATATTGGTCACTTCGTAGTCGATCTGGATCTCGTCACCCGGAGCGAATTCGTTCTGATCCGCGTCACCGATGTTTCCTTCGTCACCGTCGACTTCGAGGTCATCGACGAGGAACATCGTCTCATCGGCTGTGAGTTCGAGCGTCTTGTCACCGGGCGTGAGTTGGGTTTCCTTCGTCTCGAAGCCGTTCGCTTCGACTACGACGTCCTGTTCGACTTCAGCCGGAAGTTGCGGAACCGAGACCGAGCCATCTTCTGCGGTCACGAGGTCCCAGCCAGTTCCGTCCGCTTCGATAGTTACATCTGCACCTTCGATCGGTTCACCGTCACTTCCCGCCTTCACGACCGTCAGCTCGAGGTCGTCTGCGTCGACGTTCAGCCGGTCGTTTGCCTCTTCGAGGTTGAGACCGTCCGTCGTGGTACCGAGCTGTTCGCCGTCATCGTCGACAGCGAGGAAGTATCCAGCGAACGGGTTGAGGTCGTTATCGCCCTCGTCGAGGACGCCAACGCCACCGAAGCCACCGTCTGGAAGCACGTTCGAGTGTGGCTCGTCACCTGCTTCCTGAACCTGGAGTTCTTCGCTGGTCGTCGTGAAGGCCTCTTCCGGATCGTTGAACTGTGCCGGTGCGACGAAGTTCCAACCCTCGTCAACGTCACTGCTGACGGGGCTTCCAGGTGTGCCTGCTGTCGGATCACCTTCGAACGTCACTTCTCCCACTATCTCTTCTTCGGGAACGACTACTACTGCGTCGAGGGCACCGATTTCGGTGTCAAGCGATCCAGTACTCCACTCGTTCTCCTCGTTGTCGAACGTCCAGACCGTACCTATCGGTTCTTCTTCGTTAGTGCCACTCAGTACGTCTCCGAGCGTCTCACCTTCGACTGGACCGGGGAACCCGAACGAGTACACTCTATCCTCCTGCATCGCGAAGTGGTAGTTCGGATTCTGGGTGATCGCAACGTCGACTTCGGTTTCCCCACCTGCATCAACGCTGATGTGTTCCTGCGTGACGCCGTACTGTGGCGCATGAACCGCAACGGTGTAATTACCCTCTCCAGCGATGGAGGCGGTGAACTCACCGTCGATATCGGTTCTCGTCTCAGCCTCGTCAGGGCCAGTAACCGTTACCTGGGCTCCGGACACTGGGTCGTCGCTTTCGCTGTCGGTGACTTGACCGGTAATAATGCTTTCTTCCTCGGCTTCCTCAGTTTCTTTGACAGTAATCGTTTCTACGTCACTTTCGTCGACGGGATCGTTCGATTCGTCCTGGAGTGTCGGTGGTTCTTGGACCGACACCTGCATGTCGAGATCACCAGGGACTGCATCCCCACGCAGGTCGGACCACCATCCCATCAGTCCGAGTGGGACGGTCTCTTCTTCACCTGAATCGATTTCGACCCCTGTCGGGAGCAGTGTATCGTGTTCGTCGTCAACGAACAGATACACCTCTTCCGTTTCGGTGAAGTCACCGGGGTTTTCGAACGTCGCAACTACTTCGTCGGTGTCACCGTATTCGGCTTCCTCCGGCGGATCGAACTCGGTGACCTGGATGTCCTCGGATTCAGCATCCTCTTCCAAAACTGCCGTCGGACCGGTCGTTACCGTAATCGGGTCGTCGCCTTCGTTGTCGAACGTGAGGTCGAGATCGACAGCTGCACCGACGGCTGCATCGATTTCGACCGTAAGATCGATCTCATTCGAGATCGGCTCGCCACCTTCGGTGATATCTGTTTCTTCACCGAGAGATAGCTCTTCACCCTCGTATTCGACGGCGATATTGTCTTCTTCAACGTCAGCGTTTTCAGCGACACTCCCGAGTTCGACTGTTAGAGTTTCAAGCTCGGAAACGTTTACACTGATATCGGTTTCATCGCCTTTTACGATCTCTTCGGCCTGGTCGTCGATCAGATCGGCGTCCAGCGCCGGCTCGAGCGTGAGATCGACAGTTTCCTTTTCTCCGTCATCGACTTCAACGGTCTCTTCGGCGCGTTCACCGAACTCGCTGGCGACGATATCGTGTTCTACGCCTGCTTCGACCTCAATGGAGAACTCGCCATCTCCGTCGGTTACCGCCTCTGCTGCACCAACCCAGACGTCGACCCCGGCGGGTTCTCCATCTGCGTCAGTAACGGTCCCTTCGACCGTACCCGACTCTTTCATTTCGAGCGAAGCGGCGTATGCATCGACGAGCCCGTATCCATACCGGATGTCTCGCTCTTCGTCGTCGGTCAGGAGAGCGGTTTGGTTGGAGTCGTACTCCTGATCGTACACATTCGCATCGTGGGATGCCTGGAAACCAGGCTCGTCTGGTTTCTCAGCTGAATCCTGCATGTAGTCTTTCACGTCCCATGCGTCGTCAGCGCCCTGGGCGTACAGGAGGGCAGCAACCCCGCTCGCATGCGGCGCGGCCATACTGGTTCCACTGTAGGTGTCACTATACCCGTCACCGGGAACCGAACTGTAAATACCCACGCCTGGCGCAGCGACGTCGGGCGTCGTGAACTCTTCCGGCCAGTCGTATTGGGTGCCAATGTAGCCCCATTCCTCTTCCGTGTCAATTTCGGTCCCGGTCGAGAAATCAGCGATGTCTTCATTCACATCACTTGCCCCGACTGCAAGTGCGCTGTAGACGTTCGCGGGTGTGCCTTCCGCTCCAGGTCCGTCGTTACCGGACGAAGAGACTACGAGTGTCCCTTCGTCCATCGCGTTATCGATTACCTCGGCGTAGACAGCAGCGTATCCGCCACCACCGAGGCTCATGTTGACAACGTCGACGTCTTCCTCAACAGCCCATTCGACGCCGGCCACGATTTGAGCTAACGTCCCCCCGTTGTCGAGCACCTTTCCTGCGTAGAGTTCCGCTTCTGGCGCAACACCGATGTTCGTTCCGGATTCATCGCTTCCAACGACCGTTCCGGCTACGTGCGTTCCGTGCCCGTTGGGGTCGTTGGGAGCGACATCCATTACGTTCCCGTCTTCATCGAACTGTTTCCAGTTCTCGTCGGCATCGAAGTCATCGAACTCCGGATGATCAGCATCGAGACCAGTGTCCAGAACGGCGACGGACGCTCCGCCACCCTTCGTGTCGAAGTCTTCCCACACGTTCGGCGCATTAACCTGTTCGAGGCCGTACGTGCTCTCACCGTATTCGTCCTCGAGCGAGTCAGGCTCCGGGTTGACGTGTTCCACCTCGTAGTTCGGGTGAAGTTCGGTTACGCCATCGAACCGGGTCAAGTCATCCACATCGACCTGTTGAGTGTCGACCTCTAGAAGTACGGCGTTCGTAATCCAGAAGTCGTTGAGTACTTCGAGTCCCTCGCTCGTTTCGGCAAACTCCGTCAGATGATACTGTGAGAGTTCAGCCTCCTGTTTCAGTGCAGCCTCGGAGTTACTCGTCGGTTGGACACTGCCAGTTGCTTGCGCGAAGGTCTCTGACTTCGCGGCATCTAACCTGACAAATACTTCAACAGTATCCCCCTCAGCTGCTTGTTTTTCAAGCTCGGACACTACCTCGACGTCCTCGCCTGATTGCGCTTCTATTTCGTCGACATCGATATCGATATCGTCGACGGATTGTGCTGTCCCATTACTTACCGCTGGTCCCGCGGCCATCGCGACTGGTGATGTCACCATCATCAGTGCCATGAACACCGCGAGTACAGCGACAAGACTGCGCGAGTCTATCATTGATGCAACTCCATCCATCGGCAGATGCGCCCCCTACTTATAATTATTCTAACTAGAATATTTCGTACTGAAGGAAGATCTAACAAAAAAGTATGTCTAATCTACAAGAATGCATTTCGAAAGTCAACTAGGTATTACAGACGGAGAATGAGTAATTTACCACGTGTTCGGAGCAGATATGGCTATGAATAGGGCTCCGAACCACTGGTGAAACGTTCGGCTCTACGTGATGAACCTAAAACCTACCTCTACTGCTCGAGCAGCAACTATCCTGTTTTCGATAGGGTAGGAAAGAGAACCGGGCTACTCGCTCTGGATCCGCGGCGCGAGCATGTAGGTGACCTGTCCCTGTCCCTCGGCGAAGCCGAAGTACATCTTGACGGGGAACTCCTCGCCGAGGTGCAGCGTGACCTCGGTGTCGGAGGGAATCGCCTTGTTCATGTCTTTGAGGTAGTCCAGCGAGAACAGCGAGTGGGCCGGACCGACCTGCAGGTCGATGAGGTCTTCCTCGGTGAGTTCGAGGTGGACGTCGTCGGTGTCGCCCTCCGCGTCGACGTAGAAGTACTCGTCGCCTTCCTCGACGCCGAGTGCGATGTGGTCGGAGACCATGTCGGCAGCGGTCACCGAGCGGTTGACGTCCTTGCCCTCGAGAATGACCTCGGCGGGCAGGTCCAGGTCCGGAATGTCCGGCTCCTGTCGGATGCTGTCGGGGTCGATCAGCGCGAGTGTGTACTCGAGTCCGTCGATCTGGATCTGGAGTTTGCGGGTCTCTTCGTCGAGTTCGAACTGGATGAGCTGGCCGGATTCGGCCATGCCAGCGATGTCCTCGAGGCGGGTGAGGTCGACGCCGATCAGCCCGCCGTCGGCCTCGTAGGATTCGAACGCGGCTGCGTCGAGCGAGAGGTCGACCATCCCGACGTTAGCGGGGTCGACGGCCCGAATTTCGAGCCCGTCTTCCTCGAGGTGGATTTTGCACTCGTCGACCAGCACACTCACCGAGTCGAGCGCGCTGGTGAGCGTTTCCGCGCTCACGATGGCCTTGAACATATACGCCGTGGTACGGACGGTCGACATAAAAAGCCACCCTTTACGCGCGGGCGGTGAGGGGTAGGGAGAGGGTAGCAGGTCGGTTTCGGCCGCGTCGAATCAGTACTCCTCGCGAAGTCGGATCTCCTCGTCGGTGATCTCTCCGATCGCGTCGTTGCGAAGGTGGGTATTTGCTCTGGGCGTCTCAGGCGGACCTGACGACGGAACCCAAAAAACGCGAGTTTGCGTTCGGACCGCGACCTGCGTCCGGCGACTGCTATCGGAGCCGTTCGACCGTCTCGAGTGCGTTGATCCGACCGGCACCGAACTCGGGGTCGCTCTCCCCCTCGACGAGATCGGCACCGTGTTTGATCGCCCGCTCGTCCTGGTTCGGGTGCTGGTCCGGAGCGAGTTCGGCGACGAGCGCCGTGAGGCCGGCGACCTGCGGCGACGCCATCGAGGTTCCGGACAGGTTCGCGTACTCCGCGCCGGGAAGCGCCTCGTTGTCCGGATCGAGCGTCGACAGGACGTTCGCGCCCGGCGCACCGACGTCGACGTGCGGGACGCCGTAGTTCGAGAACGATGCCAGTTCGTCTTCGGCGGTCGTCGCGCTCACGCTGATCGAGTGTTGCAGGCTGCCCCATAGCTGGAACCAACGCGCACAGACCTCCTCTTCTTCGCCGTCCTCGTTCTCGACGGTCCGACACTCGTTGCCTCGCTGGATGTTCGTCGCCTCGTTGCCCGCGGCGACGACGACAGTCGTCCCGCGCTGGACGACGCTTCGCAGCATCTGTTCGCGGGCGACGCGGAACCCGTCGCGGGCAGCGTCGGCGTTTTCCCAGGCCGGGTACGGTGGGCTCCCGATGCTCATGTTGACGACATCGAGTCCGTTCTCGGCGGCGTACTCGAGTGCGAGGAAGGTGTCGCTGACGCTCGCGAGCAGCGGTCCTTCCGAGGGGAACACGCGAAGTGAGACGAGTTCGGTTTCGGGTGCGATGCCGGCGACGTACTCCTCGCCGGTCGCACCGGCGATGCCGGCGACGTGGGTGCCGTGGTAGTGGACGTCGTCGGCGTCGTCCAGTTCCTCGCCGTCGACGAACGCACGGCTGAGATCGGTGTTCAGGTTCCCGAGATCGGGATGGCCGTACGCGACCCCAGTGTCGATAATTCCGACCTGCGTTCCCTCGCCGGTCGCGTACTCGTTGGCCGCGAACGAATCGACGAGTTCGTTGTCCCACTGGTCGGCCTCGGATCCGGACTCGTCGTCGGCCGGGCCGAGATCCGGCACGTCGACCGAGTACGAGAGGTCCGGTGTCACGCCCTGTACGCCGTCGATTGATCGAAGCTCCTCGCTGCTCCCTTCCGGTCCCTCGACGAGATAGACGTTCGCGTCCGAAAACTCCGTATGGACGGTAAACTCCGACGTCTCGAGTCGGTTCCGGTCGTTGTCCCCAGTCACCAGATATCGGTCCCTGTCGGCACCGCTTACCGTTCCGACGCAGGCGATTCCGACGCCTGCAGCACCGATCGTCTTCAGCACGCTCCGTCGAGAAGTGGTATCGTGGCGCATTACAACGGGATGAAATCACATACCACAATATTAATCTTCGCCTGAAAGTCACTGGAAAAACAATATCTGTTTACATTTCGAGCGAATCGATCGGCCGGAAGGTGGCGGCTCCGGACGGTTTCGAACGGGAACGGAAACCCGGGCTTTGCAGGCACGGAGCGCTTCCCGGCGACGACGCTACGCCGGGATATGACGACTTTCTCCCCCGACGACGTGGACAAGACCGTCGAGAGCGCGGCCGGCGACCCCCTCGGCGCCGTCGTCGACGTCGATGACGAAACCGCGTACGTCGAACCCGATCCGGGCGTCACCGACTCGCTCAAGGCCACCCTCGACTGGGAGGGCAGCGGAGAGGCCATCCCGCTGGCCGACGACGCCGTCCGGAAGATCACCGACGACGCGATCCGACTCGAGGCCGAGTTCCCCGAGGAGAGTCTCGATACGGGAGACGAAGGCGAGAGAAGCGAGGAACGCGACGGCGAGCCAGCCAGCCACTCACCGGGCGAACCGGTAGAGACGACCGTCACGGAGACTGAGACCGGCGTCGATCCCTCGGAAAGCGACGTCGGAACGGGCGGATTCGACGAGTCGGAACCGATGATGGCGGACGACGAATTTTACGACGACCCGGCCGAGGGCGCTCGCGTGGACCCGTCGGACCGGATAGAGGAACGGGACGAACCCATCGACGTGGACCGAGAAGAGATCGAGAGCGAGGCGAGCCAGGAACTCGAGGTCGATCCGACGGAACTGACCGAACAGGAGCCCGAATCCGAGATCACACCCGCGGAGGACGTCGGTAATCGAACGACGTCGGACGCGAGCAGCACTCGAGCCGACGAGAAGGCGGACGAAGAGACGGGAGAGACGACGGAGGACGCGGGAAGTATTGATTCCGAGATGCCGGCAGCGTCCGAACGCGAACAGGAACTCGACGAGGCGTCGGAGACCGAGGGCAGCGAGGATCACGAACTCGACGAAGGTCGATAACGGCCTCGAGACGGCGACCCGTCTACTGCTCTTTTCGAATCGTCAGAATCCCGTCGTTGGCCGTGACGTCGGTCGCGTCTCCAGGGATATCGAACTCGAACTGGTCGTCGCCGGCGACGACGATCGCCGTCTCGTCGACCACGTCGAGCGATATCTCTCCGACGTCCCGGCCGAAGTCGACGGCGATGACCTGTTCTTCGTCGTACTCGCGGTTCGTGACCGTTATGTCCGTTCGATCGCCGGCCGCGTCCTCGAGTTCGGGTGGCGTTTCCATGCTTGGTTGGTCGCGGGCACTGTCCGTAAGGGGTGTGCACGAAATTGCCGCCCGTCGAGTTCGTCCGATCGCTGGCCCGATTTCGGTAGGGACGCTATCGTGGTGGATGGGTCCACCACTTCAGTTACAGCAGTACGTATCAATCTCCCAATTCTCGGAGCTTCTTTTGCACCTGCGTGTAGACTTTCGGGTGCAGGTTCATTCCCTCGTTCACGAGGTCGTACAGGACGTCGGTTGCTTCATCGGCCGTCACGTCTCCTTCTTTCGTACAACTGAGCAACAGCGTCGTCACCCACCAGCACTCGACGGCGTGACTCCGGGCAACCTCGATCAACCCTTTGTCGTTAGCGAGAAGAATCTCCTCGTCAGCGTCTGCCAGCAGAATCACCGACGCGTCGGCCACCGCAATCCCTTCCATCGACGCCACTTCGTCGGCTGCGTCCGGCGTTTCGTGAACGGCTACGTCCGCCAGAAACTCCTCGAGCGTCGCGGTCCCACGCTTCCCCTCGGTGAGAACTTCCTCCCGAACGTCTTCTGTCGTCCGAATATCGTCGAAGACGACCGAGACGAGGTCGAGTCGTCCGACCCACGCGAGCGGAATCAGCGCGGAAGAATCGACGACGACCATTAGATGCGATCGAGATCGCGTTCGAGGTCGTCCGTCGTGTACCCGACGTCGATCCCTTCTTCGGAGGCGAGAGTCAACATCTCGACGTACGGGACGTCCGCCAGCTCTGCTGCCTTCCGTAGCGTGATGCGGTCATCACGAAGCTGGTCGAGTGCCTGCTCCGTCCGCCAGTCGGAGAGACCCTGTCGGATCAGGCGTCGAAGCACCTCCGACCGATCGGCGCTCATCGCTTCCTCGAGTTCGGCGAGGGCCTCCTCGTCGTCCTCCGGGATGCGTGTGGTGACCGTTTTCATCGTTACGATTCATTACGTTACGATACGCAATAGATGTAACGGGGAGTGGTCCTCCGCCAATAACCGAAGGCTAGTTCGATATCGTCTCGTACGAGTCGCGACACCTAACCGTCTCGATCCCCTACGACAGTTAACTGACGAATTCGATGGCCCGAAAAGACCACTACTACAACAAGGCGAAACAGGAAGGCTACCGCAGCAGAGCCGCGTACAAACTCAAACAGCTCGACGAACTCGAGAACGTGATCGACCGTGGCGATACGGTCGTCGACCTCGGCGCAGCACCGGGCGGATGGCTGCAGGTCGCCGCCGAGAGGGTCGGTCCCGACGGGCAGGTCATCGGCGTCGACCTCCAGCGGATCAAATCGCTCGAGGATCACGACAACGTCGAGACGGTCCGTGGCGACATGACCGAAGAGCGAACGCGAGAGCGAGTCGTCGACGCCGCCGGCGGCAAAGTCGATGCAGTCGTCTCGGACATGGCTCCCAACATGTCCGGCGAGTACTCGCTCGATCAGGCCCGATCGCTGCACCTCGCTCGACAGGCGTTCGAAACGGCCCTCGAGTTGCTCGATACCGACGGCGACTTCGTCGTGAAGATCTTCGAGGGGCCCGACGTCGACGACTTCCGTGCCGACGTCGAGGAGGAGTTCCAGTACGTCCGCGCGACGAGTCCGAAGGCCTCCCGCGACGAGTCCTCCGAGATCTACTTCATCGGAAAGGGACGGCTCACTGCACCAGTCCGGCCGGGCGACGAACTCGAGGTCGAGATCGAAGACGTCGGCAACGAAGGTGACGGTATCGCCTCCGTCGAGGGCTATCGCCTCTTCGTCCCGTCGACGGAGGAAGGCGACGTCCTCACCGTCCGAGTCGACGACGTGAAGCCGAACTTCGGGTTCGCACAGCCGCTCGAGCGCGACTGATACGGATCACCCACAGTGAGGCCGCCATCGACCGGACGACGACGTTCGATATCCGTCTCCCTACTCTTCGGTCTCGAGTCGGTCGTGTCGCTCGTCGATCTCGTCTAAAATGTCGAGTGTTTTCCGGATCGACGCGCGGATCGCGTCGCTGCGGTTGACGAACTTCCCGTCGTCGCCGACGTGATCGTCGAGGTCCTCGAGCAGTTCTTCCGGAATTTCGACGCTGATCTTTGGCATCTGGCTTGCTGTTTCGTCGGGTTCCCCTTAACTCTGGCACTGGCCGCCGATCGATTCGCCGGGATTTGGCTCAGGACTTCTCGTCGACGATATCTTCGTCGAGAGCCGGTGAGTCCGAGAGCAGGTCCCGAGCGTGCTCTTCGTTCTCGCCGTTGACGGCGAACGTGAACACGCCGTGCTGGAGGCTGAGGTCCCAGTTACCGTACTCGTCGTCGGCGATTCGCCCTGCGACCTCCTCGTCGTCGAATCGCATGATCACCATCGTGTAGCGATGCTCGCCGTCGGGACCGTCCCATCGGCCCATGATGCCGTCGTTCGCCCCGATACTCGCTTCGTCCTGTGTGATCTCTTCGTCGAGCGGCCAGTCCTCGCTGTTCGTCAGGAGTTCGCTGGTGGACGTGTCCGGATCGGGGACGTCCTCGTCCGGTGGCTCCTCACAGCCAGCGAGCGGTGTTGCGAGCGCTACGGCACCAGTGGCGATGAGCGTTCGTCTCCGCATATGTGAGCGTTTAGACAACACCGGAAAAACGCTACTGGCCAACTGACGCCGCGGGCACCACGGTCGTTATCGACCGAGCAGTCCAGTCTCGAGGTCGGGTCCGCCACCTTCGCCGCCGAACAGTCGTCCGCCGCCGGTCAGCAGGTAGAGGACGCCGAGTCCGAGCACGTAGGTCAGGGCGATCGGGATCGCAAAGAGCAACATCGTGAGGATTCCCTTCGGGCTGGCGATCGCAGCGATCGCGAAGATACCGACGACGACAGGCCGCCAGCCGCGAAGCATCGTCCGGTAGCTGACGATGCCGCCGACGTGGAACAGCGCCATCGTAACGATGATGTTGAAGAGGAAGCCGATGCCGACGGTCGTGAAGATCACCAGCCAGAAGAAGCTGCTGATCCGGTAGGAGACGACCATCTGGTTGGTGATCGCGTCCGAGACCAGATAGGAGATGACCGCGGGTGCGATCCAGAAGAACCCGAGGTAGGTACCGGCGGCGAACCCACCCAGCAGCGAGCCACCCCAGACGATGAAGATGCGTCGGTCGCCGTACACCATGCCGCGCTCTTTCAGTGCGGGCCAGGCGTAGTACAGGATCAGCGGAAGGACCGCGATGACCGAGGCGATCACGCTCACCTTCACGTTGAAGATCAGCACCTCGACGGGATGTAGGGCGATGACGATGTCCATCTGCATGATGAGTTCGTCCAGTGGCATCCCGCTCGGATCGACGCCGTTGCGGACGGCGACCTCCTGGAGGATCGCTTCCGGAACTTGACCGAGGAATGTCGTCAGGACCTGCCGGAGTCCGCCCTGGTAGAGCCAGAAGAAAGTCCCGCCCATGACCACCATCAGGAGGCCGACGATCCGGAACATCTTCGACGTGAGGCTGTTGAAGACGAACGCGATGTCGTAGGCGTAGCCACCGATGTCGTCTTCGGTCGTCTCCTCCTCGGTAAACGGATCGAGCATGCCGGCGGCAGTACTCGAGAAGACACCGCCACTCTCTTCCGCTTCGTCGGCGGCACTCACGGCGCTCTTGCTGGTGCTTTCGGTACCCGACGCGTCTCCCTCGGCGGCTTCCTTTTCTGCCTTCTCGAGCGAGTCGAACCGGTTCAGGATCGCCTCGGCTTTCTCCCGGTTGTCGTCGTACATCGCTTTCCGGGAGTACTCGAGGGCGTCGTCTTCGGACATCGCGAGGAAGACCTGTGCCGGGACGTCCTCGATGTCCTCGGCTGCGAGGGTCTCGAAGTCGACGTCTTCGGGGTCGTCGGCGTTTCGGATGTCGCCTTCGCGCGGGTAGATCGGCCCCTGGAGTACTTTCAGCGTGTACGCCAGGAGAACGAGGAAGCCGACGAGGACGGCGGCGGTCAGGCCGACTGCGACCTCACCCAGCAGGCCGTACTCGAGGGCGAGCGACTCGAGACCGGCGGGGTCGTCACCAGAGGGCTGGAGGTAATCCGGAAGTGCCGGGTAGACGTGCTCCCGGAGGTAGTCGAATGCGCCCTGGTTGACGGCGGCGGCGGTGGCGGTGGCGACGATCGCCAGCGCCCCGAGGAATTTCAGGACGAGTCGCTTGATGTGTTCGGTCCCGGAGCCGGGTGCTTCGGCCGCACCGCGGCGACGCGTGTTCGAGACGACCTTCGCGAGACCGAGACTGAAGACGTAGAGGACGACCATCGGCATCGCCCACATGATCAGGGTGAAGGGGTCCGGCGGGGAGAACAGGGCACCGAAGACGGTGACGCCGACGATTGCGTGGCGCCACTTGTCCCGGAACGTCTCGTAGGGGACGATCTCGGTGTACGAGAGGACGCCCATAAAGAGCGGGAGCTGGGCGGCGAGCCCGAACGATAGCGTCAGCAGCGCCATGAACTCGGTGAACTCGGTGATCCCGAAACTGGGTTTGACGCCGGTGTGGACGGCGTTGCTCGCGAGGAAGTCGAACGCGTACGGGAAGAAGATGCCGTAGGCGTAGACGACGCCGCCCCAGAACAGGGCGAACGAACTCACGACGAAACCGGCGATGTAGAGCCGCGAGATCGGAACGACGCTGTCGTAGCCGCGTTCCTTGAGCTTCTCCCGGGCGAAGTAGAGCAAGGCGGGAATCGCGACGAGGACCCCGACCAGCATCCCGATCTTCGCCTGTAACAGGATCACCTCGAACGGCGTCCGGGTAATGATGTCCGTCGAACCGGCGACGAACTGACTCATCTCGGCTTTAGCGGTCTCCTCCAGGAAGTCCCAGATGTAGACCCGCAGGGCCCAGAACGCGCCCATGAAGCCGACGACGAAGACAATAAATACCTTCTGAAGATGCGTCTGAGCGCTCGAGAGCATCGCACCGAGGGTTTCGCGTCCGGAGTTGATTGCCTGGACGGTGTCCTCGTCGACGGCAGAACTCATTTGCTGGGTTTGGCTAACTTACATCCGGTTATCAACCTTTCGAGTGGGTGTCGATTTCTGGCCGGGATTTCCGGCGGCTCGGTTTCGGTCGGTGGACGTAAGAAAAAGGCCTATAACTGGCGGCCTATCTATATCTCGATAGATGGCGGACGAGCCGGGAGACGACGAAGCGGTTCGGGAGTCCGAGGAGTCGCGACTTCGCCCGTCCGACGAGTCAGACGCCGACGCGGACTCGAACGCCGACGACGACCTCGAGTCCGAACCGGAGTCAGCGCCCGAATCGGACACTACGACCGACGACGAGTCCGTCGATACGGCGGACGATCCTCCAGTCGAAACCGACGGAGAGGGAGCCGTCGGCGACCGACACGAACCGGGGGCCGGTCCGGAGGAGTATCCGGACTATCCCGATCCCGACGACGACGTCGGCGGTATCTCGACGCCGCCGGACGACGAGGAGATGCCGCTGGCCGATCACATCGAAGAGATGGTGCTCCGGCTCGCGGTCGTCCTCCTGTTCGGCGCGGCCGGGACCGCGATCGGCCTGCTCTGGGCGTCACAGGCGATCGAGCACATCTGGTTCAACATCTTCCCCTACGACATCGAGCAGGTGCCGCCGCCGCACGTCTACCACCCGCTCGAGCTGTGGTTGACCCGGATCAAGGTCTCGGCACTGCTTGGGATCATGGTCGCGTTGCCGGCGTTCGTCTACGAGTGTTACCTGTTCATGAAACCGGGGCTGTACCCCAACGAACGCAAGTACTACCTCGCGGCGGTTCCGACGAGCGTCGTGCTCGCGGCCGTGGGAATGCTGTTTTCCTACGTGCTCGTGCTCCCGATCCTCTTCGAGTACTTCACCTTCTACGCGGAGGGAAGTGCGGACATCGCCTACGCTCTCGGCGATACGTTCGACCTGATCATCACGTTGATCGGCTTCCTCGCGATCGTCTTCCAGATTCCGCTCTTTATTATGCTCGCGATCATGATGGGCGTGACGACCAGACGCTGGCTCGCCCAGAAGCGACTCTACTTCTGGGCCGCCTTCGCCGGGCTTGCCTTCATGTTCACCATGGACCCGACGATGATGGCACCCGTCCTCGTGGCTATCACGATGATCCTGCTGTTCGAGGGAACGCTGGCGATCCTGAAGTGGGTCGGGCGGGAGTGAGCGGCCAGGTAATTTAAGCGGCGACGAAACAGTGGCTCGAACGAGCGACCACTGGTTTCTATGAAACTGTGTGAGTCCTGTGGAACGGAGTTCGACGGCGACCAAACGCAGTGTCCCGACTGTAACACCCGACTGACCTCCTTCAGTGAGATCGACTCCTATCGCACCTATCTTCAGCTTCGAGAGCAGGCTCGAGACGAACCGAAATCGGTCGACCAGTCCGACGATGGATCGATATTCCTGTTTTCGGTGGCGGGCGGTCTCGGACTGCTCTCGTCTCCGAGTCTCTTGGACCTGCTCTCGTACGGCGTCGTCCTGGCGGTCGTCGGCTACGGTCTCGCCGGAATCGGTGCGAGCTACTGGCTCGGCGGTGTCGTAGTCGTCGGTTCTGCCGTCTGTCTCACCCCACAGTTCAGGCGCAGGATCGACTCGAACCTCGCCGGTATCGTGCTCTTTCTGGTACTGTTCCTGATCGGCCGATCCTCGCCATCGACGTGGCTGTCCTGACCTGATCGGCACGACCGTTCTTCGAACTGGATGCGGCGTTACTGGTGATCCCGCGTCCGCTCGCTTGCGTACTCGAGTGCGTCCTCGAGCGATCCCGGTCCGTCGTAGCGTGCCGAAAAGAGGTCCATGAACCTGCGGGCGATCCGTTCGCAGCGATCGAAGGTCAGGACCGTCCTGACCTGTGTCGTCTCCGCGAACTCGAGGCCGGGATAGCTCGTCGTGGTCAGTGCGTAGCCGGGGTGATCGTCGCCGTCGAGCGACGCCGGAGCGACTTTCACCCGGAGATCGCCCGACTCGTGGCGGTAGGTACAGTACTCCATCTCCCGGTCGCTGTCGGCTGGCGTGTAGCTCCGGCGGGTTTTTTCGGTCCAGTCCGTCGGCAGGGCGGCGTCCATCGGCCACTGGTACTCCCACCACCAGTACGTCCGTATCGGATTGTGCAATATCTCCGTGGTGGGGCGGTCGTTCTTCCACATTATTTGGTTTCACGGGGTTGTATGGGCTCCCATACTGGATATAGTCCGATAAATGCAGTATTATTTTTGCTTTCGAAGGCCGCTCGAGCAACCCCGTTTCGAGTCGACGAACGATCGCACTTTCGTAACACTCGAACTGCAGTCACCAGCGTGCCCGTCCGTTAAGGCCGACGCCGTGGTATCCACGACCTCGAGAATCCATGTCCACATCGCTTTCTGTGTCCGTTCCTGACCGGTTACGACAGCTTCGACCCGCCGGCGACCCCGACGATCGAACCGAAGAGACCGACGAACGATCCCGACTCGAGCACGCGGCCTACGCTTCGGCTCGCGGGCTCCAGGCGGGGTTCGTCGCGACGCTGATTATGACGGCGTTTCGGCTCCCGATCCTGCGGTCGCTGCCGCCGTCGGCAAACTTCTGGGCGCAGTACGTCTCCGGTGACGATCCCGAGGAGCATCCGGTCGCCGGCCTCGTCTTGCACTTCGTCTACGGGATGCAGGCCGGAGCCGTCTTCGGTGGGCTGTTCGCGTTGCAAGACGCCGAGCGATCCATCGAACCCGAACAGCGTGGGCTCGTCTGGGGATCGGTGTACGGGATGGCGCTGTCGGCGTTCGGCTCGCAGATCATGCTCCGCGAATTGCTCGACATTCGACTCGAGAACGACGAACTGGCGCTGTTTCACGCCGGTCATCTCGTCTACGGGATCGCACTCGGGGCCTGGGTCGGCTCGCGGACGGAAGGCGTCGAAGATCCAGAGACGGAGTACGAGTACAGTGACGGGAACTGACTGACCGTCAGTGTTCGACTCGCTCTAGTACGAGAGCCGTTCCTGTTACTAGCGCTTAACAGCGGTATTACGGATCCCCCGCCTCGAACATAACAACCTGTTTACTGCGCCAGCGGTCTCGAGCACGTATGGAACTCGGCGTCGTCGTCGGTGTGATCGTCATCGGGTTTGTCCACGGCGTGTTGCCGGATCATGGCTGGCCGATCGCGGCGATGTACGCGCTGAACCGGAATCGGCGGCTGCTGTACGGCCTGCTTGCGGCGCTGATCCTCGGTGTCGGGCATCTGATAAGCAGCGTCGTCCTCGTGCTCGCGTACTTCTGGTTCAGCGCGTTCGCCGAGTTCGCGGAGGGGCCGTGGATGCGGTACGTCGCGGGTGCGCTGTTGATTTTGCTCGGCATTCACGAGTACCGGAACGGGGGTCACGGACACGTTCACGAGCACGACGATCACGAACACGGCCACGACGGTCACGGACACGCCGGTCACGAACACGGCCACGACGGTCACGGACACGCCGGTCACGAACACGGCCACGACGGTCACGGACACGCCGGTCACGAACACGGCCACGACAGTCACGGACACTCCGGTCACGAACACACCGATCACAGCCACGAACACGGCCACCCCAATGATGCCGACGTCCACCACGGACACGACCACTCCGACGACGGCGAAGACGGTCTCCTCGAGCGGATCCGCGCTTTCCTCCCCGGCGGCGGTGGGCACCAGCACCTGAGCGAGGAACACGCCGAACGCGGACTGGCCGCACTCGGAACGACGGCACTCCTGCTCGGCTTTGCCCACGAGGAACCGATCCAGATCCTGGCGATCTGTGTCGGAACGGAGGCCTGTCTCGAGTTGATGTTGATCTACTCGCTGGCGGTGATCGTCGCGATCGTGCTCCCGACGCTGCTTTTGATCGCGGGCTACGAACACCACCGCGAGCGGGTCGAGAAACTCACGCCGTACCTGCCGACGATCACGGCTGTCGTCCTGATTGCGATGGGACTCGCCTTCATCGTGGGACTCGTCTGATCGTCCGTTCCTCGTTCGAGTCCAGGGATTGCGTCGGGATCGACGACCTGCTCTGACTGCCGACCTCGTCTCCACGAGCGACATTCGTCTGCGAGGAACAGTCACGATCCCGTCGAATAGCGACTTTTCCCGCCGTCGTGACTGTCCGGACATGCCGATTCGACCGCCGACGAAGAACGACCTTCGCGAACTCGGGAGCGATCTATACCTCGAGTTGACCGACGAGGAACTCGAGTTCTTTCGGGAGATGGCCGAGCAGCGACTCGCGGCCTACGAGACGGTCCGTTCGTACGACCCGGAGCCGCGACTCGCCGGCCGCGAGCGTCGCGAACGGACGGCAGGCAGGCGGCCGCCGGACGAGGAGGACCCTCACAACGCCTGGGTGACCCGCTGTCACGTCGCTGGCGACGACGACGGTCTTCTCGCCGATCTGGACGTCGCGATCAAGGACAACGTCTGCGTTGCAGGCGTCGAACTCACCTGTGGTTCCCAGGTCGTCGAGGGGTACGTCCCCGACGTCGACGCGACGGTCGTCACGCGGCTGCTCGAGGCCGGCGCGACGGTTGTCGGGAAGACGAACATGGACGACATGGCTATCACCCGCACGGGCCACAGCACCTTCGGCGTGATCACCAACCCCCGCGACGACGACTACCTCGCGGGCGGGTCCAGCGGCGGCAGCGCGGTCGTCGTCGCGACCGGTGAAGCCGACGCCGCGATCGGCTCAGATCAGGGTGGAAGCGTCCGCATCCCCGCTGCACTCTGTGGGATCGTCGGCCACAAACCGACGTACGGACTCGTCCCGTACACAGGGTGTATCGGCCTCGAGCACGCGATCGACCACCCGGGACCGATGGGACCGGACGTCGAGACCGTCGCCCGCGTCCTCTCGGCTATCGCGGGGAGCAACGAGCGAGATCTCCGCAAGCCGTCACCGGTCCCAGTCGAACAGTACCACGAGACTCTCGCAGGCGACGTCGACGACCTCTCTATCGGCGTTCTCGAGGAGGGATTCGACCGACCCGGAGCGGACGAGGGCGTGCTCGAACGGGTCCGGAGCGGACTCGAGGAACTCGAGGACGAGGGTGCTGTCCTCGAGACGGTCTCGGAGCCGATGCACCTGGACGCGGACGCCATTCACACCGTCTGTACGGCCGAAGGGCTCCTCGATGCGATGATCGGCGAAGGGCTGGGCCACGGCTGGAAGGCCTGGTACAACACCTCCTGGGTCGACGCGTTCGGAAAGTTCCGCCGAGCGCAGGCCGACGACTTCCCGCCACAGTTGAAACTCTCCTTGCTCGTAGGTGCCTACGCCAACGACGCCTACCACTCGCGGTACTACGCCGCGGGCATGAACCTCGCGGTCGAACTCACGGAGCGGTACGACGCGCTGCTCGAGGAGCACGACTTGCTTGCGATGCCGACGACGTTGCGGACCGCGCCGGAGCACGATTCCGACCGTGACCAGTACGACCGGATGCGGCAGGATCTGGTCGCGGCTAACACCGCACCGTTCAACCGAACCGGCCACCCCGCGATCAGCGTCCCGGTCGGTGAGGTCGACGGCCTCCCGGTCGGTCTCATGCTGGTGGGCTCGCGGTTCGACGACGCGACCGTGCTCGACGCGGCGTCCGCGCTCGAGGCGGCCGTGGCGAAGTGATCTCTACAGCGAGAAGACGAGCAGTAGCCCCAGCGGAACGCCCGTCGCGACCGCTGCCGCGGCTCTCGAGAGATCGGCATCGACCTCGAGGCCGCCGGTGAGCAGGTGCCACTGCCAGAGGGTGACGAGAAGCGTCGCGCCTACGAGAATCGGTTCGGCCGGCGCGAGTGCCGACTCGAGGACGGCGGGCGCGTTCTCGTGGTCGGTGATCGTCAGGTCGGAGAGAACGTACTGCAGGGTCGCAAGACCGACGAGGACCCTGACGAGTTCCGGCAGGGCCGCCCAGCCAGCGAGCGCGAACGTGCCCGAGAGCGACGGGTCTCCGTTCGCCAGTCGGGACACGCCGAAGAGGACGATTCCGCCGAGCACCCACATGAAAAACGGCGAGAGGAGCGCGTATCCGACGTAATCCGTCACCGCGTCCTGGACGAGTTCGCCGGCGTCGCGTTCGATCGTTTCGGGTTCGTCACAGCCGTCGACGGTCTCCATTGCCGCTCCGACTCCGTTACAGAACGGTTCCGGCGGACGGTCGGGGTTGTCGACCGTTACCGTCCCTTCGACGGCACCAGCGAGCATCGATCCGAGCAGAAAGACGGCGACGACGAGGACGATCGCCAGGACGACCACGAGTCCGATCGCTATCGGGAGCGTCTCGGCGGGGCGGTTCTCCTCGAAGAACGCCGAGGGGCGGACCAGCAAGTCGGGGAGGGACTGGCGGGCGGCGTCGAGCATACCCGACCATCAGACTGTCAGAATAAATACTTTGTTGACACGACGGTTAGCGGTCGCCGAATCGTCTCGTTACGCGGGCTGTGATCCCGAAGTCGACGAACGCCCGCTGCGGAGCAGTTTGACGACGCCCTGCGCGGCGAGTCCGACGACCGTCCACTTCCAGGCGAGGACGGCGACGCCGAGCAACAGGAGTGCGCGGGTCCGCTTGTTCCGATCGAACGCTCGTTTGGCTTCCTTGAGTACCGAGACGACCGTCAGCGACCGGGTCGCTCTCGAGCCGAGGAGTCGTTTGAGTGGCATATTCGTCCTTATCGCGGCGACGGGATAACGACGGACCCGGATCGCGCAAGGGGGCCGAAGTGTGGGGATAAGTGTCACGAATACGGGAGCAGGGCGGGAACTTTTTCTCGCTTCGGTTTGATACGATCCTCGAGAACTATGGATCTCGAGTCGATCCCGGGCGTCGGCGAGAAGACCGCCAGGGCACTGTCGGAACTCGACGAACCCGAGCGCGCGCTCCGGGAGGGGGACGTCGCGACGATCGCGACTGCGCCCGGTATCAACCAGGGGCGGGCCGTCCGCGTCGCCCGCGGAGCGATTCGAGCCAAACACGACGATCCGGGTGGCTTTCTCGCGACCGACCGCGCGCGCGAGATCTACCGGGAGGTCCTCGGACTACTCAAGGAACGAACGGTCACCGACTACGCCGCCCAGCGCGTCGAGACGTTCTACCCGAGTCCGCGCCGCTCGCGCATCGAGGAGGTCCGGGAGTTCACGAGCGACGCCGTCGAACGTGATCCCGACCCTGCCCTTCTCGAGGCTCTGGACGGCGTCTCCCCGCTCGTCCAGCCCGGCGACGTCCGGGTCCGCGAGCGGTGTCTGGCGACGGCCGACGCCGAACGCTACAGCGAGGCTCGAGAGGCGATCCCGGAACTCTCCGTCGAAATCGTCGACGACGCCCAGGGACTCGCGGAACTCGCCCGTGGCTACTCGACGGTGGTCGCGATCGACGAGTCGTTCTCGGGCGTCACGATCGAAGGCGACGTCCAGGTCAGGCCCGACGCCCTCGAAAACCCCGCGGAGATCGTCCCCGAGCGCCCGCTCGCCTTCTTCGCGCGCAACCGGGATCGCATCCGGGCGGCGATCGAGGTCCACCGCGCCGCCGACCTCGAGATCGACGCCGACGCTGACGCCGATCTCGATGCGCTCGAGGAGGGACTCGAGCAACTCGGCGAGGACGGCGCCGTCGCGGGCGACGAGGAACTCGACCGCCTGACGATCGCGATCGACGACCTCGAGACGGCCGCGAGCACGGCAGAGAGCATCGCCAACGATCGGCTCCGCGAGGCGATTCGCGAGGAGGACGTCACTATCGAGGGCGCGGACCTGCTCTCGCTGGTCGAACGCGGCGCGGGCGTCGACTCCCTGCTCTCGCGGGAACTCGCCGACGAGTACGCTGCAGCAGTCGAGGACGCCCGCGATCACCTGGTCGAGGCGCTCGACCTCGGCCCTGGCGAGGCCGAGATCGCTCGCCGCGCGTTCGTCGACGAGCCGACGTTCCCGGTCGAGCGCGACGAGAACGTCGTGAGTAGACTGCGGGAGGAACTCACTGCAGCGAAGGAACGACGCGCCGGCCGGCTCAAACGTGACCTCGCGGCCGACCTCGCCGATCAGCGCGAGACCGCTCGCACGCTCGTCCGGGAAGCACTCGAACTCGACGTCGAACTCGCGATCGCCCGGTTCGCCGCGGACTTCGCGTGTACGATGCCCGAGTTCGAGTGGGACGCCGACACCGGATTTGAGATCGAGAACGGACAGTCCCCAGTACTGGAGGAACCACTCGAGGAGATCGACCCCGTCGACTACGGAGTTTCGGGCGTCACTCTACTGTCGGGGGTCAACAGCGGTGGGAAGACCTCGCTGCTGGATCTCGTCGCGAGCGTCGTCGTGCTGGCACACATGGGGCTACCGGTGCCGGCTGACGACGCCCGCCTGCGGCGGTTCGACGACCTCCACTATCACGCCAAAACCCAGGGGACGCTGGACGCCGGCGCGTTCGAGTCGACCGTCCGGGAGTTCGCTGACCTCGCCCAGAGCGGCGAGGGATCACTCGTCCTCGTCGACGAACTCGAGAGTATCACCGAACCCGGTGCGAGCGCGAAGATCATCGCCGGCATCCTGGAGGCGCTCTCCGAGAACGACGCGACTGCGGTGTTCGTTTCCCACCTCGCGGGTGAGATTCAGGAGATGGCCGACTTCGACGTCACCGTCGACGGGATCGAAGCGGTCGGACTGGTCGACGGCGAACTCGAGGTGAACCGCTCGCCGGTCAAAGACCATCTCGCGCGGTCGACGCCGGAACTGATCGTGGAGAAACTGGCGACGGACGCCGGCGAGGCGGCGACAAACGGCGGTTCCGAGACGGTTGCCGCCCCCGCCTTCTACGATCGGTTGCTCGAGAAGTTCGAGTGACCTGGTCCGGTCTGTTTTCCGACTCAGAAACTGCACTGCGGGGGCTATATGGATCGTCCGCCAACTCCTGGTCGATGACGAACACCCCGAATGTCACCCCCGCATCTGCCGATCGATCGTACACTCGTCGAACCGTTCTGGCCCTCGGAGCCGGGGCCGGGACAGTCGCACTCGCCGGCTGTGCTTCGGTCGCTAACTTCCTTGGAGACCTTGTTCTCGACGACGTAAACGTATTCAACGGCACGGATCAGGAGCTGTCCGGCTCGATCGAGGTGACCGACCCAAGCGAGACGCTCGTCCTGGACGAGGAGTTCGAGGTCGTCCCCGAAGAGGACGAGGAGGACGACGACGTCGACGAGGACTCCGGTCAGGTCTACGCGGACGTGTTCACCGACGACGGGGAGTACGTCGTTTCGATCACGCTCGACGAGGACAGTGCGATTGATGGGGAAACGACCGCAGAGGCGACGGTCGAGATTACCGACACGGAGGAGGATCACATCGCGGTCCTGCTCGGGGCGGACGGTGCAAACGGCCCGATCGAGGTCGTCGTGATTCAGGAGTTCACCGACATCGGAGAGTACGTCGAGGAGTAGTACCGACGCGACAACTACCGAGCACTCGTCCGTACGACCTCTAACTCGGGCCCATCGTCCGTTACTGCGACCGTTATCTCGTTGATTGCGTTGCGATACACCTTGCAGTGGTGGCCGTCGCACTTGATGTCGGTCGTTACCTCGACCAGGTCGTTCTCCTCGAGACTGTTCAATCGCCGGTAGACCGTCACTTTCGAGCCACTGCAGTGTTCCGTCAGCTCTGTTGCCGTGGCTGGACCGTCGGTAAGCGCCTCGAGAATTTCGCTGACGTATTCGTCACTGAGCAGCGAGAGCACGGTTTCTGTATCGAGCGACTGCTCCACTGGAGGAACCATGTGTCGTGGCATATCTTCCCGTACTTTCCGACCTATTGTCAGTACTGTGATGATAATAACGTAACTAACGATACTATCGATACTACAGATACTATCGGTACAGAGCTCTATCTGCTCACTCTCGTCGAGTCGAACCGGAACAGCATCGACTCCAAGTAACTCCCGAACCGACGATTCAGCCTTGATTCTCTCACATTGGCAACTCGAGCTACGCCACGGGTTCGAATCGGTGCAGGAACGCGGTACTCTCGTCGTCCCACTCGGTGTCGTGAGTTCGTTCGATCCGCCGTTTGTACGCTTCGAGGTCGTCCGATCCTTCGGCCTGGGCGTCCTCGTCGGTGAGATCACCGAGTCGACGTTCGGTCACCTCGAGGACCTCGAACGTCGTTCCGTCGATTTCGAACGTGTCGCCTTCCTCGGCGTGTGGATCACCGCGATGGATCTGCGTGATTTCGCCCTCGAGGACGCTATCTCGGAGCCGTTCGGCGGGAAGCAGGTCGCTCGCATCGATCGTTTCCATACTCGAGACGAACGGACCGGGGTTAGTAACTCTACTGGTTGGATTAACAATGGCTGCTGCACGCTCGAGGTGACTTTACGTATCCCTCTGCCGACGGGTCGGTATGGACCTCGCGATCACCGACACGCTCGCGCTCACGATGGCCGACGACCGACTCGGTATTCTCGAGGACGCGACGATTGCAATCGAGGACGGCGAAATCGCGTTCGTCGGACCGGCGAATGAGTTCGAGGGCGACGCCGACCGGACGATCGACGGCTCGGGTCGGGTGACGATGCCCGGACTGGTGAACGTCCACGCCCACACCGACCTGACGCTGCTGCGCGGCGGCGCACAGGACGTCCCCGAAATCGAGTGGATGAACCGCGCGCTCGGCCCGCTCTCGGAAGCGATGGAACACGAGGACCGCATCGCCGGCGCACGGCTGGGCGTCCTCGAGGCGCTCCGGTCGGGCGTGACGACGGTCGGCGAGTACACGCAGGATGCACGCCGGATCGTCGACGCGGCCCACGACCCCCTCGGCGCTCGTGTCGTCGCCGCGGAGACGATCAACGCCGTCGACGACGCAGCTGCTGACCTCGGACCCGACGACCCGTATCCGCTGGACGAGACACAGGGACGAGCGGGACTCGAGCGCAACGAGGACCTGTTCGACGCCTACGTCGACCACGACCGGGTCTCCTGTCTGTACGGGCCGCAGGCGCTCGATATGGTGCCGCCGGAACTGTTAGAGGAGATCCGCGACCGCGCCGAGGACCGCGACCGCGGCATCCACATGCACGTCGCACAGGGCGAGCGCGAACAGCGCCAGATAGAGGCCCGCTACGGCGAGGACGAGACGACCGTGAGCGTCCTCGAGGACCTCGGGCTGGTCTCCGACCGGCTGCTCGCGGCCCACCTCCACGGGGCGACCCAGGAGGAGCGCCGTCGACTCGCGGAGGCGGGCGTTCGGATGGCCGCGAACCCGAGTTCGATCGCCGCCATCGACGGAATTACGCCGCCGATAGTCGACTACCGCAACCGCGGCGGCGTCGCGGGCATCGGGACCGATCAGGCACCAGGGCCGGGCGGACACGACTTCCTGCGAGAACTCCGGACGATGGCCTTGCTCGCGAAGACGAAACGCACCGATCCGACCGCGTTCCCCGCGTGGGCGGCGCTTCGCGTCGGGACGATCGAGGGCGCTCGCACGCTCGGCATCGTCGACCGCGTCGGTTCCCTCGAGGAGGGCAAACGCGCGGATCTCGTGGTCTGTGACCTCGAGCATCCCTCGGTCGCGCCGACCGTCTCGGAGCCGCTACACACCGCGGTACCGAACCTCGTCTACGGCGGTTCGGGAAGCGTCGTCGAGACGGTCGTCGTCGACGGCGAGGTGGTTCTCGAGGACGGACGACTCCAGACAGCCGACGAAGACGAGATTCTCGAGACCGCTACCGAGCGAGCGACGGTCGTCTTCGAGCGGGCGAGCGACGACTGGCAAAGTGCCGATTCGGTGCTCGTCGACCGCGCCGAGAACGGCTGGCTCTGAGGTCGCCGACGATTCCTCGGGTGCGTAGTGCCCGTCGTCTGCAAGGCGTAGCCCTTCCTGCTGGCGAAAATTCCTCTATGGTATGGTGTACCAATTCGAGTGTTCGGAGGGGCGCTGTGAGTTCCTGATCCGCTCGGGCAGTGCCGACGAGGTGAAACGACTGGCACGAGCACACGCCCGCATGGTCCACAGGGGCCGGATCGAGACGGCGGACCTCGAGCGAGACGTGGAGCGGATCGAACTGGCCTGATACGGATTGCTGTAACGGTTTACCGGCGCAACCGCGACCCATGCGGCGGCTGCGCCGGAAATGACTTACAGTAAACCGTATGTCTGGTCCCTGTGGGAGCGACGCCGAACGGTCGCAATCGCTCTCGAGGAGGACGTCTCTCACGTGGAGACCACGCTCCTCGACGCCCTCGTTCGTGTGTTCGCTGCGTTCGGGCTGTGGTCGATCTTCCGTCGCTCTACGAACAACTAAGTGGTTTCGTGAGCGTGGTGAAAGTAATGGCAGACGACCCCGAAGAGGGGATGTTGTCGTGGGACGAATCCGTCTTTAGAGACGAGCACGTCTTCGAAATCGACTACGTCCCCGAGACGTTCAAACACCGCGAGGGCCAGATGGAGACGCTCACGTACGCCCTGCGCCCGGCGGTTCGGGGATCACGTCCGCTGAACGTGATGGTCCGTGGCCCGCCCGGGACGGGGAAGACGACGGCCATCCAGAAGCTGTTCGACGAGATCGGCACCCAGACCAGCGACGTCTGGACCATCCGCGTCAACTGTCAGGTCAACTCGACGCGGTACTCGGTGTTCTCCCGGCTGTTCGAGGGAACCTTCGACTACGAACCACCGTCGTCGGGCATCTCGTTCAAGAAACTGTTCGGCCAGATCGCGGAGAAACTCGTCGAGGAAGACCGAACCCTCGTCGTCGCGCTGGACGACGTCAACTACCTGTTCTACGAAAACGAAGCCAGTGACGCGCTGTACTCGCTATTGCGGGCCCACGAGGAACACCCCGGCGCGAAGATCGGCGTCATCGTCGTCTCCTCCGACCCCGCCCTGGACGTCATCGACGAACTCGACTCCCGCGTCCAGAGCGTCTTCCGGCCCGAAGACGTCTACTTCCCGGTCTACGACGCTCCCGAGATCGTCGACATCCTCGACGAACGAGTCGAACGCGGCTTCAACGACGGCGTCATCGGCCGCCAGACCCTCGAGTACGTCGCTGAACTCACCGCCGAGAGCGGCGACCTGCGGGTTGGGATCGACCTCCTGCGGCGGGCGGGGCTGAACGCCGAGATGCGCGCCAGCCGAACCGTCGAACGCGAAGACGTCGAGGATGCCTACCAGACCTCGAAGTACGTCAACCTCTCGCGAAGCCTCTCGGGGCTGACCGACAACGAACGAGCGCTGCTCGAGGTGATCGCCCACAACGACGGCGACCAGGCCGGCGACGTCTACGAGGCGTTCCACGAACGCACCAACCTCGGCTACACCAGATACTCCGAAATCGTCAACAAACTCGACCAGCTCGGGCTGATCGAGGCCGAGTACACGGAGGTCGACGGTCGCGGACGTTCCCGGTCGCTGTCCTTGGCCTACGAAAAAGACGCCGTATTGGACCGACTCGAGTAAGAGGCCGTGGGCCCGTCAGTTGCCGCCCGAAAGGTGAGAGCCAGTTACGCTTGATCCACTCCTTCCCGGTACTCTTCGGCCGCCTCGAGCGCGCTCTCGAGCTGATCCTCGGTGTTCCCGTCCGCCCGCTCGCTGAGCTGTCGAATGTCGTTTAGGTGTTGGTCGAGAACTGCGTGGTCCGGTTTGTGGTCGCCGACGACGTAGTCGCGGAACGCGTCCGCGGTTTCGTGGATCTCCCCTCGAACGTCGTCGTCGGCCGATTTCGCCGCCTGCTCGAGGTCGTCGCGGGCTCGTTTCAGTTGTTCGGACATGGACGCCGCTTCCACGACCGGTCCCATAATCGTTGGCCGAGCACGGGCCACGTACCGTCGGCGTACGTACTCGAGGCCGGAGAAACGTCATCCTACACCGGTGTACGCAGGAGTTACCGGTCGTCGACGACCGACGGATGTCTCCGAGCCCGAATTCTGGACGCTGTTGGTATCGTGTCAATGGGCCGGTACAGCGTTTCATTCCGACATTTCCGATCCGATATCGCCGGAAACGGTGAAACAACTCCTGATACTGACTACCGGCTTTTTCAGAACACGGTCCTCCTACTCTCACGTATCATGCCCGTATCACGACGTTCGGCGCTCAAGACGATCGGTTTCGCGGGTGGCCTCACGGTCGCCAGTGGCACTGCGTTCGCCAAAGAACACGACGACGGTCCGAAAGAGGAGCCGAAGGAACCAGTTGAAGACGACGAGAAGCCGGTAGCACCCGTCGACGCGGCGTTCGTCCGGGTCGCACACTTCTCGCCGGACGCGCCGAACGTGGACGTCTACGTCGACGGCGCGCCGGTGCTCGAGGACTTCGCGTACGGTGAGATTTCGCCGTACCTCGAGCTCGAACCCGGGACGTACACGGTTGCAATCACGGCCGCTGGCGATCCCGACGCCGTCGTCTTCGAGGACGAGGTCGCAGTTGAGGCGGCTTACTACACGGTCGCGGCGATCGGCGAACTCGAGGCCGAGACGTTCCGACCGGAGATTCTCGTCGACGCCGATCCGCTCCCCGAGGATGGCGAGGATGCGGCGTTCGTCCGGGCCGCACACTTCTCGCCCGATGCCCCCGCGGTCGACATCTGGGCCGACGACGCGCCGCTGGTCGAGAACGTCTCGTTCGAGGACGTCTCGGAGTACCTCGCGGTTCCCGCCGGTTCCTACACCCTCTCGATTCGACCCGCCGGTGACCCCGAGACCGACGTGGCGACGTTCGACGTCGACCTCGATGCCGGCGGTGTCTACACCGGCTACGCGATTGGGTACCTCGAGCCGCCCGAAGACGTGACCGATCGGGACTTCACGGTCGAACTGGCGGTCGACGGCCCGCTGGATGCCGAAGGGGGCGACAACCCGACGGACGAGAAGGAGGAACCAGCGGACGAACCGAAGAAGGACGAGCCTGTCGACGAGAAGGAGGAACCAGCCGACGAACCGAAGAAAGACGAGCCTGTCGACGAAAAGGAGGAACCAGCCGACGAACCGAAGAAAGACGAGCCTGTCGACGAAAAGAAGGAACCAGCTGACGAACCGAAAGACGTCGAACCGGACGAGAAGAAACGTGACGAACCGGTAGCGAAGAAGGAAGCCGAGCCGAAAGCGGACGAGAAGCAGGTTGCCGACGGCAAAGAGAAGGCAGCACCGACCGAGAAGCAGTATTAGTCGCGGTAGCGTCGGATTGTCACCGGAGTGAACGCCACTCGACGAATCCTCTTTTCGGAGTCCAACGCCGGTCACCAGCAGACGGTGAATGAGGTCTCCGAAGAACGGAGCGAATCGGCAAGTCGGCCACGTTCGTCATGCGAGCGCGTCAAGTGTCTCGAGTCCCTGAACCCGATAATGAGTGACTCTCGAGGGCCGCTACAGCCGGACCGTCCCGACGTCGACCGTCCGTTCGAGGTCGATGCACCGTTCGAACCGGCGGGCGACCAGCCCGAGGCGATCGAACAGTTGGCCGAGGGCTTCCGGCAGGGGATGGACAAGCAAACCCTGCTGGGCGTGACTGGCTCGGGCAAGACCAACACCGTCTCGTGGACGATCGAGGAGATACAGAAGCCGACGCTGGTGATCGCCCACAACAAGACGCTCGCGGCGCAGTTGTACGAGGAGTTCCGGAACCTCTTCCCCGAGAACGCCGTCGAGTACTTCGTCTCCTACTACGACTACTACCAGCCCGAGGCCTACGTCGAACAGACCGACACCTACATCGACAAGGACGCCTCGATCAACGACGAAATCGACCGCCTGCGGCACAGCGCGACCCGCTCGCTCCTGACGCGCGAGGACGTGATCGTCGTCGCCTCCGTCTCCGCCATCTACGGCCTCGGTGACCCGCGCAACTACGTCGACATGTCGATGCGCCTCGAGGTCGGCGAAGAGGTTGGCCGCGACGAACTGCTGGCGCGGCTGGTGGACCTGAACTACGAGCGCAACGACGTCGACTTCACGCAGGGTACCTTCAGAGTGCGCGGCGATACCATCGAGATCTACCCGATGTACGGCCGCTACGCGGTACGCGTCGAACTGTGGGGCGACGAGATCGACCGCATGGTGAAGGTCGATCCCCTCGAGGGGACCACCCAGGGCGACCAGCAGGCCGTCCTCATCCACCCGGCGGAGCACTACTCGATTCCGGAGACGAAACTCGAGCGTGCGATGGAGGAGATTCGCGAGGACCTCGACAAGCGAATTTCGTACTTCGAGCGCAAGGGTGACATGATCGCCGCCCAGCGCATCGAGGAGCGGACGACGTTCGACCTCGAGATGATGCAGGAGACGGGCTACTGTTCGGGGATCGAGAACTACTCCGTCTACCTCTCGGATCGGGAATCGGGAGAAGCGCCGTACACTCTGCTGGACTACTTCCCGGACGACTTTCTCACCGTCGTCGACGAGTCCCACGTGACCCTTCCGCAGGTTCGTGGCCAGTACGCCGGCGACAAGTCCCGCAAGGACTCGCTGGTCGAGAACGGGTTTCGACTCCCCACTGCGTACGACAACCGACCGCTCACGTTCGAGGAGTTCCAGGAGAAGACGAACCAGACCCTCTACGTCAGCGCGACGCCAGCCGACTACGAGACCGAGCACAGCGACCAGGTCGTCGAACAGATCGTTCGGCCCACCCACCTCGTCGACCCCGAGGTCGAGGTGTCGCCGGCCAGCGGCCAGATCGACGACCTGATGGACCGCATCGACGAGCGCATCGAGCGCGACGAGCGCACGCTGGTGACGACGCTCACCAAACGGATGGCCGAGGACCTCACGGAATACCTCGAGGAGGCCGGCGTCGACGTCGAGTACATGCACGACGAGACCGACACCTTGGAGCGCCACGAGATCATCCGCTCGCTGCGACTCGGCGAGATCGACGTCCTCGTGGGGATCAACCTCCTGCGGGAGGGACTGGACATCCCCGAGGTCTCGCTCGTGGGGATTCTCGACGCCGACCAGGAAGGGTTCCTGCGCTCGGAGACGACCCTGATCCAGACGATGGGTCGGGCCGCACGAAACGTCAACGGGAAGGTCGTCCTCTACGCCGACGACCCCTCGAACGCGATGGAATCCGCGATCGAGGAAACCCGGCGTCGCCGGACCATTCAGCAGGAGTACAACGAAGAACACGGCTTCGAACCAACCACGATCGAGAAGGAAGTCGGCGAGACGAACCTCCCCGGCAGCAAGACCGAAACCACGCAGGTCTCCGGCCGCTCGATCGACGACGAGGAGGAAGCTGCCCGTTACATCGCCGAACTCGAGGACCGGATGGAAGAAGCCGCGAGCAACCTCGAGTTCGAACTCGCGGCCGATATTCGGGATCGAATTCGGGAAGTGCGTGAGGAGTTCGACCTCGAGAGTGAGGAAGACGAAGGGATCGCGCCGCCGACCGAGGAGTTCTGAGCGTCGTAGCGTTCGGTATCGACGCTTCTGGTGTAGTCACTGTGACTCGTCCGCCTTCGGAGGCTCTCTCTTCGACGCCAACCAATCCACTCCGCTCTCCTTCGGTCGTGTGTAGACGACGTATCCAAGGAGACCGAACCCGCCGAGAACAGTTGTCGTCGCAGTCCCGAGTACGACACTCCCCAGTCGATCCCGCGAGACCGAAACCGCGCTGATGTCAGCACCGACGGACGGCGTCGGCAACAGGTCGAGTTCCTGTGGATCGCCGTCGGTCGCGTTCGCAGCCTGGCCGTCGTCCGTTTCGTTCGAACTCGCGGTGACGGTGTAGGACTCCTGGACCCGATCGTGAGCCGTCGAGACGGTTAGCGTGTAGTTCCCGGGTCGGTTCGGTGGCGTGTACTCGAGTGTGACCGACCCCGTCTCGTTGCTGCCGAGTTCGAGGGTCGTCCGGTCGACGGTCGAGGTCTCGTTTTCGGCGGTGACGTCGACCAGATCCGGTACATCGCCGGTGTTCGTCGCCGTAACGTCGATCGAGGTCGTCGAACCTCCCTCGAGCGAGAGTGGCATCTCGACGTCGCCGATCTCGACGTGCGACGCGCCGGATTCGGCCCAGGAGGGTATCGCGTCGGCTTCGATCGTCGCGTTCGTCGATTTCGTGACGTCGAACTCGTCTCGAACCACGACCGAGACGGTGTAGTCGCCCAGCGATTCGACTGCAAACTCCGTGGTCGGCGAGGAGGACCGTGTTATCTCGAGTCGTTCCCCACTCTCGTCGTGCAGTTGCCAGTTGTAGGATTCGACGCTGACGTTTCGCTGTTCGACCTCGTGGATCGCGGTCGCGGCGAACGGTTCGTGCGTGTTGGTCCGGTCTGGCACCTCGAGGCGTAGTTCTCGGTCCAGTGTGTCTACAGGAATCGACCTCGTGACGGTGGTTGTACCGTCGTTTTCGCCCTCGAGACTCGCGGAAACGTCGATCGGATCCGGATCCGTCGCCGAGACTTCGATCGACTGGTTGTCCGTCGCCACTTGCGCTCCGTCGACGAACCAGGTTATCGATTCGGCGGTCCCCGTCTCCGCTTCGAGGGTCACGCTCGCGTTTTCGCCGATCGGAACCGGTTCTGGATCGACGTCGAACGATCCGGTGATCGCCCCGTCGAGGTAGACGGTCTTCCTTTCGTTTCTGTCGAGGTCTACTCGCTCGGGCGACTCCACGTCGTGGTATCCCTCCGGACCGTGCGTCTCGACTTCGATTTCGTCGCCGATCCCGATCAGCCCCGCGTTACCGTCCGGACCGGTCGTCGTCGTGTGGCTGACCGTTGCACCGCCGTTGCTGTGCGTGTAGGTTACCGTCGCGTTCTCGATTCCGGTTTCCGACTCCGAATCGCGGACGTACCAGTGGAGCCGGTTCGACTCCGGGAGGGTGACCGTCCCGACGTCGACGGGTGTTTCAGCGTCCTCGATGGTGACCGACTCGATCGCGTAGAAGTCGACCAGGTCGTTTCGCACGAGTTCGTCGCCCTCGAGCACGCGTTCGTCGACGTAGACGAGGTCGTACGTTCCGGGATCGTCCGGAGACAGGGTGAACGAGCCGTCGTCGCCGGTTTCGGTCGTGGCGACCTCTTCGTCACCGTCCAGCAACTGGACGACGTCGTGGTCGCCGACCTCGTCGCCGGCGTGGACGACCGTCCCTTCGACGGTCGGTACGGCGACGCGAACCGTCTCGGTGGTTTCGTCGCGTCGGTCGTCGTCAGTTATCACTTCGAGGTGAACCTCCGTCGATCCGGGTTCCTCGAACGTGTACTCGTAGGTCGGACTCGAGGTGATCTCCATGTGTTCGCCGTCGCCCTCGTCGACCCGCCAGACGTATCCCGCTATCTCGTCGTCTCCGGGATCGGAACTCGAGGCGTCGAACGTCGCGGACGTCCCGGCTTCGATCGAGGAGGGTGCATCGAACGAGGCGGTCGGGTCGACCGCGGTTTCGTTCTCCGACGATTCGTTCCCCTCGTTCGCGAGGACGGACGCCTGTTGCTCCTGGCCGGCGTCTACTCGTTGCTCTGCGTCGGTTGTCGCCGAGGCGAGGCCTGTTCCCGCGAGTAGCGGTACGGCGATGACTGTGAGGAGGGCAACGACGAGACACCACCTCGTCGGTGTTGGGGACCCGTACATTCACTCAGTAGTTAGATTACGGACATGAAGAATGTTTTCGACGCGCGGTACAGGATTTCGCGCGATCGAGCGCCGATCGCTCGATCGCCATACTGTCCTGAAAGCCGTCGGATATATGTGTTGGGAATCTAACCTTCTCGTATGGACGATCGAGACGCCTGGTCCAGACGGCGTTTCGTCGTCGGTGCCCCGCTGCTCGCGGTCGGAACGGGTGGCTGTATGCGATTCGCCGCGGACGATGGCCCGCTCGTGCCGACGATCGAAGACGTCACGGTCCCCGAAGAGACGCGTGCTCGCGAACCGGTTCCCGTCGACATGCAGATCGCCTACGAAGGTGACGAAGAGCAGGACGTTCGGGTTGCCGTCGACGTCGACGACCGACTCGCCAGTATCGAAGAAGTGACGCTCGAGCCGGGCTCGACGAGGCAGTTCGAGACCGCGATAACGCTGTTCGAACCGGGCGAACGACGGCTCTCCGTCGAACTCCGATATCACGAATCGTTCGACGAGTGGGCCGGGACGTTCGCCGTCGTTGGCCAGCCACTGACCCTCGAGTGGGAAGAGACGTTCGTGCCCGCCGACCACGCCGATACGTCGGCCGACACCCGAAACCTTGCCTTTGCCTGTTTCGAACTGCGATTGCGAGACGGGGACGACGTCATTGCGACGTACGACGTTGGCTCCGACGAGGACGTCGAATTCGACGCCGGCGCGTATCCGGCACAGTCGATCGAGGACGACCGACTCGAGGAGTTCGACGGGGAGCGAGGTCGCTGGCTCGGCACCGACGATCGACGGACCGACCTCCTCTTTCTCGATCACGAAGCGTTCTACCGTGCCGATACGCTCGAGCTACACGGCTACTCGCTCCTCGAGAACGAGACGACGGTCGAAGCCCGCACCGACGAAGAGACGATCGACGAAGCGTTGGTTCCGTCACGCGACGATGGCGAAGCGGTGATCGAAATCGATCTCGAGGAATCAGCCGACGATTCTTGAGCTCTTGCTGTTCGTAGACAGTTCATTCCGGCTCGAAGCACAGATCGTTCTCGATTCGCGAACCTACTCTTCAGTTTCGCGCTCGACGAGCAACGTCTGAATTTCTCGTTCGACGACCTTGGGGTCTTTGAGGTGTTCGAACGCCAGGAATCCGAGACTGCGGTTCGTCCCGGCGGTCAGCAGCCGAATCGTTCCGACGTCGAGCCAGGCCTGGTACCGGCTCTGGGTGAACTCGTGGCCCCTGAGCTTGCTTATCGGTATCTTCCGGACCGTTCGCTTGTACGCGAGACTGTAGCGGCGAACGAGCGCGTCCTCTCGGATCTCGTATCTGGTCCGGGCCAGAACGACGAGGCGTATCGCGTACCTGACGACCGTCACCGTGACCAGAACGGCGACCGCGTACAGTACGATTTCGGCGAGCACCGGATCGCCGAACAGGTCGGGTCGGAGCAGGGGGATCGCCATCGCGACCGAACCGCCGACGAGGACGGTCGCGAGCATCACGACCACGGGTCGAAGCATCGGCGTCGTCTCGTACCGCAGATCGCCGGAGAGAACGTCTCGCCCTTCCGACGGATCGTCCTCGAACGCGACGGTGACCGGCTCTTCGGACGATTCGTCTCCGTCCCGTTCGGTACGGTTGTCGCCGCCAGTGGTGGTGTCTTCGACAGCGCCACTGGATTCGTCACCGGTGACCTCGTCCTGTTCGGTCATAGTGCGCCGACCGTCAGGTAGATCGCTCCGAGAACGTACAGTGCCGGTGAGAGGAGGACGAAACCCGTCGCGACGAGTGCTTCGAACCGCGTCGCGTCGTGCGTGGTCCGTGCTCCGACGTACAGCACGTACAGGAAGTACATCATCGAGAGCAACAGCACCGTCAGGATCGCCTGCTCGAGCGTGCTCATGGCGGCAAGCTCCGGCCGGCTCGCCTCGACCGGCGGAACGAGGTCAGTACCGACGAGATCGATGAAAAACTGGATGAACGCGGTCTGAATCCAGAGGAGGAACTCCTCGGCGACGGCCAGTCCGGACTCGGTCGAGACGTAGACGACGGTCGAGAACATCACTGCCAGGTAGATCCCGCTCGAGTAGCTCACGGCCTGTAGCGACCGGATCACGCCTTTCGAACTCCGGGTGAGGACCATCCCGACGTGGAACGTGACGAAGGTGAGGATCGTCGCGAGCAGCAAGAATGCACTGTTCGTGACCAGCGCACTCGAGAACTGCCAGATCGTGCCGGGATCGACGCCGAGCGGAGACAGGGCAGCGGTGACGGCCGCTGGCGTCGTTGCTCCGTCCCGGATGCCGAACCCGGCGAGCGTCAGTGGAAGGGCATACAGCAGCAAGTTCACGAAGTAAAACCCCGTGAGCCAGACGGCGGTGGTGATCGCATCGAGCGTGTTCGCGGCTTCCTGATCGGGGTCGAGTTCTACGAACGAGGAGGGACGGAACAGGACGTTTACCGGCCACAGTATCGTCTGCTTTCCTGTCATGTTCCTCCCTTACAGAGTCATCCATAATATGTTTTCTCATCAATAGTTATGGGGGAGTCCCGGGTACGTGACCGACCACGAGAAGAAGGGCCGGTGGGCCGATTCGTCGGACGCGGTTCCTTGCCGACTGTGGATACGCTTTCGTTACAGTTCCAGCGTGTACACCACTTCCGTCCGCTCCTCGTCACCAATTTCGACGGTGTCCTCGCCGGTCACCTCGAAGCCGTGGTGTTCGTAGAACCCTTTGCCCTCCTCGTTCGAGGCCAGGTCGATCGCGCGCATCCGCTCCATGTTGAAGTCCTGGAGGTCCTCGCGCAGGCGCTCGTAGAGTGCAGTCCCGATCCCCTCGTCTTGATAGTCGGGGTGGACGGACAGCCGTAAAATGTCGCCTTCCTCCTCGGTGACGACGCCGTGGGTGAAGCCGACGACCTCTTTCTCGCGTTCGGCGACCAGAAACGCGGTTCCGGGTTTGGTCATCGCCGTCTCGAGCGCGTCGTCGCCGTACCACTCGTCGATGGTGGCGTCGATGGTCTCGGCCTCGAGTTCGTCGTAGGTGTCGTGCCACGTTTCGCGGGCGACCTCGCGGATCCGGTCGCGGTCGTCGTGGGTGGCTGGACGAATCTCCATGTTCGTCACTACCACATCGACTGGCAAAGTACTGTTACCGGCGCTGTTAGGCTAGCAGCCTTCGAACTTCCGAAACTGCTGGCAGTAGCGCCTGTCCGAAAAGGGGAGGGGCCCCACGACCACGGGGATGCCCCCATATTCCCCGTGGTTCGCCGGCCGGCCGGCAGTTGAATGTTACCACTGAACAATCATCGTTCTTTCTCGTGATCCGGACGACACTCACGACAGATTGAATTCGTATGCAACCGGCCGAACCAGAGAGACGATCAGTCGCCGTGGACTGCGCGAATGCTCTCTCGAGAATAGTAGCTACTCGAGGTTTCCCCGCGAACCTGAATCCAGTTCGGATAGACTTTCACGGCGACGTTGTCCACTTCCTTTCCGTCTTCGAATACGACCGTTGCGGCTGGAAACGCGGCGAGAGGCTCCGCTGGCATGACGTGGACGATTCGCGCAAGAGATATAATCTTGCTGACTACGTCTCTACCCGGTTCGATCGTTCGCGAACGTAACTGCTACTCACGCACCTCGTAGCCACGCTCCCGGAGCAAGTCGGGAACCCGGTCCCGGTGGTCGCCCTGGAGTTCGATTCGGCCGTCGTCGACCGTCCCGCCCGCGCCGACCGACTGCTTGAGTTCCGAAGCGAGAGACTTGATCTCGCTCGTCTCGAGGTCGAACCCCTCGACGATCGTCACCGGCTTATCGTACCGCCTGCTCTCGGTTCGGATCGATAGTACTTGCTGGGAGGCGTCGAGGTCGCCCTGGCTGTCGAGTTCGTCGAGCAAATCGTCGAGTTCGTCGTCGTCGTTGGACACGTGTCGATACAGGTGCTCCAGAGCAATAGCCCTATAGTAACAACTGAAACTGTTTGCACACTGATCGTACCGGTGTCGTGCGATCGGGTGCGCACTGACTTTCAGTGGCTACTATAGTTATCGGTCGGATTTCCGGAGCGTCTCCGGGTGAGTTCGGCGGTGCCGACCGAGAGGACGGAGAGCCAGAGAGCGCAGGCGGCGAGACCGACGATCGTCGCGATAGTTGAGTGGATAGCGAGCGGAGCGAGAACGAGCAGCGGCAAACCGGGCAGGATCATGGCGAACGTCAGTACGTCGCCGAGGACGGCTGGGCCGATGCCGGTGAACGCGACCAGCGCCCAGCCCGCACAGAGCGCGACGAGAGCAAAGAAGACGACGAGGGCGTCGGTATCCGGCTGGAAGATCCGCTGTCGGTACGGTAGCTCTTCCGATGTGACGGATCGATCCCGCCCGACGAATGCGAGGAGGGCTGCGATGGCGGCCGACCCGACGACCGAGCCGGCGAGTCCGAGCAGGATCAGTCCGGCGCTCGACTCGACCGTCGGCGGGAGTTGTGCTGTCGTCAGATTGCGATTCACGAACCAGACTGCCGGAAAGAGGGCCATGAAGAAGGGGACGACCATCGCACGGGCGAACTCGTTCATATTGACGACGCTACACTACGGAACCATATATGTGTTGTTGATCCGACTTTTCGCGTGGCCGGTCGAGGAGATGCTACAGTCGCTCTTTGACCGTCTGTGCAGTCTTCTCTCCCACACCCGAGACGCTCTGGAGGTCGTCGACGCTCGCCTCGCGGACGTTCTCGACGCTGCCGAACCGCCCGAGCAGTCGCTTTCGCGTCTCGGGGCCGATCCCGGGCACGTCGTCGAGTACCGTCTTCACGTCGTCGCGGATCGTCTGGTGATACTGCACTGCAAAGCGGTGAGCCTCGTCGCGTACGCGCTGGAGGAGATGCAGGTGGGGTGCGTCGCTCGGCCAGGCGTACTCTCGATCGGGCGTCACGACGCGCTCTTCGGCCTTCGCGAGCGCGATGGCAGGCACGTCCCAGCCCACTTCGGCCAGCGCGTCGCGGGCCGCCTCGAGTTGCCCTTCCCCACCGTCGATCAACAGCAGATCGGGGTCCGGCCGGTCATCCCGTCCCTCGACGGCACGGCGGGCGCGCCACTCGAGCAGCGTCTTCATGTTCGCGTAGTCGTCGTTCTCGTCGGTGAGTTTCTTCCGGCGATAGTCGGCTTTCTCGGCGCTGCCGTCGACGAACGTGACGTCGCTGCCGACCGCCGACTTCCCCTGGGCGTGGCTCACGTCGAACCCCTCGATGCGCTCGACGCGGCCGGTCTCGAGGTCGAGTGCCTCGGCGAGCATCGCACACTCGTCGCGGCCACCGACGTTGCGCCGGGCGTTTTTGAGCGCGAGTTCGACCAGTTTGGCCTCTCGGCCGGCACCCGGCACGCGAACCGAGACGCCCTCGGCCTCGAGCCAGGCCGTGACCTCCTCGTCGCCGTGGCGTTCGGGGAGCAAGAGTGCGTCCGGGAGTTCCCGTTCGGCGTAGTACTGGACGATGAAGGCCGCGAGAACGGCCGGAACGCCGCCTTCGTCGTCTCCCGCACCGTCGGTCGTCGGCGCCTCGAGTGTGTGTCGCTCCCGATCCACGAGCTTGCCGTCCTCGGCACGCAGACGAGCGACGGTTGCGTCCGTCCCCTCGATGGCGACGCCGAGGACGTCGACTGCTCGTTCGTCGCCGACCGACTGGACGGCCTCGCCGCCCTCGCCGTGGAACGCCTCGACGGTCTCGAGTCGGTCCCGGAGGTTCGCCGCGCGCTCGAAGTTCCGGCCCTGGGCGGCGGCTTCCATCTCCCGGCGTAGCGGGTCCGCGAGGATGCCTGTCTCGCCCTCGAGGAAGCGTTCGACTGCGGTCACGTCCTCGGCGTAGCTCTCGAGATCGATCTCGCGAGTACAGGGTGCGGTACAGAGGCCCATCTCGTAGTCGAGACAGGGCCGGTCGCGGTTGGCGTACTTGTGGTCCGAACAGCCACGGACGCCGTAGCTCTCCCTGAGCGCTTTCACGACGGTCTCCACCTGGCTCTTGGTGGTGTAGGGGCCGAAGACGGTCGCGGACTCGTCGGGGTCGCGAGTGATCTCGATCCTCGGCGCCTCGTGGTCCGTCAACTGGACCATCGGGTACGACTTGTCGTCTTTCAGCCGGACGTTGTACCGGGGCTGGTGGCGCTTGATCAGGTTCGCCTCGAGCAACAGGGCCTGCGTCTCGGTGTCGGTGACGGCGATCTCGAGGCCGTCGGCGCGGTCGACCATCCGGCTAATTCGTGCCGACCGTGGGTCGGCGTACGACCGCACCCGGCTCCGGAGGTCGACCGCCTTCCCGACGTACAGCGTCGTATCGTCCTCCTGGAACTGGTAGACGCCGGGCTCACGCGGCAACTCGCTTGCACGCTCGCGAACCCCTTCGGCGTTCATCGGCGGCCCTAGGGAGGCAACGGGTTTCAGCCTGACTCATCGGAACCGACGCGGTACTTTCTCGGTGCTCGACGCCACAGACCCGTGTATGACCGAGAAGATTCGCTGCTGGCTGGTCGAACGCGACTACGACGACAAGGGGCTGGTCACGCTGGCCTACGCCACCGAAGACGGCGAGTACGTCTATCGCCGAGAACTCGCTGCGTCGGCTGCGACCGGTTCGAAGGTGACCGCGGCGAAGTCGATCGAGGAAAATCAGCTCGAGCGGGTTGACGACGAGGAGACACGCGAGCGATACGTGACGGAGGTCGAACGAACGTCGCAACGATACGATCCGAACGAGCCGATATAGGCCGCTCGTTCCTTCCATCTGCCGATTAGCGTGGATTATCGAGCAGAAGTGACAAACCTTATCGGGGAACGACACGACCACACAGCTATGCCCGCTATTACAGTCGACGGACTGACCAAATCGTACGGTCAGACCCTCGCTCTCCAGGACCTCTCGTTCGAGGTCGAGGACGGTGAGGTGTTCGGCTTCCTCGGCCCCAACGGTGCTGGAAAGTCGACGACGATCAACGTCTTGCTCGACTTCGTCCGCCCGACTGCTGGCCGAGTCGAGGTCCTCGGCCTCGACGCCCAGGGGAACAGCCGCGAGATCCGATCGCGGACCGGCGTCCTCCCCGAGGGCTATCAGGTCTACGAGCGGCTCACCGGCCGCGAACACCTCGAGTTCGCGATCGAATCGAAAGGCGCCGACGCCGACACCGACGCCCTCCTCGAGCGAGTCGGCATCGCCGACGCTGCAGACAAGAAAGCCGGCGGCTACTCGAAGGGGATGGCCCAGCGGCTCATGCTCGCGATGGCGCTGGTCGGCGAACCCGACCTATTGATTCTGGACGAACCCTCGACCGGGCTCGACCCCAACGGTGCCCGCGAGATGCGCGAAATCGTCCGCGCAGAGAACGACCGCGGCGCCACCGTCTTCTTCTCGAGTCACAGCATGGAACAGGTCGAAGCCGTCTGCGACCGCGTCGGTATCCTCCGGAACGGCGAGATGGTCGCCGTCGACTCCGTCGAGGGGCTCCGGGACTCACTCGAGGGCGGGACGACGCTTCGCGTCACCGTCGACCGGATCGACGACGACGCGCTACAGGCCGTCCGGTCGCTCGGGGACGTCGCGAGCGCGACGGTCGAGAACGCCGACGGTGCCGACACCACCCTCGCCATCGCCGTCGACGGCTCGAAGACGGCGGTGCTCGGCGAACTCGAGGACCGCGGCATCGAGGTCCGTGACTTCTCGACGCGGGAGGCGTCGCTCGAGGACGTCTTCCAGTCGTACACGACGGGCTCGGAGGTGGCTCCACGATGAGTTCGGAGACCGACGCGACGCCCTCGAGTTCGATCAACGTCGATAGCATCCGTGCCGTCGCGAAGAAGGACTTCCAGGACTCGATCCGGTCGTGGATGTTCTGGGGACTGAGTCTCTTCTTCTTTACGCTGCTGGTCACCGTAACGGGCGTTATCTCGTACTTCGGTGAAGACCTCGCTGCCCAGGCGGAGCGGACCTCGATACTCGTGTTCTTCGTGAGCGAAATTACTCGTCTGATCATTCCGCTGATCGCGCTGATACTCGGCTGGAAGTCGATCGCCGGCGAGCGCGAGTCCGGCAGCATCAAGGTGTTGCTCTCTTTGCCTCACTCTCGGAAGGACGTGTTGCTCGGGAAACTCCTCGGTCGATCCGCGGTGCTCTCGGTCTCATTGATCGTCGGCTTCGTCCTCGCTGCCGTCGTCGTCGCCGGTATTCTCGGGACGTTCGACGTCGCCGACTACGTCGGTCTGCTCGCGATGTCGATCATCTACGGCATCGCGTACACGAGCATCGCGGTCTCCCTGTCGTCGGTCACTCGTTCGACGACCGTCGCCGGTGGAGCGATGGTCGGTGTATTCGTCATGTTTTACGTCGTCTGGAACACGCTCTCGACCGTCTTCAACGAACTCGCACAGCGGGAGTTCCTCTTCTTCGATACCGTCTCCTACACGGCCGAAATTCAGGGTCAAGAGATCCAGGCCGAACGCTTGCCCGACTGGACGTATCTCATCCTCAACCTGGATCCCGGTGAGGCCTACGGTCGCGTCCTGACGCTCGCGACTGACGTCGAATTGATCGAACTGCAGGTCGATCTCACCGAACAGATGTTCGGCGGCGAGCTACCGATCTTCCTGCAGGACTGGTTCTCGTTCCTGATCCTGCTGTTCTGGATCGTCGTCCCGGTCGCGATCGCACTCTACCGGTTCGACCGCGTCGACCTGTAGGAGCTTTCTGCATTCTCTGTTTTCGTCCTGTATGACCGCAATCGAACGTCTTGGAAAGATTTAATGATCGTTCAGTCAACGTCGGACTATGTTCGGCCCTCTCCGTCACGCGCTCGTCTCGGTGCTTGTCCTGTTGACGCTGATTCCCACGACTGTCCTCGCACAGGCCGAGCCCGAACCAGTGTCGCCCGAAGCGGGACTCGCTGCCCTCGCCGTTCTCGCGGTCGTCATGTACGTGGTTTACGTCGCGTTCAGTATCGCGTTCGGGCTCATCGTACTGGTCGTCTCGGAAGTGATTCGTTCCGGGTCGTACGTCCGTGCGATCGAACAGCGAAGCTTCGATCGACCGATTCGATCGGTGGCGCTCGGGTTCGGATCGATCGTTATCGGGTTCGTCGGCATCTTCTTCCTGATGTTCGTAGTCCTCATACTCGTCGAACTGGGTGTGCCGGAGCCGATCGTATTGCTTCTCATGATTGCCTTCTTCGCCGGAGTGTTGTTCCTCTACGTCGGCTCGACGATCGGAACGATCGTCGTCGGCTCGTACCTGCTCCGGAAAATCAGGGGCGGCGAGGCGAACCTCTGGTTGGCGCTCGTGGTCGGCGCGCTCGTCGTCAACATTCCACTGGTCAACTTCGTACTCGGTTTCCTCGTCCTCTTTCTCGGCATCGGTGCGATGGTCGACCACTGGTCGAGTACCAATCGCGGTGACTCGTCCGGTCCACGCTCCCAGCAACCGATCGAAGGGTAACGGTACGGACGACGTAACACTCACTGCAACCGGACCGGACGTTTAGGGCGCTCTCGGTCGTACTCGAGTCCGAATGACCACCTGTCTCTTCTACGGCGGGAAAGGCGGCGTCGGGAAGACGACCTGTGCGGCCGCGACCGCTCTCTCACTGGCCGACGCCGGCCACGAGACACTGGTCGTCTCGACCGACCCCGCACACTCCCTTTCCGACTCGCTCGAGATCGATCTCGGTCCGGAACCGGCCGAAATCGGCGACGAGTCGTTCGAAGCCATCGATCCAGAGCCGGATGCGACGACCTGGGCGGGCGAACTCTGGGCGGCCGAGATCGATCCCGACACTCGAGCGAAGCGATACGAGAAACTGGCGACAGCGCTGGCCTCGGACCTCCGTGGCGCCGGCATTCGCCTCACCGACGAGGAGGTCGAGCGGATCTTCGCCGCGGGGACGCCGGCTGGTGGCGACGAACTCGCCGCACTGGACCTGCTCGTCGAGTACGTCGAGACCGACCGCTGGGACGTCGTCGTCTTCGACACCGCACCGACGGGCCACACACTGCGGCTGTTCGACACGCCCGAGGTGATGGGGCTCGCACTCGAGACGACCCGCTCGCTGCGTGGTCAGGTTCGCCGGATCGGAACCGCCGCACGAACCGCCGTCCTCGGTCCGATGTCCGCGATGGCAACCGAGGGCGACGACGAGGACGACCTCGCGGCGTTCCAGGCCCGACTCGAGCGCGCCCGCGACCTGATCACCGACCCCGAACGGACCGAGTTCCGCGTCGTCACAGTCCCCGAGGGGATGGCCATCGCCGAGACCGAGCGACTCGTCGCTCAGCTCCGCGAGGACGAGGTCCCCATCGAGCGACTCGTCGTCAACCGGGTGCTCGAGGACCCGACCGACGGCTGCAGTCGGTGCGAGTCGCGCCGGCAGCGCCACGAGGAACGCGTTGCCGAGATCCGGGAGACGTTTCCGGACCTCGAGGTCGTCACGTTGCCCGAACTCGAGGGGGAAGTGCAGGGGCTCGAGGCGGTGTGGTCGATCGCAGAGCAGTTGCCCGCCGAACGCCGTCTATAGTAGCCACTGACAGTCAGTGCGCACCCGATCGTACGATAGCGGTGCGATCGGTGTGCAAACAGTTTCAGTTGTTACTATAACAGCCGCGTTAGCAGTCGTCCGACCAGTCCCGACGGCGGCGGCTCCTGACCGTCGCCGTACTCCTCGTAGAGGTACGCGACGATGTCGTCACTCTCCGGCATTCCCTCCACGTCGTTCGTGTGATCGACGAGTACCGGCACGCCGTACTGTCCGCTCGTCTCGTAGACGGCGGTCCGGTCGTTCCGGGCTCGAGGGACGGAGCGGGACTCGTACTCGAGTCCGAGGTCCTCGAGTGCCCGCCGAACTTTCATGCAGTACGGACAGCCCGCGAGTTCGTAGAGGACGAGGTCGGGATCGGCCATACGGGAGACACGGGGGCGCGCAGGAAAAATATTCCCGGCCGACGGCTCAGTCCCGTTTCACGCGATCGACGTACGTTATCCGCCCGGAGAGGTGATAGAAGAGCAATAATCCGACGACTGGTCCGCCGAACCATGCGAGACTCCGTACTGCCTCGTCTCGCTGTGATGGCTGGGTCGTCCCTGATTGATACACGCGATAGTAGCCGTCGTCGGTTGCGATCGGCGTCTCCGGTACGTCGACTTCACCGCGGGTTTCCGCTTTACCGGTCTCGAGCGTTTCACGGACGACCTCGGAGAGCGTACTGCGCTCGGCATCGATCGAGACCGACTCGAGAACGTCGTCTGGATCGGCCGGCTTGAGGTCGACGTGCACCTGGTTCATGTCGTCCGGAGGGTCTTCTTCGACCGTATACGTCGTTTCATACACTCCGCCGTCGACGCGAGCGTATCGATACTCTTCGTATGAGAATCCATGAGTTGCTGTTCCTGATGTTCTGATACCGGTCGGTACGGTTTCGTTGTCGGTGAGCTGTGCCTCGAAGGCACAGGTCCGTGTCTCGTACAGTATGCTGCCCGAACAGGCGATGTCCTCGCTGATCGGGACGGAACCGTACGATGGATCGCCCTCGAACTCGACGGTCTCGTCGTCGACGATAACTTCCGCTTGCTCGTAGGTCGCGACTGGCTCGCCGAAACCAAAGACGCCGAACCAGAACGGAGCGGTAACGAGTACGATCGCCAGAGCGGCGATGAACAGATCGCGCTGGAGTGGCGAGAACGAATCCGACAGGGAGGGCATAGTCCCGGATTCGAATAGGTTCGAATAAAAACTTGTTCTCTTTACACGTCTGCTCCAGTGCTCCGCTGTTCGACCCTACTCGAGGTCGATCCCGTACTCCGCCAGCAACTCCCGGAACTCGTCTTCGTCGACGATCGCACTTCGTCTGTCCGTCGTCGCATTACTCTGTGACTTTGAGGACGGGCACTCTCAACGGTCAATCGAGCAGTACGTCGACCGGTTCGGCAGTTGTAAGGAGAACCGACTCCACAACGACATCGCCATCGACGCCCAATTACGCGCGAAGAGTGGCCGGCAGATAGCGAGCGAAGAGTAATTGACGGATTGTCTCTCCTTTCGCCTTCACGGAGTAGTCGTCGGCTATCAGTCGTCGCCTGGCTTGTACGCACCGCTACGGCGCTCGATAGTGTAGATGTCGAGAATTTTCTGCTCATGATCGCACGAAGCACCGAGCCGGAACTGTCCGATACGAAGCTTTGAATGTGGAACGCCGGTCAGTGGCTCGAGATAGTCGTCCGGATCACGCCGTTGGTCGGTGACGATTTCGTCTAACTTGTCCGCGATACGGTCTTTAGCGTGATCTTCGAGGTCGTCGTACGTCCGCTTTGCAGGTGCTCGGAACTGCCAGGTTCACTCCTCACTCATCGTCGCCGAGAATCTCGTCGCGCGTGAACGTCTCGCTCTCGCCGGTCCGCCGTGCGTGTTCTACGGCTGCGATCTCTTTCCAGCTTTCACGCGTTAGCTCCGGATGACGAACGGCGTCCCGGAGTGCGTCGCGGATGAACTCGCTGCGACTGTTGTACCCCTCTTCTTTCCACGTTGCGTCGATGTCCTCGAGGAAGGTTTCCGTGAGTCTGATGTTGATATTCGTCTTTTCGGGATCTGACCCGCTGTTCGTATCCGCGTTCGACATACGCACGTATTACAGGCGGCTGCGGACAAACGTTCGCCGGGTACTCGCTCGTAGCTGTGAGACGTAGCTGGTGCTGTTACTCGAGGTCGATCCCGTACTCCACCAGTAACTCCCGGAACTCTCCTTCGTCGATAATCGGTACGTCGTTGTCCTGGGCGTCGTCGCGTTTCGTCTGGCCGGGGTTCTCGCCGACGACGAGGTAGTCCGTGTTCCCGGAGACACTGCTCGTGGCGTTTGCACCGTGGGCTTCGACGGTCTCCTGGGCCTCGCTGCGGGTCACGCCCTCGAGCGAGCCCGTGAAGACGAAGGTCAGTCCCTCGAGTTCGTCGCCGCCGGACTCGAGTTCGGACTCCGTCGGGGAGACGTGCTCGAGCACGTCGTCGACCGCCTCGGCGTTTGCCTCGCTCGTGAAGAAGTCGTGGATCTGGCCGGCGACGGTCTCGCCGACGTCGTCGACGCCCTCGAGTCGTTCGGGTTCGGTTTCGGCGGTCTCGCGGACGGCCTCGAAGGTTCCGAACTCGCGGGCGAGTTCGCGGGCTGTCGTCGGGCCGACGTGGGGGATTCCCAGCGCCGAGAGGAAGTCCGCGAGCGGTGGTTCGCGGGTGTCTTCGATTTCGTCCAGGAGGTTTTCGGCGCTCCTCTCGCCCCATCCCTCGAGTTCCGTGAGGTCCTCGCGCTCGAGTTCGTAGAGGTCGGCGACGGACTCGAGCAGGCCGGCGTCGACGAGTTGTCGAACGCTCTTCTCGCCCAGCCCCTCGAGGTCGAGGCCGTCGTCGCTCGCGTAGTACTCGATCGACCGCCGGAGCTGTGCGTCACAGGCCAGCCCGCCGGTACAGAACGCCATCGGGCCGTCGCGTTCGATCGCGCTGTCACAGACCGGGCAGTGATCGGGGAGTTCGTAGTGACTCTCGGGGTCGTTCTCCGTCCCTTTCTCCACGACCTCCTCGACGTAGGGGATCACGTCGCCCGCACGCTGGACGCGGACCGTGTCGCCGACGTCGACGTTCTTCTCCGCGATCTCCTCGGGATTGTGCAGGCTCGCCCGCGAGACCGTGACACCGCCGACGTCGACCGGCTCGAGCAGGGCGACCGGCGTCACTCTGCCGGTGCGACCGATCTGGACGGCGACGTCGACGATCGGTGTCACCTCCGCTCGTGCGGGGAACTTGTAGGCGAAGGCGTAGCGGTCGTGTCTGGCGGTCCGTCCGAGCTCTTCGCGGGCGTCGCGATCGTCGACCTTGATCACGGTGCCGTCGATCTCGTAGTTCAGGTCGTCGCGGGCCTCGAGCATACGGTCGCGGTAGTCGATCGCGTCGTCGATCGACTCCGCTGTCTCGACGTGATCCGTCACCCGCAGCCCCCACTCGGGGAACCGCTCGAGTTCCTCGCGGTGACTCTCTTCGAGGTCGCTGGCTTCGAGCACGTCGAAGAAGAAGACCTCGAGCGGGCGTTCGGCGACGATCGAGGGGTCGAGTTGCCGGATCGTCCCCGCGGTCGCGTTCCGCGGGTTGGCAAAGGGTTCCTCGCCGCGTTCGATCCGCTCGCGATTGTGTGCCTGGAACGCGTCTTTGGGCATGTAGACCTCGCCGCGCACGGTCAGGAACTCGGGGTAGTCACCGTGCAGTTTCTGCGGGACGGAGCCGATAGTTCGTGCGTTCCGGGTTACGTCGTCGCCGTCTCGTCCGTCGCCGCGAGTGACGGCGCGCTCGAGGCGGCCGTTCTCGTAGACGAACTCCATCGAGACGCCGTCGAACTTGGGTTCGCAGACGTAATCGACATTTCCAACCTCCCTCTGAACTCGATCCGCGAACTCCCGGACGTCCTTCTCCTCGCCGCTCTGGTCGATCGAGAGCATCGGTGCGACGTGTTCGACCGTCTCGAACTCCTCTATCGGTTCGCCACCGACGCTTCTCGTGGGGCTGTCGGGGTGGGTGAGGTCGAACGCGTCCTCGAGTTCTTGCAGCCGAGCAAAGAGGGCGTCGTAGGTCCGGTCGGCGATTATCGGATCGTTCTCGACGTAGTACCGCCGGTCGTGTTCGCGAACGGCCTCCCGGAGCAGTTCGACCTGCTCGCGGGCTTTCCCCTCCGAGAGCTCCTCGACTGGTTCGAAGTCGGTCGGCGGATCCCGGAGGTAGGGGTTGTCTTCGTCGACGCTATCGGCGCGAGACATTCGTTGCTCGAGGGTTACGGAGCCTGCCCGATAACGTTACTGTAGTCGGCCGACCGCGGGTTAGCTCCACGGACTGTCGCCCACTTCGGCACGAACCATCGGCCCGACCGCGACGCGGCAGTCGTCCCGCGGTACGGCGATACACAGCAGGACGTAGCCGTCCGCTCGCTCGCGCTCGGTGAGCGCCCTGGGCTGGCGTCGATAGTCGAACACGTCGGCGGCGTCGACTGCTTCCTCCGCGTCGGGGGTATCATCCTCGCCGGCCGCGAGAACCCGGCCGACGCAGGTGATACAGGTCCCCTCTCGGCAGTCGTACGGCAGTCGAATTCCCTGCCGTAGCGCTACCTCGAGCACCGTCTCCCGTGGATCGACCGCGACCGTCTCGGTTCGGCCGTCCGGCCACTCGAGGGTCACGTCGTACTCGGTCACGGTTTTGCCCTCGTCGTCTGAGTCGCGTCCGATTCGGTCATGCTCCGGGCTACCACCGACGCCGAGAAAAAGGGCGGGCGTCGACGGGGCCGCCCAATGGGTGTTCCTACCGATTCACTTTCCGACGCCTGGTGGACTGAAACGGCGAGGCTGTCTCGAGAGAGACGAGGGCTTTCGACGTATCGGTGTCGACGACTGTGTTCGCTGTCGATCGAACGATACCCAGTCTTTACCCGCACCCAGTCCGTAGACGCGCCTAGATGGGACAGGGAACGGAATACGGTCTGGTCGACCTCGAGGAAGCCGAGACGCCAGGCGACGAGTGGGAAGAGATCGACGTCACGGACACCGAGGCCGATCGGATCGCTCGCAAACGCGATCGGAAGTTCGAGCAGTTCGAGGAGCGAATCAAAGACGCCGACCAGTTCAAGGTCGAGCAGTCGGTGTTCGACGACGCAACGTTGGCAGCACTGTACAAACTCGTCCAGGACGGCTACGTCGAGGCCTTCGGCGGCCCGCTGTCGACGGGCAAGGAGGCTAACGTCTATCACGCGCAGGGCGACGGCCGCGAGGTCGCGGTCAAAGTCTACCGGATCAACGCCTCGAACTTCCGGCAGATGCGCGACTACCTCGAGGGCGACCCACGGTTCGAAGGACTGGGCGGCAAGAAGAAAGACGTCGTGCTCGCTTGGACGAAGAAGGAACTCGCGAACCTCCGGCGGGCACAGAAGGCCGGCGTCCGTGTCCCGGAACCGATCGCCGCCGAGCGTAACGTCCTCGTGATGGAGTACATCGGTAACGAGGAGGGCCGCGCAAAGCGACTCGGCGAGGTCCACATCGAGAACCCCGAGACGGCCTACGAGGTCATGCGCGAGTACATGCGTCGGCTCTACTCCGCCGGGATCATCCACGGCGACCTGAGCGAGTACAACGTCGTCTTCGACGAAGGGCAACTCGTGATCATCGACGTCGGCCAGGCCGTCACCGTCCACCACCCCAACAGCCGCGACTTCTTAGAGCGCGACTGCGAGAACGTCGCGAGTTTCTTCTCCCGGCAGGGCCTCGAGACCGACCCCGACGAGTTACTCGAGTTCGTGACGAGTCCGGAGCCGGATCCGTCTCGAGACTGACGATGAAAGCGTATCCGGCTATTCCATCGGTCGACGCTGCACCGAGCGATCTCTTCGAGGAGGGTCACCTGTGGCTGCTCGAGAAGATCGACGGCGCACACCTTCGGTTCCAGTTGCAGAAGTCGGGGCTCGTCCGCTTTGGCGATCGAAACAGGGTCTACGACGACCCCGACGACGTGCCCGAACCGTACCAGCACGCCGTTCGCCACGTTCGAGAGAACCTCGATCGTGAGGCACTCCGGAACGCTGTCGACGACGTCGAGGACGTCGTCTTCTTCGGTGAGGCGACCAGCTACCGAACGATCGACTACGACTGGGAGCGCATGCCGTCGTTTCTCGGCGTCGACGTCTGGTCGGCCGACGCGGAAACGTTCCGTCCGCCGGACGCAGTGCAGGCGATCTTCGACGGGATCGGCCTCGAGTCGGTGAACGTCTTCGAACAGGAGCGCCGCGCTCGAGATTTCGACCCCGGCTCGTACGCGATTCCGCAGTCGGCATGGTACGACGGGCCGGCCGAAGGCGTCGTGATTCGGGACAAACGGGGCCGCCGTGCGAAGCTTCTCCATCCCGATTTCGGGGACGCCGACGAACTGACGCCGTTCGACACGTCCACGGAAGAGCTGGCAGCGAGATACACAACGCGGAGCCGACTCGAGAAACTGGCGACCAGACTCGAGGACGCTGATCGACCCGTCACCTTCGAAACGCTCTACGAACGCGTGCTCGAGGATATCCTTCGGGAGGCTCACCGGCGGCTCGACCACGGCGAGAGCAGCGTCGAGTTGGACGAGTTTCGGTCCGAGGTCGGCGCACTCACGCGGGCGTTTCTCGAGGATCGGTCAAACGGAACGTAGCAGCGTTCGAGCAGGACAAAACACTCTTTGCTGATGCGAACTGACACCCACTCGATGACGTCCGCTCTCGAGTGCTGGTGGCGCTGGCAGACTCCCTCGAGAGCGGACAGTGTCGTCGTGGCGGACGACGTGGCCTAACCCGTGGTCGTGGCGACGGTTGCTCCCTCCGTTCTTCTCGATTGAATCACCCGCTAGCCGCTGCAGCCGATATCACGATACGATGACGGAGCAACCTGATACGACCGACAGCATCGACGACGAGACGAACTCCGGCTCGAAGACGCCTATCGACGGCGAGTTCACCGTCACTCCCTACGCAGTCAAAGGCGAGATCGACTACGACAAACTGCTCGAGCGGTTCGGCGCAGACCCGCTGACGGACGAGCAGATCCGACGATTTCCCGAGCATCCGATGTTGCGCCGGCGGATCTTCTACGCCGGCCGGGGCGTCGATCGGTACCTCGAGGCCGCCGAGACGGGCGAACCCCACGCCATCGTGACGGGGAGAGGACCGTCGGGTCCGATGCACCTGGGGCACGTCCTGCCGCTGTATCTCGCGAAGCGGTTTCAGGAGGAGACGGGCGCGATGGTCTACGTTCCGCTGTCCGACGACGAGAAGTACCTCGCGAAAGATCAGTCGTTCGAGTCGATCGGCAAGCACACGCGCGACAATCTCCGCGATATTCTTGCCGTCGGCTTCGATCCCGAGCGTACGCGGATCGTGATCGACACGGCCGACGCGGACGTGATCTACCCGCTCGCGGTTCGACTCGCGAACTACCTCACGCCGGCCACCGTCGAGGCCGTCTACGGCGAGCAAGACACGATCGGGTTGCAGTTCTATCCCGCCGTGCAGGCGACGCATCTGTTGCTCCCCCAGCTCGTCGACGGTCGTCAGCCGACGCTCGTCCCTATCGCCATCGATCAGGACCCACACGTCCGAATCTGTCGCGACGTCGCCACGAAGGAGTCTCTGCCCGTCGACAAGCCTGGCGCCTTGCTCGGGCGCTTCCTGCCGAGCCTCGAGGGGCCGGGCAAGATGAGTTCCTCCGGCGACGTGCCATCGATCGAACTCACCGCCGATCCCGAGACCGTCGCGACGACGATCCGCAAACACGCCTACACCGGCGGTCGGGCGACGCTCGAGGAACACCGCGAGCACGGCGGCGATCCAACCGTAGACGTCCCGTTCCAGTACCTCCGATTCTTCTTCGAGGAAGACGACGAGGAACTCGAGCGCATTGCAAAGCAGTATCGCGCTGGAGAGTTGCCTAGTGGCGAACTGAAAGCGACCGCGATCGACCGGATCACAGCCTTCCTGACGGCCCACCAACGCGGGCGCGACGCGCTGGGTGGTCTCGAGGACGAACTCGAGCCCTATCGACTGACCGACGGCGAGCGCCGACGACCGCTCGAGCGGGCCGGAGTTCCGATGACGACGAGATCCGACTGAAACGAAAGCTTACAACAGTGATCGTTCGGCTAATGGGCTACTAGCGCCCGTTACGGGTCGTTATGCTGTGGTTTTCACACACAGGTTGAAATACGATGTCGTGTTGTTCGGAATCGGACCATGATGCATGGTGGCTAGTACCGATCCGACCGACGAGTTCGATACCGCGACCGACGGGGTGGAACTCGAGTTCTACGGCGGCCGCGGGATGAGTGCGTTCCCGATCGCGTTTTTCATCGGTTGGGCGATCGTCCAGACGGCGCTGTGGCGCGTGGCCGATACGACCGGGTTGACGATCGGGATGCTGATCGCGCTCATTCTGGGAATGTTCTTCGTGAAGGGGTCATGGACCGGGTACGCGAACACGATCTTCGAGGGGATGACTCAGCCGGTCGCGGTGACAGCGGTCGTCGCCTGGCTGTGGGCAGGGATGTTCGCGGAGACGATGCAGGCCGGCGGCTTCGTCGAGGGGCTCGTCTGGCTGGCCGACGTCGGCGGCGTCGGCGCGACGATGTTCCCGGCGATTACGTTCGTCCTGGCGGCAGTGCTCGCGACCGGAATCGGGACTGGATACGGGACGACGATCGCGTTCGTCGTCCTGTTCTTCCCGGCCGGCATCCTCCTCGGAGCCAATCCCGTCCTCACGTTCGGTGCGATTCTCTCGGGGGCGATCTTCGGCGACAACCTCGCGCCCGTAAGCGACACCACGATCGTCAGCGCAGTCACGCAGGATTCGGATATCGGTGGCGTCGTCGCGACGCGGTTCAAGTACGCGTTGATCGCCGCTCTGATCGCGTTTCCGGCGTACATCCTCGCAAGCGGCGCGATGCCGGGGATCGATGTCGTCGGCGACCCACAGGAGATCATCGCCGCAGCGGCCGAACCCGCCGGACTGGTTCACCTGGTCTCGATGGGGGTCGTCATCGGTACCGCTGTCGCGGGCCGGCACATCATCGAAGCGATCTCGTGGGGGATCATCGCCGCGGTCGTGCTCAACCTCGTGTTTGGCCTCGCAACAGCGAGTGACATGCTCGTCTTCCAGGCACCGGCGGATGGACCGCTCGTCGAACCGCTCGAGTTCCTCCCGATCCTCGAGGTTGTCGAACCCGACCAGGTCGGCGTCGGCGGCAGCCTGCTCGCGGGAATCGAGGGCTTCTTCGCGCTCGCGATCCTGATATTGTTCATCATTGCGGGCGCACAGATCATGATCCGGGGTGGTGCGTTCGAGGCGATTCTCGACTTCTCGTTCGATCGGCTGGCGACGAACGTCCGGAACGCCGAACTGACGATGGTCGGTTCCTCGGCGTTGATCAACGCTGCAATCACGATCAACACGGCCGCCGAGATCGCGATCGGCCCCTACATCTCGAAGGTCGGCGAGCGGTTCAACATCAACGGCTACCGGCGGCGCGAACATCCTCGACGCCCAGACGGCGGCACTCGGCTACATCTTCCCGTGGTCCGGCGGCGTCCTGGTCGGTTTCGAGGCGATGCAGGGCCTTCCCGCCGAATACGACTGGTTCGAGGCAGGGATGGTCGTCAACCCGGTCGACGTGTTCCCGTTCGTCTTCCACGGCTGGCTGCTGGTCGCTGTCTTCGTCCTCTCGGCACTGACCGGGTTCGGCCGTGAATACCTCATCGACCGCGAGTCAGAGGAGGTGGCGCGAGTATGAGCCTGCTCGAGAAGTACTTCAAGGGATGGCAGTTCCGGTCGACGACCCCGTCGCTGGAACCGGGAACGGAGGTCAACGTCTTCGTCTCCCGGTACGACGGGGACGGCATCGGCGTCGTCAACGTCGGTGACACCCGACTGTACGTCGAGGGCGTCGATCCCGCCCACGTCGAGAAACGGGTTCGCGTGGAAGTGACGTCGTTCGACGAAGAGAAGTCGACGGGCCGTGGCGAGTTCCGAGAGGTCGTCGGGGAGAGTTCCTACACGGCTTGACGACCCAATCGTTTTCAGGGTCGACGTTACCTACTCAGGTATGAACATCGGGATCGTCTCCGACACCCACGACAACGTCGAGGCAACCGAGCGAGCGGCCGAAATCTTCGCCGACGAGGGCGTCGAAATCGTCGTCCACTGTGGCGACTTCGTCGCGCCGCTGATCCCGCCGTACTTCGGCGAATTCGAACTCCACGGCGTCCTCGGGAACAACGACGGCGACGCGCGCAACCTTCAGGCGGCGTTCGACGCACTCGGGGGCGAGAGCGAACTCCACGGCCGGTTCGCCGACCTCGAGTTCGACGGGCTCTCGATGGCCGTCCTCCACGGCGAGTCGAAAGCCGAGGTGGAGGCCATCGCCGCCGCCGAGGAGTACGATGTCGTCTGTTACGGCCACCATCACGTCACCGAACTCTCCGAAAACGGACGGACGACGGTCGTCAACCCGGGTGCTCACTTCCCGACGACAGCCGACGACGATCGAACCGTCGCGATTCTGGATACGCTCTCGGAATCGGTTCGGTTCCGGTCCGTTCTCGAGTAATCCGGTGGTTCGAACGGTCCCATCTCGAGGGAACTGTCCGGACCAAGGCCTTAAACTGGCCGGGCCACTACGTAGAACATATGCAGCACGTGAAGATTCCGCAGGACCGGATTGGCGTTCTTATCGGCCAGGGCGGTGAGACGATGCGCGAAATCGAGTCCCAGGCAGAGGTTCGACTCGACATCGACTCGGAGAACGGCTCCGTCGCCATCGAGACCGTCGGTGACCCCGTTCTCGGCCTCAAAGGGCCCGAAATCGTCCGTGCGATCGGCCGCGGATTCGCGCCCGAGGATGCACTCACCCTCCTGGACGACGAGATGATGATGTTCGACGTCGTCGACATCGACGCCGCCGCCCGCAACAAAAACGACCTGCAACGACAGAAGGGCCGACTCATCGGCGAGAACGGGCGCACTCGAGAACTGATGGAGGAACTTACCGGTGCCTCGGTCGTCATCTACGGTTCGACACTCGGGATCATCGGCACGCCCGAAGAGGTCGACGCCGTCCGCACTGCAGCCGAAATGATCCTCGACGGTGCTCCCCACGGCACCGTCTACTCGTTCCTCGAGGAGCGACACAACGAAATGAAACATCAGGGGCTGGAGTACCACCGATTCCCCGGCGGAGCGTCCGATAGCTGACGTCGCCGATTCACCGCCTGTATCCGTCCGCTCGACCCTCGCTTCTACTCGCGTTTCCGATCGCCCTCGAGAGGCCAGTTCCCTAATAAATACCCGTAGCGCGAGTTGCTCGAAACCACCTGGATGAAGCGACTTCGACCCATTCGATTCGGGCAATTGGGAAACATTTATATAGAATAGCAATCAATCCTTCGGACGACTATGGCACAACAGCAGATGGGCAACCAGCCCCTTATCGTTCTCTCGGAGGAGAGCCAGCGGACCTCCGGCAAAGACGCACAATCGATGAACGTACAGGCCGGCAAAGCCGTTGCCGAGTCCGTACGGACCACGCTCGGTCCGAAGGGGATGGACAAGATGCTCGTCGACTCCTCGGGCAACGTCATCGTCACCAACGACGGTGTGACGCTGCTCTCGGAGATGGAGATCGACCACCCGGCGGCCGACATGATCGTCGAAGTCGCCGAGACCCAGGAGGACGAGGTCGGTGACGGCACCACCTCCGCCGTCGTCATCGCCGGCGAACTCCTCAGCCAGGCCGAGGAACTCCTCGACCAGGACATCCACGCGACCACCCTCGCCCAGGGATACCGCCAGGCCGCCGAAGAAGCCACCGAAGCCCTCGAGGAAATCGCCATCGAGGTCGACGAGGACGACGACGAGATCCTCCACCAGATCGCCGCCACCGCGATGACCGGCAAGGGCGCCGAAAGCTCCCGTGACCTGCTCGCGGATATGGTCGTCGAGGCCGTCCAGACCGTCGCTGACGACGGCGACATCGACACCGACAACATCAGCGTCGAGAAGGTCGTCGGCGGCTCCATCGACGAGTCCGAACTCGTCGAGGGCGTCATCGTCGACAAGGAACGCGTCTCCGAGAACATGCCGTACTTCACCGAGGACGCTTCGGTTGCGATCATCGACGGCGACCTCGAGGTCAAAGAGACCGAGATCGACGCCGAGGTCAACGTCACCGACCCCGACCAGCTCGAGCAGTTCCTCGAGCAGGAAGAAGCTCAGCTCCAGGAGATGGTCGACGAGATTGCGGACGCTGGCGCCGACGTCGTCTTCGTCGACGGCGGCATCGACGACATGGCCCAGCACTACCTCGCCCAGGAGGGCATCATCGCCGTCCGCCGCGTCAAATCCAGCGACCAGAATCAGCTGGCCCGCTCGACCGGCGCTACGCCCGTCTCGAGCACCGCCGACCTCACCGAGGACGACCTCGGCTTCGCCGGCAGCGTCGCCCAGAAGGAGATCGCCGGCGACCAGCGCATCTTCGTCGAGGACGTCGAAGACGCCAAGGCCGTCACCCTGATCCTCCGCGGTGGCACCGAACACGTCATCGACGAGGTCGACCGCGCCATCGAGGACTCGCTGGGCGTCGTCCGCACCACCGTCGAGGACGGCCAGGTGCTGGCCGGCGGCGGCGCACCCGAAGTCGACCTCTCGCTCGCCCTGCGTGACTACGCCGACTCCGTCGGCGGCCGCGAACAGCTCGCCGTCGAAGCGTTCGCCGACGCACTCGAGGTCATCCCACGCACCCTCGCCGAGAACGCCGGACTGGACCCCATCGACTCGCTCGTCGAGCTCCGTGCCGACCACGACGGCGGCAACGAGGCCGCCGGCCTCGACGCCTACACCGGCGACACCATCGACATGGCCGAGGAAGGCGTCTACGAGCCGCTGCGTGTCAAGACCCAGGCCATCGAATCCGCCACCGAAGCAGCCGTCATGCTGCTGCGCATCGACGACGTCATCGCCGCAGGCGACCTCGCAGTCGCCGACGACGACGATGACGAAGACATGCCTGCCGGCGGCGGTATGGGCGGCGGCATGGGCGGCATGGGCGGTGGCATGGGCGGCATGATGTGAGACTAAATTTTGCTCTGCGGGCCGCCGAAGGCGGCCCTCGGCAAAATTTAGTATAAAAGCCTCCGCCCTCCGTTCCGCCGCGCTTCGCGCGACGTCACATCAGTCGTCGGCCCGCTCGGGCCTGCGGCCCTCGCGGTGAAAACGGAGGGAACCACCGTTCGAACCCTTGATCGCCGACTCGAGTCGGCCCACATGCTTCTTTCGTCGTAACTCCCTGACCCGATACACACCTCGACCGCAATTTAGCCGTCGAAGTTGCGGTTGTCATCGATTGCTCACATTTTGCACGAGCCCTCCGACAATTCACTACCAATAAGTAGGTTCCCGCAATATTCGCCGAACATGAACACGCTTCTGCTGGACAGCAACGATGTCGACGAGAACGCACGAATGTCCGCGGTCGTCGAGGCAATCGAGGAGGCCTTCGGTGCCTTCGAGCGCGGCGACTCCCAGATGCCGGCCAAGTCCTACATCGACCTGCCACAGTACAACGGTGACTTCCGATCGATGCCCGCCTACCTCGACACCGGTGAGTGGGACGCCGCCGGGCTCAAGTGGGTCAACGTCCACCCCGACAACCCCGAAAAACACGAGCTGCCGACCGTCCTCGGGACGATGATCTACTCCGACCCCGAGACCGCGTTCCCGCTTGCCATCATGGACGGCACCGCACTGACGATGAAGCGGACCGGTGCTGCCGCCGCCGTCGCGACCGACTACCTCGCCGTCGAAGACGCCACCTCGATGGGCATCGTCGGCGCTGGCGTCCAGTCGTACACGCAACTCGAGGCGATCAGCGAGGTCCGACCGATCGAGGAGGTCGTCGTTGCCGACAAAGACGACGAGCGAACCCAGGCGTTCATCGACGCCTTCGACGACGAGTTCGACGTCCGCGCTGGCTCCATCTCCGAGGCCGGCCACTGCGACGTCGTCTCGACGGTGACGCCGGTCGAGAACCCGATCGTCGGTCCCGACGACGTCGCCGACCACACCCACATCAACGCGATGGGGGCAGACGCCGAAGGGAAGCACGAACTCGCCGACGACCTCCTGCGCGAGGCGACGATCGTCATCGACGACCACGAACAGTGCACTCACTCCGGCGAGATCAACGTCCCGTACCACGAGGGCGTCCTCTCCGATTCGGACATCCACGGGGAGATCGGCGAACTCGTCGTCGGAGACAAGGCCGCCCGCACTGACGACACCGGCGTTACGGTCTTCGACTCGACCGGCCTGGCCATCCAGGACGTCGCAGCCGCACACGTCGTCTACGAACACGCTCTCGAGAACGACAACGGAACCACGTTCGATTTGATCGGCGTCGACGGCGTCTGATACGGATTGCTGTAACGATTTACGGCGCAACCGCCGCTCGGATCGCGGTTGCGCCAGAAATGACTTACAGCAAACCGTATGAGGTCGGTCTCAGTTCCGCAGTCGACGGGGGATCGATCCCGTCATCGAGAGTTCTCGGCAGAAGTGACAGACCGGCTCCGCCGACGGAGTCGGGAGCCCGTTCGCCTCGAACATCGTATTCTCGTGGATCGTCGCATCCACCGGCTGGAGCGGCCACTGCTCGTGTGCGATCTCTGCCGTCAAGACGCCGCGAGCCTCCGACGCGTAGAACCGCCGTCGTTCGGTGAGCCAGTACTCGAGGCTTCCCTCGTCGGTCCTGGTGGCCTCCCCTGTCGGTCGGTACGTCGCGGAAAACCGGCCGACGTCGGTGTCGGTTCTGGATCGTCGCCGACGACTCGAGAACGCGACCTCCCTCCCGTCAGTTCCGACGCGCATCCGTGCGTAGGTCACTGGCAAGCGCGTCGTCTGGGCGACGAGCGTCGCGAGGAGCGAATTCCCGAGGTCGATACTGAAGAAGAACAACCCCGGATCCCCCCGATACCGGACGTACGTTCGGACGTTGAGTTCCGGAAACGCGGTTCGAGTAAGCGGTGGCGTTCCCCAGAGGCCGACGTCCGTGAGAACGAACGGCAGGACGCTGACCCAGGCCTGTCCATCTCGAGTGTCAAGCGTCAATTCGTCGGGGACGTGTGGCCGTACGTCGTCGGGATCGACGGGCCAGTGGGCGAACAGCCCGTCTCGCCACGTCATGGTGGCGACGTGAGTAGCTTTCGGCATCGATCGTTCGGTGCTCCCAGTCTGGCGTCGATTCGGATTCGTCGACTCGCTGTTGTCGGTCATCTGCCGTCTGAATACCATCCGCGCATATCACGAGTAACCGGATAAAACGACCCGCTGAGTGTTGGATCGTGTGGACGTCTGTAACCAGTCGCTCGCCGGCTGTTAATTCTACTACAATTCCATTAGTTTAAATACATTGACGAGATCAAACTTGCATACGGAATTACGATTACCGATGGCGGGAACCGATACGAACCACAGCTGTCCCGAATGTAACGGCACGTTGCGGCAAGTCGATACCGAAACGATCTGCGAGGAATGTGGACTCGTCTTTGGGGAGGATGCAATCGATCACGGCCCCGAGTGGCGCTCGTTCGAGGATGAGGAAACCGACCGCCGACGGACCGGTGCTCCACTGACGCGATCACGACACTCTCTATCGGCTATACGGGTATCGTAGTCGGACGGGGTTTAGCGAAAGTGTGTGTGACCGATGACAGACTTAACCCCGTCGGATGCACTGAGTATGTACCTCAGTGAACGACAATCGGAATTAGCGGCATCGACAGTGAAAAGCATTCGCTCCCGTATTGGGATGTTCGTCGACTGGTGTGACGACAGAGACGATATAGAGACGTTAGACGACGTCCAGCCGATGCATCTACACCAATACAAGCTACACAACGTTGAGCAAGGCATAGCCGACAAGACCGTACTGCATCGTCTCAATGACGTCGTGAATCTACTCGAGTGGGCAGCTGCTATCGACTGTTGTGACGATTCACTGGCCGACAGACTGCGAGCATTACAGCCGAACGCGGACAGTAGCAGAGACCGTATACTCTCGTCAGAACGGGCCAGCGACATACTCGACTATCTCGAGCGATTCAACTATGCACAGCGGCATCACGTCGTTATCCTACTGCTATGGTCGACTGGTATCCGTCTGGGAGCCTTACGATCTATTGACGTCAGTGATGTTATCCTCGAGCCAACAGAGACGGACGTCCCATACATTTCTCTCTCACACCGGCCAGAAACCGATACACCGCTAAAGAACGGAACGGGAGGAGAACGGCACATCTCACTCAAAGAATCGACTGCAACGGTCATAGGCGACTATTTGAGCCATCACAGAGACGACGTGACAGACGACTATGGTCGTAGGCCGCTGGTGACTACTCAATTCGGTCGACCGTCTGTGATTACTGTTCGACGGACTGTATATCGGTATACACGGCCATGTGAGGTATCGAAGGACTGCCCCCATGGTGAACATCCGTCTGAGTGTAAAGCGGCCACAGACAACGACTATGCGGCACAGTGTCCGTCTGTCGTCAGTCCCCATGACGTCCGTCGTGGGGCCATTACCTATCTCTGTCGTAACGACGTCCCCGAGACAGTTGTCTCTGATCGTTGTGACGTCAGCCCCGACGTGATCGACAAACATTATAACCAAATGACTGAATGTGAAAAGATGGAGAAGCGACGTGGTTACTTAGAAAATATCTGATCCCACTTAGTAACTAGTTTCACTTTCATATTGGTAGGGTAAGTATTATATCACTGCTTGTGATAGGATTGACCGCCTTTTGCGGTGGTTGATGAATTGAAGTTAAAAATTGGTATGGGGGAACCGCAGGGGGCGACAAAAAGCATGACAGGAAAGAAATCATATGACATATTCGCTGCAATTGTGGCCGGAGCAGTGGGCCTCGTACCGATTGCAGCGTTACTCGGTTTTAGCGTCGATGGCTACATCAGCATCCTTCCCGAAATTATCGTAATGGCACTTATCATAGGCCTCGTTACGATGTTCGTTGGGATGTTCGGGAGACTGCTGTAGGGGATAGCGTAGCCATCCGGCTATTTTTCTTGAAACCATATTACTGATTTGGCAGATCTGGCTATAGCAATTGCAGGTAGGGGGTTGATATTGCACTTTGACAATCGGTGACATATGGATGTGTCCGAATTGACCGAAGACGATCTCAAAATAGCAAAATTATCCATCGAATATAGTGATATACTAATGACGAGTGGTCCCTCAGATTCGGGGTGGATATCTTACGAAGAAGATGAAAGTAGGATAGTTCTCATCGAACATGAAAAAATAGAAAGACAGCCTGGACTTGAACACGGAGGTGACGCCTTAGGGGAAGTGATCGAGAAATTTGATGAAGAAGAAATACTCCAAGAATGTGAAAGACAATCTATAGATATATAGTCGCACCAAAACCTGATTGGGTGGTTCCGGCTTTAGCCTAAAGTCAGAACCGATCACACCGAATTCCGTATCATCGCAGGGAAGAAAGGGAGATTACCTCGAACGGATGGCCACCTGAACGAAAAACAGGAACATGGCCAAGACGATCATCACCGACAGCAGCCCCCACAACTCTGCCGCGCCGGACGTCCAGGCCGAAGTGTCGACGTCGGACAGGTGCTCAATCGGGATCGGGATTAGGTACGCCGCAAGCAGTGCGGCCACCAAGACCGAGACGATTACCTCAACCGCATGATCCGCCATGTTCACCTGACCACGATTACTTGACGTTAGTTTCCGGGAACACATACCAACAGGTACGGTATCGAGAAATAAAAGCGACAGTACGGGGGTCTGACGGCACTTCGACCTAGCACCACTCGAAGGTTACAAACCAACAATAGGGGGTAACGTAACTAGATACATACTACTGGGGAAAGGCCAGCAGCGACACTCCAATTGGTAGGCAGGTTTGCGAGAATAGCCACAATACCGCTAAGAATACTACCGACAACCGCACCGATTCCCACAATAGGACTGGGGATCACACCGAATCCTTTGCGGTAACTGGCTTGCCGAAAAGATAGTAGGGACTGTTTCACTAAAGGACAGCTACCGATCCCCAGTTAGGGACGGGACAGTAGTAGACATACTATATCTATACTAACGAAACGCTCCGGTTCGTCTCCCTAAGGTCGACTTCTCTTCGGTCCTCCTCCCACCGGGGACCTTCCTTACTGTGGGTATCGGTGCGGTCCCCTTCGGTCGGACCAAGAATCACGGCCCTTACTGCTATCGTAGAGCTGCGACTAGATCTCTGGCTCGGTATTACTCGAGTTGGGCTTAACCCCCTAATCCCCCAGACCACAACTGTATGCGTTTCAGAGAGTCCCTCACGGATTCTCCCTTACTCAAGTGCCTTTGACAGCAACCGTTATTTCAGGTTCCTTCTAGGGGTTCAGGCAAGATTCAAGGTCACTGGGAGAGTATAACCAGTTGAGAACATCTGGTACCCTCCCAGGGTACATTCCTTGAATCGGTTAGCCTTAGATAAGGGTCAGGTCCATTTAAGCGTTTTCTGGGGGCTACAACAGGATATGATCAGAGTTGTCGCCTCGAAAGTCCCCTAGAATTATTTGCTGAGGGTTTGTTGTGACGACCGAACCCCAGACGGCCACGATCCCCGTTCATCCGATGAACGTTGCAAAGGGATATTCCGGTCTGGTATGTGATGGTTCCGTAGTCGATCTCGGCCGAGAGTCCGCGACGTAAGGGATTCGCGTAGGGAAAACCCGTTCAAAGTAAGGACCGGTGCTCCACTGACGCGATCACGACACGATCGCGGACTTTCGACGGAGATCGGCTACGGGAAGGGCTCCGACTCGAGTTACAACTCCCGACTCACCGGTCGCAAGCGCCGCCAGATCGCGCGTCTGCGCCGAGAACACAACCGGGCCAGGATCTCCTCGAAAGCCGAGCGCAACCAGGTCTACGGATTCGCCGAAATCAGGCGCGTCAACTCCCATCTCTCACTTCCCGACTCCGTTCGCGAACAGTCGTGTGCCCTGTTCGAATCCGCCCAGTCAGCCGACCTGCTCCAGGGCCGATCACTCGAGGGGTTCGCCGCTGCAGCTATCTACGCGACCTGTCGAACTCGATCTATCGCCCGAACGGTAGACGAAATCGCCGCCGTCGCGCGTGCCGACTGCGACGAACTACAGGTCGCATACAAGGCCCTCAACCGGGAACTCGGACTACCGACGGGACCGATCGACCCAACCCAGTATCTCCCACGGTACGCCTCGAAACTCGATCTCGGAACCGACGTCGAACGCCGCGCCCGCGAACACGTGACGGCGCTGCTCGAGCAGCGGTTGATCGGCGGTCGCAACCCGAGCGGCGTCGCCGCTGCCTGTCTCTACAAGGCCGCCGGCGAACGCGAAGAGTGGCCCTCGATCACGCAGGCCGCTGCAGCCGAGACAGCAGACGTCGCCCCAGTGACGATCCGATCGACAGTGAGGGATCTCAGGGACCTCTGACTCGAGTCTCTCCCGCTGTCTACGTGGCGTCGACGAAAGTCCGGTAGCTGCCAGTACGTCCTCGACGTCGAGCCATTACAAACCGATTCGTGGTCGACTACGTCGTCCGCAAGTTGTCCGTACTCGGCTCGTAGACCTCGCCTTTCTGTTTGAGCTTGTCGATCTCGTGTTCCGCTTTGGTCTGGTCCATGCCGATTTCTTCGGCTCGTTCCAGAACGATGTCGACCGGCGCCCCGTCGTCGTACTCCTCCTCGATGTCGCTGATAAGCTGTTTGATGTTCTTGATCCGATCGCGCTGTGATTTGGAGGTGCCCGCCTCGACGATGTCCGCGTCGAACTCGCCCGTCTCGGGGTCGACGCCGATATCCTGCAGACACGAACGAACGATCTCGACGGATCGCTCGGCGTCGCGCTGCTCGACCGTATCCGAGAGCCGCACGCGGGCACTCGCTTCCGCGAGTCGAACCAGCGCCTCGAGTTTCCGTGCGGTGACGGGGACAGCAGCGTCCTCGTCCGTTCCTCTGGATCGCAGGTTGACGTAGAAATCCCGGATCGTCTCCTGGGCTTCCTCGGTCATCCGCGGATGGCAGTTCTGCTTCGCGAAGGCGATGTACTTTCGGAGGAGTTCGGCGTCGATCACGGGGTCGACCTGCTCGGTCATCTCCTCGATTTCCCCCTCACTGACGTCGAGGTTGGTCATCTGCTCGCGCTGTGTAGTCAACTCGCCTGCGTAATTGGTAGTGAGGATGTGCTCCGCCAGATTGCGGTCTTTCTCCTCGTCGGGCTGGTCGGTGACCGTGAAGATCAGGTCGAACCGCGAGATGAGCGCCGGCTCGAGGTCGATCTGCTCGCCGATGGGTTCGTACTGGTCGAATCGACCGTACTTGGGGTTTGCCGCGCCGAGCAACGAACAGCGGGACTTGAGGGTGGCGTTGATACCTGCCTTGGAGACGGAGATTTTCTGCTGCTCTAAGGCCTCGTGCATGGCGGAGCGGTCTTCGGAGTTGTGGACGACCATGCCATTAGCGATGAAGTTGTGTGTTCCTTCGACGGTGAGATCGTACACTCGCGGCTGCTCCCGTCGTTTGATCTCTTCTACGAGTGCCGCGATCCGCCGTCGTTTTTCCTCGAACAACTCTTCACAGACGGATCGGACGGTATCGAAGTTGTCGACGTCGACGGCTCCCGAGAACCACCGTGACACGGTCGATCCTGCGACGTCCATCTCTGCGGCAACTTGTTGGAACGAAATACCGTAGCTCTCGAGTCGGTCCCGAAGTTCCTCCCACGTCTCGGCCGGCTCGGTCATTTCGAGCAAGGAATGCGCACACTCACGAACCGAATCGACAGTGGATACGCCGATCTCGTCGGCCAGTTGCTGTTCGAGAACTTTCACCCTGGTATCGGTGTGTTCTCGTGACGCTACCGACCCTACCGCAGTTACACGACGCCACTTTACGTCGCTCTTAATCAACGTTCGAAGCGGATCGAGATCGACCGATGCGGGCGTCGCGAGTAGGTTGCGAAGCCGCTCTCGAACTCGCTCTCGAAGGTCAGTATCGGTGCCCCATCGAGCGGACAACTGCTGCTGTGAAATTGACATTTCTGCAGCCAACTCCCGCTGCGAGACGTGATACTGCTCTCGAAGTTCCGCGAGACGTTCCCACGACGTCTCGGACCCGAGTTCTTCGTAATGATCGCTGGCTGTGGATTTTCTCTCTTCGAACGTCTCGAGTATCGTTTTTGAGAGTCGGAGCGACGCGTTTGCATCCCCGTTTTCGAAGTTACAGTAGGTTGCGTCACTTTCGGGGCCACATTCGGATTGATGTAATCGAAGTGCGCCACGCGCCTGTTCGAACAACTCACCGCACTCGGGCAGTACGTCTAGGATGGTTCGGGTTCCTGTCGTTCGTTCGCAGGCATGTTCCAGCGCACGCTGTTTCCGATCGAGAGTAAACCCGATGTGTCGCTCGAACGCTTCGAGTGACTGATCGGATGTGATCGCGAGTATGAACAAGTCACGTTTACTGCCCCGATCACGTGTCTGAATCTGGCTCGAGATCCCGAACTCGAGCAGGAGCATCTTCGTTCCGAGGAGCAGTTCGTAACTCGAGGAGTGAATTTTGACAGCCCGTTCATCGACTGTCCCCTCGGAATCTGCAAGCGCACGAACGAATGCTGCTTTCGTCTCACGGGATGCGTTCGTTACCTTCTCGGGGAGCCGCTTTCCATCGTAGCTCTCGAGATTCGCACCTGATTCGAGAAGTTCGTCGACGTACTGTTTTCCGTGGACGCGGACTGTTTCGACACCGTCACTTCGTTGCTCGCTTGGATGGCGAACGGCTTGCGTATCGAACGCCTCCGCGCAAGCTTCTTCGAAGTCGCTCAGGAGTTCCGCCTCTTTGTTCGTGAACCGGAATCCGTAGCTCCCGGCTTCTCGATCGTAGAAGATGTTGCCGTCACCGGCGATATAGCCTAAAATCGCCCCGTGAGCGGCGGTTATCTGATCGGTTTTCGAGTCCGTATTGGCGGCTGGAAGGACGCTGACTCCGCCGTCCGTGATCCCCGCTGGAATCTTCTCGGGCACGTACACCCAGTCGCCTTCGTGAAGCTCCCGAGCGTGACGTTCTTCGCGTTTTCCATCCTCCAAAACGAAGAACGGATGGTCTGCAGTAGTCGTTAGCTGTTCGCCACTCTCTAGTTCGACGTTCCAGAGTTCGTCTGGTGCATCGTATTCGTGAATCGCGAGAACATCGCGTTTGACTACGTTCCCATCTTCTGTCATCGTCCAGACGTCTATATTGACGTCTCGGATTGTCCGCCCGTTTTCGAGTTCCTCGATCGAACCCTCGGCCATCGCTTCGTGCGCGAGTTCGCGAATTGGTTCGATTCCGTTCCCGGTATGGACTAGGGTGTCTCCTGTGACACACCGCATCTTGTCGAGCTCGTCGACCGCGGCGATCCCCTGGTCGGCGAGCACGAGCGCACCGGCCTCGAGGGTCCACTGCTGGCCGTCGCCGAAGTCGTCGCGGACGGCGGCGGCCGTGAGACCAGCCGAGGACGAACCCTTACCGGAAGTATAGACCGAGCGGGGGGCGATGTTCTGGATGTAGCCCAGCATCTGCGATTTACCGGTACCCGGGTCCCCGATCAGAAGCATATGCAGGTCGCCACGAATCCTCGAGCCGTCGGGTAACTGTTTCGTGACTCCCGAGAACAACTGGAGGATCATCGCGAGTTTCTCCTGGTCGTAGCCGTAGATCGAGGGTGCGATCGAGCCGATCATCTTCTCGTAGACGTCGTCCCGATTCGAGATCTCGTAGATCTCTTTCTTGTCCTCGTCGGTGATGTTCATGTCCTCGAACTGCTCTTCCTCGATCTCGACGGACATCCCCTCCATGTAGAAGTCGAAGACTGGAGACTTGTCCTGGCCGTCGCCCTGTTGCTCGAGCCGGAGGACGCCGGTGGCGGAGACGTGGTCGCCGGGCGTCACTTCGCCGGTGATGTCGTCCTCGACGTGGACGTCCAGCGACTGGGGCGTCTCGCCGCCGCGCAGTCCTTCGGGACTCTCCTGGATGCGGAGTTTCTGGGAGTCGACGAACTCGGACTGGTCGAAGTTGACCTGGAACGGCCCCTGTCGTTCACAGCCCTGGCACTCGTGGGGTTCCTGGAAGTCGCCGCTCGATTGTGGTACGCGAGTGAGGGTACCACAGAGCTGGCACTCGAAGGCGGCTTCTTCGATCTTCGGGCGGACGTCGGTGGCTTTCCGGACGATCCCTCGCACCTGAATGAGGGCGTTCATGTCGCGGGCGCGGATCTCGCGAATCTCGGGCGACTCGGTTTCGGGGAGGTTCCGGACCCGGACGTGGGCCTGGCCGAGGCTGACGTCGATCGGGAGGTCGTACAGCCGGAGGGCTTCTTCGGCGTACCGCTGGAGCTGTTCGGGCTGGTTCAGAAAGTCGTCCGCGAGGTCGGGATCGAACCGGTAGAGGTCCTGCCAGTCGACGTGGAGCGACCGCTGTTCGTTGGGGTACTGCTGCGCAAGCTGCTTGATCTCGTTGTCGTAGTAGTTGCGGAAGAACTGCTCGAACGAGTCGACGAGTTCTGAATTTCCCGCTTGCGCCATTGCACTGTGATAGGGTCGCCATGGCGTATAAATGTGGGCAAAGCGGGGCGAAACTGGTTCCGTCGACGAAGTTCGAGCCGATCGACACTCGTCGCACTCGGGAACGAGTGACCAGGAATGAAATCCGGGCCACGTCGGAGACGCACACGCCGGGATCCCTGTCGTCCCTGTCGTCCTCCGCGTGGCCGCGTTCTTACTTTATCATCCAGGTGTATGTATATATTCCCTATGCGTTTTGGCCGACATCATCGTTGGCTGGACTCCCGTTCGTAGCTCGAGCGACCAGTCGGAATCGAGCGGCGAAACCGATGTTCGATTCAGTTCTCGAGGATCAGCCCTCGCCGAACCGCGATTCCCACGACGATCAGTCCGATACCCGCCACGAGCAAGACCACAGATTGGACGGTGAGTGCATCCAGGACGCCCGAAACGATGCCGAGCGCGAAGTCGGTCATCGCTGCTGGTGCGTCTCCACCGGCAAGCAGTGACTCGAGTTGGTCACCTGCGAAGTAGGCACCGGCGACGCCTGCTGTTCCGACGAGCGTCGAAACGAACCCGGTCGAGATGGCTGCAGTGGACGGCGACGATAGCCACGCCATCAGGCCGACGATACCGAGGGTTACGAGGGGTAACGCGATCGCCAGCAGACTCACTATGGAGACGACTTCCTGTCCCATCTCGAGGGGTTCCATCGCGTCGTCGTCCATATCCTCGGTCAGGTCGATCTTGTCCTCGTTCTCGAGTTCGTCCTCGATGGCAGCGACGAGTGCGTTTCCGAACTCCTCTTTCGCCGACTCGACTTCGACGACGTACTCGTCGTATTCGATTTCGCCCGTGAGTGCGTCGATCCGCGCCGTCATCAGCGCGTGTGCGGGCTCTTCGATATCTGCGTCGTCGTCTATCTGATGGAACTCCTGCTGGAGTCGTTCGTCGCGTTCGGTGTAGAGTTCCATGCGGATCGATTCCATTCGCTCGTCGAGTTCTTCGTCGCTCACCTCGCGATCCCCGTCGCCCTGCATCCGCTCCTTTTGTTCCTCTCTGAACTCCTCGCGATGCTGGTCGAACTGCTCCTCGCTCGCTGCCATCTCCTCGATCTCTTCACCCTGCGGGAAACCGGCGTCGCGGAGGTCGGGGTCAGCCATCTCGTCCTCGAGTTCGTCGATCACGTTCTGGCTGATCCCATCGAGATCGATCTCGAGACGAAGTTCGTCGGTCTCTCCGTGGAGGAACGCATACAACCGGTCGATGTTTTCCTCGCCCTGGGTCTGAATCTCTTCTTCGGTCACTGCCGTCTGAACGATGTCCCCGTGCGAGCTACCTGCCGCTACACCGCTACTGCTGGCCGGTGTGCTCTGCTGGGCACTCCCCTGAATCTCTTCTGCCAGCACGGCGTAGAGTCCTTCCTCTTCGGCGGTGTCCTTGACGAACTCGCTGTCGAGGACGGTTCGGTCGGTTGCGACGACGAGATTCGCCGAGAGCAACGCGATGACGAGTACGATTCCGAGAACGGCTAACAACAGCTTGGTCCCTGCCCCCATACATACGGGACGTGATACGACCCTCTTAAATCTCATTGCCGCTTCGCCGTCGAAATCTCACCGCAACGGACTCAACAGGAGCGCTCGATGACCGTGTAGTGCGTCGAATCTTCCTCGTACTCGCCCTCGAGTGGCTGGGGCTGGTTGAACCGGTAGATGATCACCCGGTCGACCTCGTCGTCGCCATACTCCTCTATAGCCTGCTCGCAGGCCCAGTCAGCGTAACTCGTCGCGATGATCCCCTCCGAGTCGCCCCAGCCGGAATCACGGACGCTCTCCAGATACTTCCGCTCCCGGAAGTCCTCGTACTCCTGGGACGCATCCGGCGGTCTGTCGGCCGTGATATTTTCGTCACCGAACGCCCCGACCGACGATCTGTCTTCCAGCCGGGCTTCAGTGCCGTACCAGTCGTACGATTCGGAGGGGTCGGGCGCGTACAGTCCCCACCGCTGTTCGTTGAGATGTGGCGAGTTGATCTCGTCGGGGACGTCGTAACTGGAGACGTGGGCCGCACCGAAGAGCAGTATCCAGGCGAGTACGAGAGCGCCGGCAATCGTCAGAAACGATCGGCCGTAGTCGGTGACGAACGAGGCGACGTCGTCGCGTCCACGTTGCCTGAGTGTCTCGAGCACACGCCACTCGAGCGGTGGCCGTCCGACGGGACCCAGCCACGACGTTCGTGGCTGCCAGTGAGCCACTCGAGCCGGGACCAGCCGCTCGAGTGCGTCCCAGAACTGCGTCGGCAGGAACGGCAGCACCGCGGCCGCGAGGACGAACGGAAACAGCCCGACCGAAAACGACAGCAACAACCCGGCGAACGCGCCGAGATAGGCGAAGACGACCGGCACGCGAAGCCACCCTCGAGTCAGCAGGAGAAACGCCGCCGAACCCGCAAGCAGGGTGACCCACGCCCAGTTGAGGGCCTCGAGCAGTCCGGGGTACGCGCCGAGATGGTTCCCCAGAAAGATCGTCATCGCGTCGTCGGTGATCGCGACCCCGATTCCTTCGCCGGCGTACCACCGTTCGCCCTCGTGTTTGAGAATCGCGTTCTGGGTGAAGACGACGATTGGCTGAGCGAGCAACGCGGCCGTTCCGAACCCGACGACGGTCCGCCGGGCCGAGCCGCGACGGAGTGCGTCGACCGACCAGCGTTCGCCGAGCGGTGTCACCAGCGCCACGAAGAGCAGGACGCGAAACAGCCGGTCCGCACCGTTGAGTACGGCGGGATTTCGGGCGTGCAACGAGAACAGCAAGACGAGCGAGACGAACCCGACCAGCCGCGTCCGATACCCCAGGATCAACGCGACCGCGAACAGGCCGGCGATCGCGAACAGCAACTGCTGGAACCACAGTTCGCCGGAGGCCGCGTGCAGGGAGAGACCAGTGTACCGCCCGTAGGTGCTCTCGTAGGCCGCCAGCGGGTAGACGCCAGCGTCCGTGTAGAACACCTCGAGCGACCCCGCCCGGTGGAACAGATCCAGCAGGATGATCGTTCCCAGTGCGATCCGGAGGGCGGCGAGTGCGCGAGTGTCGATTTCGAGGCGGGCTCGAGCGTGACGGCGGAGGGTTTCGAGACCCTGCCAGAGCCGATCGTGGAGTTCGGTTGTCCGACTGTGATCCTGTCGTTGGGTCCTAGTCATGTGTTTCGCGTTCGCGACGCTCGTCCGACGATGATCGTCGGCTCGTGACCGTCGCCGCGACCTGGAGGGCAGGTTAGTACCGAGTGCTAACGACGGCAGCATAAGTCTTGTCGCTGATACGTCGTCGCCGATCGAATCGTCCAGTAGGGACAGTAGAGCGGTTCGGGTTAGGTAGCGACTCGAGTAGCGGCCGTCAAACGCGAGGCTTCTGGGAAATGCTCGTCTGGATCGTATTTCTTCGAGAGTGCCCACAGGAATCTCTGGGGAAAAATATAGCCTTCAGGACGAGGGACGTCACTGGATCGTTGTTGTTCGCGAGTTTGCTCACGGCAGAACCCTCGATGATCGATCGCTACCGCTCGGAAAACACCGCCCGATATGACTATAGTACATCTCCATCAGAATAGAGAAGTATTAAAATAATCCAATTACTATATTATTTGTAGGGTTATGGGCGATATAACATCTGGGAATAGTAATTCAAAATTGTGGAGTAGGTTGACAATTCCGGCAGTGGTAGGCGTACTGATAATTGGTTCACTCATGGGGACTGGTGTTGCTGCTCCCGCAATCGGTGGATTCTCCGAGACTATCAGTATCACCACTGGTGACGTCGAGCAAACACCCTCGGATTTAGAAATAGAGGACGTCTCCTACGAGGGACCCGGAAATAATGTCGACGAAGTCGTTCTCACGATCGGAAACACGAACGAAGACGATGCAATCACTGCCGACGTCGATATTTGGTTGCTGGACGGCGAAGAGAATATCGTCGCTGAGGGCAGCACGAACGAGTCGTTCGACGCGGATACGTCGGGCCAGGAAGTCGTGATCGATATCGACCGAATAAACCGGAACGACTACACGACGAACGACATCCTCATCGAGGAAGTCTGAGTTACCGTTTCGCTTCCTGAAGCCGACTTGTTCGACAACGCTGGTTCACACGGGATGGGGCAGTCTCGATTCCACTGGGTGTCGTTGCTGGAGTCGACGCCTTTCGACGTACACGACGACTCTATCAGATTGCTGCTGCTCACGTATTTGTTCGCGACAGAATGAATGGGATCGCCCGGATTTGAACCACGCCCGAGAACCTGCGCTTCGCGCAGAACCTCGGTCTAGTTCAAATCGACCGATCGTTATGAATTCGTCGCTCACGAGTTTGTTCGCGACAGAATGAATGGGATCGCCCGGATTTGAACCGGGGTCACGGGCACCCAAGGCCCGAAGTATACCAGGCTAACCCACGATCCCGTACCCCCCACTTCTGGGTGGATAGCATAAAGGGTTTCGTTCCGTGCCGAACGGTTTTGGTCGTCGACAGCGTACAGTCGAGTATGGTTACAGGACTCGAGATCATCCTACTGGTCCTCGTTCTCGCCGCCGTTCTCGGTGCCTCTACGATCATTCAGACGGTTCGGCCGTTCATCGTCAACGCGGTCGTCGGCCTGCTCGTGTTGTTCCTCGCTCAGGCCGTCTTCGGTCTTTCGGTCGCAGTAACACCGATTGTACTCGTCATCGTCGCGCTCGGCGGCGTCCCGGGGTCGTTGCTCGTCATCTTGCTGTCTCTTTTCGGCGTTGCATTCGTTCCCTGAACTGCAGTTTTCTCCCCCCATCCGCTCATCACGGAGAACGGTCGACACCACCGAAATCTGGAATGAGTGTTACTCTCTACCAGAATAACTAAGGCGCTCGAGAGAACTCGCTCCGGTATGGCGACCGACGAACAACTCCCGCGAGGCGAGTCGCTGTCTCCCGACGACTGGCCGACAGCAGCGGAACGACGGTACGCCGACCTCCAGGAGGCGCTTGCCGACGAGCACGGTCTCGAGGTCGAGTCACGGGTCGTCCAGACGGACGCCGCCGGCCGGGTACACTACCTCGAGGCTGGTGATCCGGACGGAGACCCCGTCCTCCTGCTACACGGGAGTTCGACGACCGGCGCGACGTGGCTGCCGATGATTCCGGCACTCGCGGACGACTACCGCGTGATCCTCCCCGACAGGCCGGGGCGCGGGCTGTCCGCGACGCCGAGCTATCGCGACCGTCACCTTCGGTCGTTCCTCGCGACGTATCTGGTCGAATTGCTGGACGAACTGAACGTGGATCGTCCGCACGTCGTCGGCAACTCGCTGGGCGGCCTCCAGGCGTTCTTCCTCGAACTCGACCACGACCGCGTGGACCGGCTCTGTCTCGTCGGCGGTCCTGGCGGGCTCACGAGGGACTTTCCAGTGGTCTGGCGGCTTCTGACAGTGCGGGGAGTCAACCGCCTCCTTCTCTGGCTGATGGGACGTGGTGACCCCATCGAGAGCGCGAAAAGCCGGATCGAACAGTTCATCGTCAAGGACGACTCGGCTATCTCGGAGACCTACTACGAACTTATAGCGGCGAACGGTGAGATACCGGGCAACGAGAAGAGTCAGCGATCGTACTCCACGATGGCCGGCTCCTTCGGTCGGATGGATCCCATTTTCGACATTCGCGAGGAAGTGGTCACCATCGACCGGCCGACGTGTTTCGTCTGGGGGACTGCTGACGCGCTGTTCGACCCCGAAGTCGGCCAGCCAGTCGCAAAACGGATGCCCGAGGCGTCGTTTCACGTCCTCGAGGGTTGCGGCCACGTTCCGTTCCTGGAACCGGGTGACGAGACGGCAACGATCGTTCGAGAATTTCTGGACGGCGACTAGTGGCGGTCCAAGACTGAACTGATGCGTCGAATCCAGCGGTGTGGTTCGATTCGACGCATCAGTCGACGGTTGGAACGGTACTAGAGGTCCGTGTCCCGGAGTTCGATGTCGGCCACGAGTTCGTAGGGATGGGCGTCCTTCCGGATCCCGTCGAGTAGCATGAACGCCTCGCTGGGATCGAGGAAGTGTTCGGTCACGACGCGACCGAGCGGCGTCGGCTCGAAGCCGTCGATGAAGTCGTGCTGCAGGAGTTTTCCGACGGCGTGTTTGGTCGGAATCTCGCCGAGCATCCGGTCGTTGAGCGACTTGGCGGCCTTGCCGCCGACCGTGACGTTCGCGAGCGTCTCCTCGATGGCTGCTGCCTCGTCGTACTCGGTCATCACCGGTTCCATCTCCCCCTTGAGTAGCTTGAAGGCGACTTCGTCTTCGGTCCCCTCCATCGAGTTGTGGTACGCGCAGTCGGGTTCGACGAGGACGTACACCTTCCCCTTGTCGTGGTAATCGGGTCGACCTGCACGGCCGAGCATCTGGTGGAACTCCTGGACCGAGAGCCACTCGATTCCCATGGCAAGCGAGTCGAAGACGACCTGCGAGGCCGGGAAGTCGACACCGGCAGCCAGCGCAGCGGTGGTCACGACCGCCGCGAGATCCTGATCACCGAACTGCCGTTCGACCTTCTTCCGGCGCTTGTAGTCCAGGCCGGCGTGATAGGGTGCAGAGGAGTACTCGAGTTTCCGCGAAATCTCGTGACATCGCCTGCGGGAGTTGGTGAAGATGATCGTCTGGCCGCGATACCCCTTCGAGGACTCGGTGTCGAACTCGCGTCGGACGAGTTTGTTCTCGATGCGGACCTTCTCCTGGCCGCTGGCGAAGGTGACGTGACGTTCGATGGGAACTGGACGTTCTTCGAACTCGATGAGTTTCGACTCGAGCACGCCCGCCAGCTGTTCGGGGTTGCCGACGGTCGCGGAGAGGTAGACCCACTGTGCGCCCCCGTAGTCGTCACGTCGTTTGGCTCGCTGTTCGCAGGCGTACTTGAGCCGCGAAATCAGTCCGTCGAGGCGGTGGCCACGTCCTTCCTCCTTGAGCGTGTGGACCTCGTCGATGACGACGGTGCCGATGTCGCCCATCTCCTTGCCAGTCCGGAGGGCGTGGTCGATCCCCTCGTAGGTGCCGACGATGACGTCGGCGTTCGGGTCGAACCGCTCGCCCTCGTCGGCGATTCGGCTCGCACCGACGCGGATGGAGACGTCGACGAGGTGGCCGTACTCGTCCTGGAAGTCCTCGTACTTCTGGTTCGCGAGCGCGACCAGTGGGACGAGAAAGAGCATCGTCCCCTTGCCGTTCAGGACGCGATTGATGCCGGCCATCTCGCCGACGAGCGTCTTCCCCGTCGCCGTCGCGGAGACGACCAATTGATCGTCGCCATCAAAGAGACCGTGATCGACCGAGAGGCTCTGGACCGGAAGCAGCGTCTCGAACCGGTCTTCGAGCAGGTTCTGTAATCCCGGATGCAGGTTCAACGAGTCCACCCGGACGGGATCGACCTCGTCGGTCGTCGCCGAGATCGTATCGAACTTCGTCAGGTCGGGATCGAGCTGTCCCTGCAGCAGGTTGACGATCCGCTGGAGATCCTGCACCTCGAGCATCAGTTCCTCGAGACGTTCTTTCGCCGATCCCGTTACTTCGCCGCCGCCGCTGTAGGTGAGCTGGCGCTCGAGTTCCTGGCGAGCGCAGTCCCGGCAGATCCAGTCCTCGTCGTCTTTGACCGCGGTGTCGGTCGTGACTGGCGAGTATCGACCCGCAGAAGCACAGTAGCGGCAGGTCCGGACGGTCTTTGCCTTGTCCTCGAGCTGGTAGCCCGCGAGCATCTCCATGAATTCCTCGCGTGCGGCGGGCGAGGTCTGTTCGGAGATGCGAATCCGTTTCGCGAGTCGTGCGAGTTCGACGAACTCGTCGGGCTGGCGAGGTTCCTCGCTCGAGCCCTGTTTCAGCCGGAACTTCGCGGGCCGTGGGCCAGCGGACGTCTCGGAGAGGACGACCCGTGCCCGGAACAGCCGCTCGCCGTCTCGCTTGACGACCACCAGGTAGTCGTCGCCCGTCTCGTGGCAGAATATCGTTTCGACCTCCTGAACCTGCTGCGACACGATACCGGATAGACCGTTAGCGTACTTGAGCGATTCGGACTCGGGTTACGGTCGCCGGGCTGTCACCGTACGACGAACCGCTCCGAGAACTGACAACTGCGTGCCACAGTCCCTCGGGTTTTCCTCTCTCCTACGTTTTAATTACCCGTAACGGGAAGTGAACACTCGTTATGAGTAGGGCTCGATTCGGTCGATACGCCGATCGGATCCGCGACGACCTTCACGAGGCGTTCAGGGAGGATTCTACGCCGCGCGAGCTCGCCGGGAGCTTCGCCGTAGGCGCGTTCGTCACGATGTTGCCGACACTCGGGGCTGGGCTCCTGTTGTTCGTGGCGATCGGATACGCCGTCAGCTGGGTGAGCAAACTCGCCCTGTTCGCATCGGTACTCGTGTTCAATCCCGTGGTGAAGTGGGGCGTCTACGTCGCGAGCTTCGCGGTCGGCGTGTTCCTGTTAGGCCCCGTCGACGGCGTCTCGATGACTGGCGCCTCCTTCAGCGCCGGCCCCGAAATCGTTCTGCGTCTGCTCGTCGGGAACCTCATTCTGGCGGCGGTCGCGACGGTCGTGAGCTACGTCGTCGTTTACCGTCTTGCGGCTCGATATCAGTCGACCGAGGTCGCAGAAGTGATCGACGAGGCGGTCGAGGAACTCGTCACGAAGGCTCAGGAGTCCCGCTCGGAGTAGTCCGAGCTTCTCGCCAGTGGTCGATCCGAGCCGAAACTCACTCGAGCAGTTCGATCTCGTCGTCGCCGTTCGGCACCGCACAGAGGAAGGCACCGGGTCCGCCGCTCTCGTTGCGGTACCAGTGGACCGTGCCGGCGGGGATCAGCAGCGAGTCGCCGGCCGCGACCTCGTACTCCTCGCCCTCGATACCGACGGTGTACTCGCCTTCGAGAACGTACTGTTCGTGCTCGACCTCGTTGGTGTGTTCCGGTACCTCGGCGCCGACCTCGAGAACGAACCGTCGGATCGCGAAGTTCGGCGCGCCGTGGTCTTCGTTTATCAGGACGCCCTTCTCGAGGCCGTCGGCGGCGTCGACGGACTCGTACTCGATCTCGTCGCTCGCGCGGATCAGTGGATCGGGATTGGACATAGTCTCAGATCGGCAACGCAGCTACTAAAACCCCGACGAACGGCAGAGCCGTCGCTCAGGGGCGTGAAATACTGCAGTCAAGTGCCGATACCGTACGAATTCCGCCTTACAGGCGCTCGACGTTCGTCGCGCGCGGGCCCTTGGGGGCCTGCTCGATGTCGAACTCGAGTTCCTGACCTTCTTCCAGGTCCGGGCCGCCGATGTCTTCCATGTGGAAGAACACGTCGTCGTCCGCGTCCTCAGTCTCGATGAATCCGTAGCCGCCAGTGTCGTTGAAGAAATCAACGGTTCCTTTCGCCATTGCCTCTAAAGAGAACGGACGGAGACGTATAAACGCTCCGGGTCGTGACGACGCGCGAGATACGGCTACTCGAGCGGAATACGGGCGAACGCGCTCGGGAACGCCACGTATTCGTCCGGTCGGACAGCCGAAGCCCCTTATATTTCCCACAGTAAACGGAACGTATGACCGAGTACGATCTCGACGCGGTCGATCGTGAGATCCTCTACGCGCTCCAGCAGGAGGCCAGGAACCTCTCGTCCGGCGACATCGCCGAACGGACAGAGGCCTCCTCGAGCACCGTTCGAAAGCGCATCCAGCGCCTGGAGTCCGAGGGGATCATCAAGAGCTACAGTGCCGACATCGACTACACGAAGTCAGGGTATCCGATTCGCATGCTCCTGTTCTGTACCGCTGCGATTCCCGAGCGCGGGGACTACATCGAGGAGGCCCTGGAGATTCCGGGGGTCATCTCGGTCCAGGAACTGGTCACCGGCGAGGAGAACCTTCTCGTGACTGCCGTCGGCGAGACCGACCGGGACATCACGCCGGTTGCACAGGAACTGTCGGATCTCGGGTTGACGATCACTGACGAGGTGCTTGTCCGCAGCCACGAGGCGACTACGTTCGACGAGTTCTCCGACGAGTAGCCGTCGATCGACCGCGGATCGACTCGAGCGGCGTCGACTCGATCACCACGAACTGATCGACCTGCACCGTCTTCGTGACGGATCGTTCGATTTCCTCGCAATACTCGCCACATCGTTCGCGTTTAGCAGCGTTTTTAACTAATTGATCTGTACCTCGATTCAGTGAACGTCGAGTCGTCGAACTCGGTTCCGCGCAGGTGGGAACGGACAGCTTTGCCGTCTTCGTCCGCGTCCGGAACTCGCGAACGGGTGATAGGAATCGCCCGACTTCGGGACGACTTTCCCCTGGTGTGAGAGCACGAACCATTGACCAGGTTGATCTTCGCGGGACTGAATAACGAACGTTTTGTTCGAACCAGTGGATATAATAACTGCCTTGTTCAAGTAGCGTGCAGAAACGACCAGATCGGTCACGCTGGCTGCGGCGTGCTGTCGGTCCTATCGCCCGGCCTGGTCGCACGACGAAATCGAAGCATGTCAGACGAAACGAGTTCACAGGATCGCGTACAGCTCTCCGAAACGTCGACGCCGCCGCATTCGTGGGTGCCGCGGGCGTCGACCTGGTCGGTCTGGACGCTCTTTTGCGCCAGCCTCGTGGTGCTCGCGCTCACTGCCTTCCGTGGCTACCAGTGGGGCGTTCCCGGCGTCTTCGTGGTCGACGGGCTGACGACGGTCATGTGGGTTGTGGTCACCTTCTTCAGCGGCATCGTCCACAGCTACTCGCGACGCTACATGGCCGGCGACCGGGGCGTAGAGCGGTTCTTCGCCACCGTGTTCGCGTTCACGCTCGTGGTCATGACGCTGACCGCGGCGGACCACGTCGCCCTGTTCGCGACGGCGTGGCTGGCGATGGGACTGCTGATGGCCTCGCTGATCGGCCACGACCGCCGCTGGAAGCAGGCCCAGATCGCCGGTCGGCTCGCCGCGGCGTACTTCCTCGCGAGCACGGCGTTGCTCGCAGGCGCGCTCGGCCTGCTGGTCTGGACGACCGGGTCGACCTCGATCACTGGAGTTCTCGGGGCGCTCGAGGCCGTCCCGACGACGATTGGGTTCGTCGCGGTCGGCGGCATCTTCTTCGCCGCGATCGTCCAGTCGGCGTTGTTCCCGTTCCATGGCTGGTTGCTGTCCTCGATGACGGCGCCGACGCCCGCCTCGGCGCTGATGCACGCCGGGTTCGTGAACGCGGGCGGCATCCTGCTGACCCGGTTCGCGCCGCTTGTCGGCACCGAACTCGCCGTCATGTCGCTGATCGTCATCGTCGGCGCGTTCAGCGCTCTGCTCGGCCAGGCGATGGTACTCGTTCAGACCGACGTCAAACGCAAACTCGGTAGCTCGACGCTCGCCCAGATGGGGTTTATGATCATGCAGTGTGGTCTCGGCTTTTTCTCGGCCGCGATCGCTCACCTCATCCTGCACGGCTGCTACAAGGCGTATCTCTTCCTCTCGTCGGGCGCGTCCGTCGAACACACCGCGCCCAAACGTGGGTCTCACACCAACCTCGGCTTCTCGGGCGCCGCTGTCAGTCTCCTCACCGCCGTCGGCGGTGGCGCGCTCTTCATGGTTCTCACCGGCAAGCTGTCGGGGCTGTCCGTGACGCTCGATAGCGGCATCGTGCTGACGCTGGTCGTCGTGCTGACGACGCTGACCGCGGCTCGAGACATCCTCCACCGGACGACGCTGCCCTCGTCGGTCAGGCTCGTCAGCGTCCCGGCAGTCGTCCTCACCGCGATCGGTGCCTACGCCGTCACGTTCAACGCCGTTTCGACGATGCTCGCGAGCGTGCCGATGACCTACGCCCCGACCGAACTGACGGTCGCTCACTACCTCGTCGTCGCCGCGTTCGTCGGCGCCTACCTCGCGACGGAACTCGGCTGGCACCGCTCGAGCGAGCGCCTCTACGTCACACTGCTGAACCTCTCGCAACCGGCTCCTGCGACCGTGCTCACCACCAAGGAGGAATACGACCAATGACCCAAGCCCACGAGAAGACGTTCCAGGACCGGATCACCGACAGCATCGACCGTGCGTCCGATCGCATCGGGTCGGTCTGGCCGCTACACTCCTTCGTCACCGCCAACCCCCTCTCGGGGTTCGAGGACCGGCCGTTCCACGAGGCCGTCGCGGAGGGAGAACGGCTGTTCGGCGGCCGCGGCTACCCCCGACCCGCGATCTTCCGTCGCGCCTGGGAGGAGGACCGGATCGACCCCGACCTACTGCGCGAGGAACTCGCCGCCCACGGGATCGACGACGATCCGGAGACGCTGCTCGCGGAACTGGCCGACCGCGAGACCGACCGCGGCCGCGACGTCGACGACGCGACCGAGACGGTCGACCGCGTGCTCTCGAAGTGGCTCGCGGCCTTCCTCGATCAGGGACAGGCCGCCTGGCCGATGCCGAACCGCGAGGACGGGTTCTACGCCGCCTGGCGCTCCGTAGCGGCCCACGACGGCGACGTACCCTGCGACGACGCCGACGAACTGCCCGAGACGGCGATGGACGCACTGGAGGAGACCCTCGAGGAGTATCCTAACTCCCGCTGGGACGACGTTCTCGAGCACCACCTCGCCGCACTGCCCGGCTGGACCGGGTTCATCAAGCAGCGATCGGACGACGACGGCGCCGACCCGTGGCAGTCGGCGTACCCGATCACGCTAGTGGAGTATCTGGGTGTGCGACTGGTGCTTTGTGATATGCTGGACGCGCCGATCACGCCCGAAAACGCCGACGTGAGCGACGACGACACTGGCGCAACCGCTGACGACGACGTCCCTCTCGAGGAAATCTGGCTGTCGGCTTGGGAGCAAAGCTACCGTCGCCGGCTCCTCGCGGACGTCGACGAAACCGTCACCGAGTCGTCACACGGCGACGGCGAACGCCCGGACGCGCAACTCGTCTTCTGTATCGACACGCGCTCGGAGATCATCCGCCGACACGTCGAGCGGCAGGGCAACTACGAGACTCACGGCTACGCCGGCTTCTTCGGCATCCCGATGCAGTACGAGGGCTACGACTCGGACGCCGTCACCGACGCCTGCCCGCCGATCGTCGAGGCCCAGCACCTGATCGCCGACGAACCCGAGACCGACCACGGCGAACACGCGACGACTCACGATCAGTGGCACGGGCTGGTGCACGCGACCCGGAAACACTTCAAGCGTCTCAAGACCAACGTCGTCGCCGCGTTCCCGTTCGTCGAAGGGGGCGGCGGCGCCTACGGCTCGGCGCTGGCGGCACGGACGCTCGCCCCGTCCGCGCTCTACAAACTCGGCGATGCCGTCGACGAGCGCGTCCCGAGCCCCCACGAGTTCTGTTCCCCGACGCTCGAGTACCCGCGAATGAGCCACGACGAGAAGGTCGAGTACGCACAGTCTGCCTTCGAACTGATGGGGTGGACGGAGTTTGCCCGCCTGGTCGTCTTCGCGGGCCACGCGAGTCACACGACGAACAACCCGTTCGACTCGAGTCTCGACTGTGGCGCCTGTGCCGGCAACCCCGGCGGCCCGAACGCACGCGTGCTCGCAAAAATCTGTAACGACGAGAGCGTCAAGACCGAACTCCGCCAGCGCGGGTTTTCAATCCCCGAGGACACGGTCTTCGTCGGAGCCGAACACAACACGACGACCGACGAGATCACCCTCTTCGACGGCGACGTTCCCGAGAGCCACCGCGAGGACCTCGAGCAACTGCGAGCGGACCTCGACGCTGCTCGAGCCGGTGCAGCCGCCGAGCGCAGCGAGACGCTGACCGGCGCGGACCCCGACGACCCCATCCGCGAGACGGCTCGCCGCGCGGTCGACTGGGGTGAGACCCGACCCGAGTGGGGGCTGGCCGGCAACGCCTCCTTCGTCATCGGCCCGCGCGAACTGACCGACGACGAAGACCTCTCGGGACGGGCGTTCCTCCACTCCTACGACTGGACGACCGACCCCGACGGCGACGCACTCGAGTTGATCATGGCGGGGCCGCTCGTGGTCACCCAGTGGATCAACAACCAGTACTACTTCGCAACCGTGGACAACGGCGTCTACGGTAGCGGCTCGAAGGTCACCCAGAACCCGGTCGGCAACGTCGGCGTCGTCCAGGGCAACGGCGGCGACCTGATGACCGGCCTCCCGCTACAGTCGCTGAAAGCCGCCGACGACGAACCGTACCATCAGCCGCTTCGCCTGACCGCAGTGATCCACGCGCCAGTCGAGCGCGTGACCGAGATTCTCCGGAAACACCTCGAGGTCGAACGCCTCGTCGACAACGGCTGGATAGGCAACCTGACCGTCGTCGACCCCACCCAGGACAACCAGATGTTCCACTACCAGGGCGACCTCGAGTGGGAGCCGCCGGCACAGCCGGCGACACCGCAGCAACGGGTCGGCACCGCCGTGACCTCGGACTGATTCCCGACTCGAGGGCTTTCGGGCGATTATATAGTAACAACTACAACGATTTACACACTGATCGCACAGCTGTCGTGCGATCAGGTGTGCAGTGACTTGCAGTGGCTACTATAGCTCTTCGAGATCCTCGAGATGGTGGACTGCCACGGAGACGAAGTACACGAGCATAAACAGGGTGAAGCCGATCACGAGCCCGACGAGTTCTCGAGTGCCGATGCCGGCCGGCGCGACCACGGTGAGCACGGCCAGTCCGACGACGAAGATCGTGATCGTGAACGCGCCGACAGCGTAGTAAAAGCCGACGTCGGACTCGAAACGGTTCCGCATAGTCGATCGTTTCGCCACGAGTGACAAAACGATACCGACCTCGGTCAGTACAGCAGGCTCTCGGTCGCCGTCGCGAACTCGTCGGGAATCAACTCGCCGATCCGCTCGGAGTCGGTCTCGCCGTTGACGTTGACCAGGTACGCCCGCCCGTACTCGTTGCCGTACACTCCCTGAAAGTCGTAGACGAAGCCGTAGACGTCGACGTCGTCCGGGACGTCCTCTGATTCGCGGAGGAACCCCGCCTGGTAGTCGACGTTGTACTCGACGAGCTGGTCGATCACCCGCTCGTCGGCCACGCTGCGGTCGATCAGGTCGCTCTCGAGGGCCTCTTCGATGACGGGAACGAGCATCTCGACCCACTTGTCGACACCCTGCGGGCCGGGTAGCTCTCCGCCGGTCGCGACCCGATAGGCCGCGGTGACGGCCCCACAGCCCGTGTGACCGACGACGGCTGCGGCGTCGGTGTCGGTGTGGTGAATCGGATACAGCACCCCGCCGTCGACGATCCGCTCGCCGTCGTCCTCGTCCCAGACCTGGTTACCGATATTACTCGGCGTGAAGACCACTCCCGGATGATCGAACCCCCACATGTGTTCCTGTGGGACTCGCGAGTCGGAGCAACAGATCGCGACCGTCTCCGGATGCTGGCTCGTCTGAACCTCGGCGAAGTAATCGTCGGGGAGGGACTCGACGTGGCGCTGGTTGCCGGCAAGTAGCTCCTCGAGGAACTTGCGAGTCGTTCCCATAGCCGAACTTACACGGACAGGAGCAAAAAGGTTCGATGCGCTCTCGAGGGGTGGGAACGTCGGTCTTCGAGCGTTTGCGACGCGGACCGTGAGTCGCGAACGGGGGAGTGCCGGGAGCCAAATCTTCACCTGTCGGCGCGTTCACCTTTCGGTATGGCTCAGACACGCCAGTGGCGACTCGCCAGCCGTCCCGTCGGCGAACCGACCCATGACAACTTCGAACTCGTGACCGTCGATCGACCCGAGCCCGGCCCGAACGAGATACTCGTGAAGACGCTCTACCAGTCGGTCGACCCCTACATGCGCGGTCGGATGCGCGACGCCGAATCCTACGCCGAACCGTGGGACGTCGGCGACCCGATGCAAGCCAGCGTCGTCGGCGAAGTACTCGAGTCTAACAGCGCGGCGTTCGACGAGGGCGATATCGTCACCGGCGAACTCCTGTGGGCCGAACACGCCGTCGCCGACGCCGGCGACCTCCAGGAAGTGAACCCCGACCACGGCCCGATTTCGACGGCGCTTGGCGTCCTCGGAATGCCCGGCGTGACGGCCTACTGGGGGCTGAACGACGTCTGTGAGCCGATGCCTGGCGACACGGTCGTCGTCTCCGCCGCGGCCGGTGCGGTCGGCTCCGTGGTCGGCCAACTCGCTAAACTCTCGGGCGCACGCGTCGTCGGCACCGCCGGCAGCGAGGCGAAAGTCGACTGGCTCACCGACGACCTCGGCTTCGACGCGGCGATCAACTACAGGGAGACCGACGACCTCTCCGGTGCGATCGACGACGCCTGTCCCGACGGCGTCGACTGCTACTTCGACAACGTCGGCGGCCCGATCACGGACGCCGTCTGGCCGCGGCTGAACGTCGACGCCCGCGTCGCCGTCTGCGGCCAGATCGCACTCTACAACGCGACCGACGTCCCGACCGGCCCCCGAAAACTCGCGAAACTCATCGAATCCCGCGCGACCGTCGAGGGGTTCCTCGTCAGCGACTACCAGCAGCGGTGGGGTCAGGCGCTAAAGCGCCTCTCGAGGTTCGTTCAGAACGGTGACGTCCAGTACCGCGAACACGTCGTCGAGGGCTTCGAGAACGCCCCCGACGCGTTCCTGGGACTCTTCGAAGGCGACAACATCGGCAAACAACTCGTAAAGGTGGCCGAGTACGAGGCGTAATTTCGTCGCTCGAGCGCGTTCGAGTATGCCGCTCGAATATCGTTTCTGTCGGGTTTTGGTGAGGGAATTCGAATCGAGGGGATCGAATCAGTAGACGAGAACGCGACGAAAGCCCTCGCCGCTGTCGCGGTCGCGCAGCGACATATCCTGGCTCGCGCGGATAGTGGTCGCTGAGACGACCACGCGCTGCGCGACAGCGCCATCGCCCTTTCAGTCCGCCGGAAGACGCACATGCGTCTTCCGAGTCTCGGCTCGCTTCGCTCGCCAAGACGCCAGGGAGAGCCTGCCCTCCCCCGGATCGTGCGACTCTCGCCTCTGCTCGAGTCGCACTCCCGGCCGCTGGGCGCGCTGGTGAGCCGTCCGAGCAAAAGCGAGGGCGGCTCAGTCACTCGCGAGGGACGAGCGAACGGAGTGAGCGAGTCGGATGGGGAGGGCGAGGTCCTGGGTGGGACTGAACGGGGCCAGGGGCTTTCTATCTGTCTTCCGAGAACGGTTTCTTCGACATCGTTGTCGATACTCGATCATTCGTATCTGGTGAGTAGGTGGCCTTGTGGAAAGAGATGAGAGTCGACGACCCGTTCTAGTCCGTCAGTCCGTATCCGATCTTGAAGAGATACACGTCGATCGCGATCACGACCGCAGTCAGGATGCTCAGCACTGCGAGCGACGCGTACGGTGCGAACTCGGCGTAGGCTGCCGGCGCGACGTGGACCATATCGGAGTAGCCTAGCAGCCCGTACCGGACGCTGTCGACCATGTAGACCATCGGATTCAGCAGGGAGACGTACTGCCAGACCGGTTCGAGCATGGTCAGCGAGTAGAAGACCGCGCCGAAGAACACCAGCGGCCGCAGGATGAACTGGTTCATCACGGTCAGGTCGTCGAAATCCCGTGCGACGAGGCCACCGATGATTCCGAAGCCGGCAAACAGCGCGGAGATGACGACCATCGTGGCGACGAGGAAGAGTCCGTTCTCGACGCTGAGCGGGACGAACAGCGCGCCGATGACGGCGACGATGACGCCGACGATCAACCCTCGGACTGCACTCGCGCCCACGTACGCGACCACCATTTCGGCGTACGACAGCGGCGAGGTCAGCGTCTCGTGGATGTACTCGTTCCACCGGCCGTGGAAGATCGAGAACGAGGCGTTCTCGAAGGCGTTCGAGATCGTACCCAGCACGACGAGTCCGGGGATCAGAAAGAGGATGTAACCGAAGTCCGCCCCTTCGACCGGACTGTCGATCCGTCCGCCGAGGATGACCCCGAAGACCGCGAAGTAGAGCACGTTCGTGATCGCCGGCGGCATGAACGTGTTCTTCGGTCGGCGGATAAACCGAAGGACTTCGCGACGGAACAGCGCACGGAAGCCGACCGAGATCATCGAGCGATCCCCTCCTGTTCGCGTTCCGCATCGCTGTCGTCGCCAGCGTCATCACCCTCGCCTGCACTCGCAGCCGACGACCGCGTCACCGTCCGGTCCTCGCTGCGGGTGAGATCCACGAAAATCTCCTCGAGCGACGTCCGCGAAATCTCGAGGTCGGCGATCTCGTAGCCCGCTGCCTCGAGGTCGTGGAGTAGTCGCGGTGCGGTCGACCCGCCGTCGTCGACGCGAACCTCGAGTTGCTCGCCGGCGGCTCCCGCCGACACCTCGTGGGCGTACGCGCCGAGTTCTCCCTCGAGGTCGGTTGCTGCGGCGGAGACCGAGGATTCGAGGCGGACCGAGATCGTATCGGAGCCGCGTGTCTTGAGTTCGTCCGGCGTCGCGACGGTCACCTTCCGGCCCTCGTTCATGATCGCGACGCGGTCACAGAGCCGTTCGGCCTCCTCGATGTAGTGAGTCGTCAGCAGGACGGTCGTCCCCTCCTCGTTGAGTTCGGTGACGAGTTCCCAGAGGTCGTGGCGCAACTGGACGTCGACCCCGGCGGTCGGTTCGTCCAGAATTAGCAGGTCGGGATCGGTGACGAGCGCTCGAGCGAGCAACAGTCGGCGTTTCATCCCGCCGGAGAGCCAGTCGAACCGCTCGTTTCGCTTGTCGTAGATACCGACTCGTTTGAGCACCTCGTCGGCTCGTTCGGCGGCCTCCTCTTCGGGGACGCCGTGGTAACCGGCCTTGTGCATCAGAACCTCCTTGATCGGGAAGAAGCGGTCGACGTTGAACTCCTGGGGAGCGACTCCGATCGCATCGCGGGCCTCCCTGTAGTCTTCCTCGACGTCGTAGCCGAAGACCCGCGCTTCGCCGCCGGTCTTGCGGACGAGGCCGACTAACGTGTTGATGAACGTCGTCTTGCCTGCGCCGTTGGGACCGAGCAGCCCGAAGAACTCGCCTTCCTCGACGGTCAGCGAGAGTTCCTGCAGGGCCCGCAGGTCGCCGTACTCCTTCACGAGATCGACGGTCTCGATGGCCGGTGGCATCGCCACATCGTCGGCCCCGACCGGGGTTAAGAATGTTGGTCTCGGCACTCGAGACGGCCGAAAGAGTAACGTACACGGCGGTTTCCGCCGCCGATCGAGCGGCTTAGTCCATCCCACCGACCGGCTGGATCTGTTCGTGCTGTCGGACCGGACCGCCGCTTTGCTGGACGATGTCGAAGGCAGTCATCAGGTCGGTCCGGGAGATCAGCCCGACGAGGTCGTCGCCCTCGACGACGAGCAGTCGTCCAATGCCGTTTTGCTGCATGCGTTCGATCGCAGTCATCGCATCGGAGTCGGGCGTGATCGTCTCGAGGTCGGTCGTCATCACGTCCTCGACCTCGTAGGCGTCGCGCTCGACGGGATCGACTTCACGGGCGTCGTCGAGCGTCACGAGTCCGATCAGCTGTTTGTCGCCCCAGCTGTCGTCCTCCACGACCGGATACCCCGTGTGGCGTTCGGCGAACATCCGCTGGACGAGTTCGGCGATCGAGGTCCCGGGTTCGACGGTGTGGAGATCACCCGCAGGCGTCATGATGTCGGCAACGGTGACGTCCTGGAAGGCGGCTTTCATCGTCACCTGCTGGGCCTCGCTCGAGGCGGCGATGTAGACGAAGAAGGCGACGGCGATGAGGATGATGTTGAGCGCGAACAGACCGAACAGCCCCATGAAGAGCGCGAATATCTTCCCGATGCTCGCGGCCTGCTGGGTCGCACGGGCGTAGGGCTGGCTGCGAGCGAGCAGTGCCCGCAGGATCCGGCCGCCGTCCATCGGGAACGCCGGAACCATGTTGAAGATGGCGAGTGCGACGTTCAAGATTGCGAGATAGCCGAGCACGAAGCGCGTCCCGTTGAACGCCTCGGGCGTGAGCAAGAAGAGTGCGTACGATCCGATTCCGACGAGTACGGAGACGATCGGTCCGGCGATGGCGATGTTGAACTCCTGTCGCCAGTCTTCGGGCATCTCCGAGAGGGCGGCGATCCCCCCGAGCAGCCAGAGCGTGATCGAGTCGATCGGGAACCCGTACCGCTGGGCGGTCAGCGAGTGGCCGAGTTCGTGCAAGACGACGCCGACGAACAGCCCGATTGCGGCGACCAGCCCGACGAGATAGGGGAGCCACCACTCGGCAGTGAGCGCGCCAACGTCGATCCCGGCGTTCATCGTCAGGTTGAGGATGCCGACGACCTCCTCGAGCTGGATCCCGATGAGATACGCGAACACCGGAAGGATCAACAAGAACGTGAGATCGAGTTTGATCGGGATCCCGAACAGGGAGCCGATCCGGAAACTCTTCATCATGCCCTATGCTAGCGGTGGAAAGCCCTTAAACACGCCGACAGGAGACGATTTAGCCGTCTCGTCCTCGCGTCCCCTCGAGTCGGTCACTGGCCCGCTGGCATCGATTCACCTCGACTACTGCACTGCCCGTCAGTTCGTGCCCGATCGCAGGACGGCAGCACAGTTTGGAGCGAGTGAGAAGTGAGAACTGCAACGAGTTCGATCGGTGCGTTAACCGTTTCAGTCGCCCCTATATTCATTTCACGATACCTGTACTGTTCCATATAATCACGATAATATAGACTAGGCAGTATCCAGCCACTGCAACATAGGCTTATATACGAGATCGTGGTTCGAGAAGATATGATGGACCCACAGCTTACGATCGATCCGACCGACCAGCTCCCCGCCGAACTCGAGTCCCCGCAGGCGAAACTCGTCTACCTCTACCTCGAGGCGACCGACGGTGCGACGGCGACCGATCTGACCGACGGGCTGGCGATGAAGAAAATCGCAATCCTGAGCGTTCTCAACCAGCTCTCGAGCGAAGGGCTCGTCGAGAAAACGGGCACGACGTACGCAGCGGCCGGCCGCTGACTCGAAGACTGCGCTTCGAAGCCTTTATCCGCACGGTAGGCCTCCGTTTTCGTAAGTAACCACAACCATGTCCGACAAACCCGCCTCAATGTATCGGGAGATCAGTAAGCCAGCTTACACGCGCCGCGAATACATTACTGGGATCCCAGGATCGAAGATCGCACAGCACAAGATGGGCGACATCGGGGCCGACCCCGAAGACTACCCCGTCCAGATCAGCCTCGTCACCGAGGAAGAGGTCCAGATCCGTCACGGATCGCTCGAGTCCTCGCGTCTCTCGGCCAACCGTCACATGCTGAAAAACGCCGGCGAGGGCAACTACAAGATGATCCTGCGCAAGTTCCCCCACCACGTCATCCGGGAGAACAAGCAGGCGACCGGTGCGGGTGCAGACCGTGTTTCCGACGGGATGCGCCAGTCGTTCGGGAAGATCGTCGGCACCGCCGCGCGTATCGACGCCGGTGACCGCATCTTCACCATCTGGTGTGACGTCGACGACGCCGACTTCGCCAAGGAAGCGTTCCGCCGCGCCTACAACAAGATCACGCCGCCGTGCCGTATCGTGGTCGAGAAGGGCGAAGAGCAGCTTATCGCATAGAAACGAAGTTTTGCGCTGCGGGTGCGCCGAAGGCGCACCCTCGGCAAAAATTCGATTAAAAGCACTCCTCCCTCCGTTCCCTCACTCCCGTAGCTCACGGCTTACGCCGTTCGCATCTCGCGGCGCTCCGCGCCGCGCAGTCGTTCGGTCACATCGGTCGTCGGCCCGCTCGTTCGCTTCTCTCACTCGCGGCCAGTAACTTGGCAGTTGCCTGCCTTCCCCCGGATCGTGCGACTCTCGCCTCTGCTCGAGTCGCACTCTCGGCCGTCGCTGTGGTCGGGTTGTGATCTCGCCCACCTTTTTACCGATCTACACCCCACTCCCGGTATGATCGATCTCGCGGTCGCAAACGACCAGGAGACGTTCCGGCGGATGCGCGACCCGCTCGAGGAACGCGGCATCCGCGTTCATCACGTGCCCGCGAGCGAGCGCGTGGTTGACCTGACGGAGCCACCGTGGGGGCCCGACAAGTACGACGTCGGCTTCGTCTATCCCGGTCGGCTGATGGAGGGTGGGGTGGCCGACGCGTTGCTCGAGGTGCCGTGGCTCAACGACCACCAGACCGTACTGACTTCGCGGAACAAGGCCGAAGTGCTTGCGCGACTCGAGCGGGCCGACCTTCCCGTCCCGAGGTCGGTCTACGTCTCGAACGACGTCGCCGAGGACGAACTGGCGTCGGTCTTCGAGCGGTTCGAGCCACCGGTCGTCGTCAAACCGAACTCGACGACGAGGGGCGTCGGCGTCGCGAAGGCGGGCGACCTCGATTCCTTTCTGGGGATCTGTGACTACCTCTCGCTGGTTCACGATTACCAGGCAACGGGCGACCGGTCGTTTCTCGTCCAGGAATACCTGCCGGACGCGACCGACTATCGGGTGATGGTCCTCGAGGGTGAGTACGTCGGTGCGGTCGAACGACGGCTTCCCGACGAGGCCATCGCCGAGGGCCAGTGGAAACACAACGTCCATCGCGGTGCCGAGGCGACCGGTGTCGACCTCCCCGTGGAGTACCGGGAACTGGCCGAATCGGTCGCAGCCGAACTCGAGATCCCGTTCGTCGGCGTGGACTTGCTCGAGACAGACGGTCGACTGGTGGTCAACGAGACGAACGCCCGGCCGACGATCGACGAGGAGACGAAGTACGAGTCGGGGTTTTACGACAGGCTCGCGGCTGCGATACGGACGAGGGCGGACACGGAAGGAAATAAATAGGGTCCCCGGAATCGACCGGGGACGACCGCGACGCCCGCGTTACTCGAGACTGATGCCCGAGGACTGTTCGGCTGGCTCGAAGACGACCTCGAGAACGCCGTTGTTGTAGGTTGCGGAGGCAGTGTGTTCGTTGACGCGGCGGGGGAGATCGACGCGTTCGTCGTACTGGCGGTGGTCGCTGCTCGCGGAGATAGTCAGGGACTTGCCGTCACACTCGAGTTCGATGTTGTCCTTTTCGACACCGGGGAGGTCGGCGATGACGCGGATCTTCTCGTCGGTGTCGTGGATGTCGACGTGGGTGTCGGCCCCGAAGCCGTTCTCGCTGTTGCTCGGACCGGGGGAGTCGAAGTTGACGTTAGTATCGGCACCATTCATCATTTCGTTCATCATTCGTTCGATCTCACGAAAGAGGTCGTCGAAGGGTTCGTCGCGGTCGTCTCGACGCATGTCACTGGATAGTTCCCCGCGTGGCAAAAACTTTCTGACGGTGAGCGGTTTTCGGCAGGTGGGAAACAGTGGTTCTGTTCGGACGTGTCGTCACTGCAACAGTGGCTGCTCGCGGGTTCTCGGTTCCGGATACCCGGATCGTCTCCACCCTCACTCGTCTCCCATCGGGTGGACGCCGGTCCGACTCGAGCGGGTCGCTCTCAGATTGCAACAGTACCTCGCCGATATCGACCGATTGAATCCCGAAGTCGTCGTGGAACGGGACTTAGAGTCCGATGCCCATCGTCTCGTCGGTCGTCGCGATGCTCTCTCCGGCGTCGGCCTCGCCGGTGATCGCACGGATGGCGTCGATATTCTCGGGGACGACGTCGCTCTCCTGGTGGATGCCCTGGAAGAGATAGAGGTCCGTCCCGACCGTCGAGATGGATTCTTCCCAGATGCAGTTCTCCCAGATGTCGCCTCGCGGTCGACCCGCGTCCATGGCGTACTCCTTGAGTTTCCCGCTGCCGTCGATGTCGAAGTGTGCGGGAATCTGGAATAGCCGTGATTCGTCGGCGAACAACTCGCGAACGTCGTCGGCGTCGACCTCCTCCTCGAGGGTCACGTTCAAGCTGTGCATGTGCATCAGCGTCGCCGGAACCTTCATCCCGAGCGTGTCGATGTCCAGATCGTCGAAGATGGTTTCGACGTCGGGGCCGTGGTGGGAGGGGATGGTAACCGGGTTCGGCAGGATGTCGTTGATCGGACCGCGCGAGGTCTGGCCGGGGTCGCCGCCGCGCCGGACGAGCGTGGCGCGGACCTTCTCGACGCCGTAGGCTTCGCGCAGAGGTGCGATAACTCGCGAGAGCCCGGTCGTGTTACAGGAGACGACGCGGACGTGGTCGGCACCCGTCGCGTCCTCGTAGTTCGATCGGGCGTTGAAGCTGACGTCGACGATGTCGGCGTCCTCGCCACCCTGGTAGAGTGCGGGCGTGTCGTACTCCTCGTACATCGACTTGTTCTTCGCACCGATACCCGACGGCGTTGCGTCGACGACGACGTCCGCCGCGTCGACGAGCTCCTCGACGGGACCGGCGATCTCGAGGCCAGCCTCGTCGAACTGATCCGCGCGTTCCTCGACGGCAGCGTAGAGATCGAACCCCTTCTCGAGAGCGGCCTCGGCCTCGAAGTTCGGGCGCGTCTTCGCGACGCCCGCTACTTCCATGTCGGGCTGGAGCCGGACGGCGTCCGCGACGCGTTTGCCGATCGTCCCGTACCCGTTGATCGCGACCTGTATCATGTACCCGGGTGTCTTCCACCGAGCCGGATAACCGTTTCGAGCTTTCTCGCGTGATATTTACTCGGTATGGAGTTTTCAGCCGGTTATTTTTCTCTTGTCACAAGCTGATCCGAATCGATCGTCCGGCCGCTGAAGGGGAGGTGTATCTGGAGCCACTGGACGGTCGACCACCCGTTCAGTCGTTCGGCGACGATCGGAACGACGAGCACTGCGCCCACCGCCGCTGCATAGCCGACGATCTCGAAGATCTCGTGGATCGCGGGATCCCAGATTCCCTCGACCAGTCGGAGCGCGAGCAACGCCGGTAGCGTCAACACGCCGAGAACGAGGATCGCGGCGCCATGCGGATCTGCGGGCCGGGTCGTGACGTACTGCCAGGCGATTGCGCCGCCGACGGCCGCGCCGACGCTCATCGTCGTAAACTCCCTCGAGCCGAGTCCGTAGGCGACGGCGGCGATGGCGAACGCGACGCCGAAGACGAATCCGGGATCGGCCCCGTCGCGAGTGAGCGCGGCGACGAGTACCAGTCCGAGAACTGTCCCGACGAGGACGTCGCCCACGAAGTGGACGCCGATGACGACCCGCGACGTGGCGACCAGCAGGATGATCGCCCCGGCGACGGCGTATCGCGTCCGTTTCGTCCAGATATCGCCGACGACGGCAATCGTCCCGTAGAACGCGGCCGCTCCCATCGCGTGTGCGCTCGGGAAGCTATAGCCGCCGTAGTCGCCGGCAAGCGTCGGTCGCGGCTCGAGGAAGATTCCTTTCATACCGGCGCTGACCGCGAGTGCTGCGATCCCGATAGCGATCACGAGCGCCCGTTGTCGCCGACGTGACTCGCTGCCGAACCAGTACAGAAGCGTCGCGAACAGGATCAACACCGTCCCGTCGCCCAGATGCGTGACGAGTTCGAAAAACGCAATTCCGACGTCCGGCAGCGTGTTTCTGACCGCCTCGTTCGTCGATTCGTCGAACAGAACGTCGTCGACTGCAGATCCGGCTCCGGTCATGATCGTACGTTCCCGTCGGGAGTGTCAAAACGGTATCGCAGCCGTCTCTGCGGGGAAAGAAGGCAAGAACTATCGGCTCTACGGGCACACGTACGACCATGAGCGAACTCCGTGCCGCCGCCGAGACAGCGGTTCGACAGTGCCTCGCACTCGAGAGCGACGAAAGCTGTGCCGTCGTCACCGACGACAAACGGGAGCCGATCGGCGAGGCGATCTACGAGGTCGCGAGCGAGATCACCGACGACGCCGTCGTCGTTCGGTACCCGCCGGGGGAGACTCACGGCAGCGAGCCGCCAGAACCGGTCGCGTCGGCGATGGCCGGGGCCGACGTCGTCCTCGCACCGACGACCAAGAGCCTGAGCCACACCCGTGCCCGAACCGACGCCAACGAGGAAGGTGCCCGCGTCGCGACCCTTCCGGGGATCACCGAGGAGGTGTTCACGACCGGCCTCGACGCCGACTACGAGTCGATCGCGGCTCACTCTCAGGACCTCCACGATCAGGTCGCCGACGCCGACGAGGTCCGCGTGACGACCGACGCCGGCACCGACATCACGTTCCAGGTCGCCGACCGCGAGTGGCTTCAGGACACCGGCATCGTCCACGACGGCGGCGAGATGTCTAACCTCCCCGCCGGCGAGGTGTTCGTCAGCCCCTCGAGTGCCGACGGCACCTTCGTCGTCGACGGGACGATGCGTCCGCACGGCCTGCTCGAGGACGGCCAGCAACTCACGTTCGAGGTCGAGGACGGCCTCGTCACGGACATTTCGGACGACGAGATCCGCGAGACGGTCGAGGGAGCCGCTGATGAGGTCGGCGACGCCGCGTACAACCTCGCGGAACTTGGTATCGGAACGAACGTCGCGGTCACGGAACTCGTCGGCTCCGTCCTGTTAGACGAGAAGGCCGGCGGCACCGTTCACATCGCCATCGGCGACGACGCGGGGATCGGCGGGGACGTCGAGGCACCGATCCACCTCGACGGTATCCTGCGGGAGCCGACGGTGTACGCCGACGGCGAGGAAGTCGAGCTACCCGAGGCGTAGTCCGAAACGGTATCAAGACAGGTCCAATCGCCTTTTAGGTACGTAACCGCTACGGAGTGCTATGAGCGATTCACCTGAGTTGCCGGATCGGGTCCCGACACCCTGCCCGTCGTGCTCGCCGGAGCTCGAGACCGTCCACGAGGTCCTCACCGCGACCGAAGGCGGCGGGACCGTTACCGTCCGCTGCAGCGAGTGTAACCACGTCCACAAGGTACAGCCCGAGAAAACGGCCGAGGTCACCCTGGACGTCGTCATCTCCCAGGAAGGCGAGTCTTTCACGGCGAACGTCACGACGCCGGAAGACGAGACCGTCGAGGTCGGCGACGAGTTCATCCTCGAGACCGAGGAAGTGCTCTCGACCGTCCGAGTCACGAGCGTCGAACTCGAGGGTCACAGGCGTGTCGAGGAAGCGCCCGCCGAGAAGGTCGAGACCGTCTGGACCCGCGAGGTCGACAACGTCGCGGTCAACGTGACGATCCACCCGCAGGATGGCTCCCGGGACGACAGCCGCTCCACGACGGTCTACGTCCCCGGCGACTACGAGTTCGAGGTCGGCGCGGTCGAGGAGTTCGGCGACGACGAATTCGAAATCGACGCCTTCGTCGTCCGGACCGATGCCTCGGACTACGAACGGGACCGCTACGAGGTGGAAGGCGACACGGTACTCGCGAAAGACGCCAAACGGATCTACGCCTACGACGAGCAGACCAGCGCCTGGTCTGCCTGGTAGTCGGTTTCTCTCTGGATAGCTGCAACCGACAACGCACGAACTTCCACCACCCAGAAAGCCCCCCGGGCCGCTCGAGTCGGCTGGCGGCGTGCGCTCCTCGGCTCGCGTCGCTCGCCTGCGGTGCTACCGGCCACCACCCTCCCCGACCGGCCGGCCCCTTTCAGTCCCGCCCGACCTTCACCCTCCCCAGCCGTCTGCGGTGCTCGAACCGTCGCCTCTGCGCTCCTCACCCCTCGCACGAATTCGGCAGGGTCGCCTCGCACGTCGCTCGGCGACCCGACTGCGCGCGCCACGAGTTTCCGGTCCGTCGACCGGGACGACCTCGAGTCGTCGCTTTCCTGACCTCTCCGTAATTCTGGCCCACTACCTATTGCCTGCGAGCGCGTACTGTCGATCATGTTCGATCGCTTCGGGTCCGACGACCCCGGCGACGGCGACGACTACGAAACCGCCCGCAAGCGGATGGTCGGGACCGTCGCCTCCCGCGTCGACGACGACCGCGTCCTCGAGGCGCTCGAGTCGGTGCCGCGCCACGAGTTCGTCCCGTCGGATCGACGCGGCGACGCCTACGCGGACCGGCCGTTGCCGATCGGTGAGGGACAGACGATCAGCGCGCCGCACATGGTCGCGATCATGGCCGACAGGCTGGCACTCGAGGCGGGGGAGTCGGTCCTCGAGATCGGAACCGGCTGTGGCTACCACGCCGCCGTCACTGCCGAACTCGTCGGTGCGGCGCACGTCTACAGCGTCGAGTACGGCGAGGAACTGGCGGAAGACGCCCGTAAGCGTCTCGAGGAGACGGGCTATGGCGAAGTCTCGGTTCGGGTCGGCGACGGCCGAAAGGGGTGGGCCGAGCACGCCCCCTACGATGCAGCCTACTTCACCTGTGCGACGGCGGAACTTCCCGACCCGGTCGTCGAGCAGGTCCGTCCTGGCGGTCGAATCCTGGCGCCGATCGGGAGCGGGTTCCAGACGCTCGTGAAAGCCACCAAGCGGGCGGACGGGAGCCTCGAGCGGACCGAACACGGCGGCGTTCGGTTCGTTCGGATGCGCGGGTAGGCAAGCGCGCCATTGATTACGCCCGGAGCGATACCCCGACTATGGAGCCCGCGGTACTACGGGACGACATGGTCGACGGCCTCACCTCGCCGCCGAAGGAGGTACTCGAGGACGAGGCCGTCGCCCTCGCCATGCGAGACGCCCCGCGTCACGAGTTTCTCGACGACGAGCGGGCAGCCTACGCCGACCGCGAACACGACGCCCTCGGGACGCGCGTTCTCTCGCCGAGCACGGTCGCGCGACTCTTCGAGGCGCTTTCCATCGAGGACGGCGACAGCGTGTTGATCGTCGGCGCCGGCGTCGGCTATACGGCCGCGATCGCCGCGGAACTGACCGACGAGACGAACGTCCACGCCGTCGACATCGCCCGACCGCTGGTCGCGCTGGCCCGCGAGAACCTGGGGCGGGCAGGGTACGACGCCGTGCTCGTCGACCGTCGCGACGGCGCGAACGGCCTGCCGGAGTACGCCCCGTTCGATCGCATCCTGCTCGAGGCGGCCGTCGTCGACCCGCCGCGAGCGTTGCTCGAGCAACTGGCCGAGGACGGCCGACTCGTCTTCCCGCGTGGCACCCAGCGACAGCGACTCGTCTCGACGACGCCCGAGGACGAACGCCAGGGGTTCGACGCCGTCTCGTTCGCTCCGTTGCTCGTCGAGGGCGAGCAGTCGGGTGCCGTCGAGCGAAATCGGACGGAACGCGAGGACCGGGAACGTGCCCGAAAACGTCTCGAGTCTCGTTCTGGCTGGGAACAGGAGTGGATCGAGTGGGACCGTCGCGTCGAGTCGGGATCGAACTGACCTGGTTTTGCTGTGCCGACTCGAGACGAAGCGGTCGCTGAGGACGTCGTACCAAAGGGGTGGGGGAAATTGGGGATTGGGGGGTGGCGACAAATACCGCAAATCGCCACTTCATCCTACGAGTCCATACTGGTTAAATATAATCTATAACCAGTTAGCGATGGACAGTGTTCGGTACTAATTAATTAGAGTTCGTCGAACGCGAGCGAGACGAGTTTTCGCTCTGCGGCCCGGAGATGGTAGTGATAGGTCGGCGGGGAGACCGACAGTACCTCGGCGAGTTCCTCGGCCGTCGTCTCGCGTGGCCAGGCGAAAAAGCCGCCGTAGTGTGCCGCCTGCAACGCCTCGAACTGCCTGTCGGTCAGTCGCTGCTCGAGATACGTATCGAGGTTTCGAGCCGAAGGCGTGGCCGTCGTCTCCCGGCGGGCCTGAAGCGACGTTTCGGGGTACTCGGCCTTGATCGCCTCGACGAGTTCGCGAGTGTCGATCCCCTGGGGGACCGCCAGAACGATCGTCGTCACTCCCCCCTCCGCGGCGGCTGTCCGAAGCCTGACGTCGTAGCTGTGTAACACCTCCAGAACCGGCCTCGAGTCGGTGGTCGCTTCGAGCAACTGTTCGTCGTCGCTCTCCGAGACGACCGTGACCCGTTCGACGGCCGCCGACTCCTGCTCGAGCGCGGTCGGCGAGACAGTGTCCGGAACGGTAACGAAACTGACGACTTCCTCGTCGCCACGGTCGATCATCCCCTCGAGGGTCGCCCGGCCGTCGATGCGATCCGAGAGCCGGTTGAGCAGGAGTCGATCGTCCCGACACTCGAGTTCGAGTTCGAGACGGCCGTCGACGAGCATCGCCCGCGTTCGCTCGACCGCCCGGATCGCGTAGCCGATGGTCTCCCCGAGTTCGGCGAAGACGTCCCGCTCGCCGTCGCCGATCGAGTCGACGCCGTCGACGTGGACGACCAGGGAGCCGTATCGCCGCTCGTCGTCGGCAAGCGGGACTGCGAGCACGGTTTGGTAGCCGTGGGTCAGCGCCTCCTTCCGACGCTGGTTCCAGTCGTCGGCCTCGAGGACGTCCTCTACGACCTGGACCTGTTCGCTCTCGAGGGCGTCGCGAACGAGCCCGATTTCGGGAGCACAGTTGCCATCCCCACGGATCAGATCGACGTAGGTCGCGTCGACGCCGATCCACGTCGTCGGCTTCGGTGGCTCGTCGGTGTTTGCGATCCAGGCGAACTGATACCGGTCGGTGTCGGCGAGCCGTTCACAGACGGTCGTTTCGATCTCCGATCGCGTCGACGCCTGTGCGATCCCGTGGTTGATGTCGCGGACGATCCCGTTCGTGTGGTTGAGGCGGCTCAGTTCCTCGTTCTGGCGGGTCAGCATCCGGTCGCGCTCCCGGAGCAGTTCCTCGCGTTCGGCACGATCCAGGGCCGCTTCGGTGTTTGCCGACAGCACGTGCAACAGTTCGGTCATCGTCTCGTCGAAGCCGTCGGCGTCGTCCGTTCCGGCAACCAGCGCGCCGTGGATACCCAGTGGAACGATCAACTCGCTCCGGTCGGGTGAAGCCGGGTTCGTGGCATCAGTCGCGGTAACGGTACCGGAATCCGCCCCGCAGGTAGCACTTTCCCCTTCCGAAAAGGCCTCCCAGACGACTCCCTCGCCACGCTCGAACCGCTGAATCGGATCGACGACAGCGGTTCCTGTGGCCGTCGGTTCGGAGTCGGGACACGACTCTGCGGTCTGATTCGTTCTGCCACCCGCGTTCGTCTCCGTCGGTCGTCCCGTCGACGCGGTCAACTCGAGAACACCCTCGCTCGAGTCGAACGCGTAGGCCACGACGACGGGAACGTCGAGTACCTCTCGGACGGTCTCGACTGCCGTCCGGTAGATCTCGGCTTTACTCTCGGCTCGCATCAACTCTCGCGTCGTCTCGTGTAACGCCGTTACCGTCCGCTGGTACCGTCGTTCGTTCTCCCGGAGTTCGGTCTCGGTCCGATACTGCTCGACGGCGTTGACGACCTCGTTGGCCAGGACGGTGTACTGCTCGCCGCCTGTTTTCTTCTGCAAGTAGTGTGTCACGCCGGCGTCGATCGCCTCGCTCGCGACCGCTTCGGACCCTCTGCCGGTAAAGAGGATAAAAGGCAGGTCGGGATTTTCCGTTCGAACGCGCTCGAGCAGATCGAGGCCGGTCATCCGCGGCATCTCGTAGTCGCTGACAATACAGTCGATCGGCGGCTCTCCGGCGGCCTCGAGGCGATCGAGGGCTTCGTCTGCACTCGTCGCTGGTTCGGCATCGATCGCGTCGCGCTCGCGCTCGAGCATCTCACAGGCCAGTTCCGCGAACCCAGGTTCGTTGTCGACGACAAGGACGGTAATCTTCGTCATAGATCTGCGTAGTCTGCTGTGGCGATCGTCGGTGCTCGTCGCCGACCCCCGAACGATCTCCCGCCGATATACGACGGTCCCCAACTGGTTACCGTATAATTAACTTTTGGCCGGAAATATATTCTTATTAGGTCCGAGTCGCTGAGCCGTCCCCCGATCGGTGACTGTCGGACCGTCGTACGGTTTACTACCGGTCATTTCGGCGCAACCGCCTCCGGGTCGCGGTTGTGCCGGTACATCGTTACAGCAATCCGTATCAGTCGTTGCTCGCTACGAGTTCGGTCGGCTCGTCGTTCTCGATAGGGTCGTCGGCTTCGGCGGTCTCGAAGCGGCCGACGAGCGTCCGCAGTTCGTCGGCACGACCCGACAGCGACTCGGCGCTGTCGGCGATACCCTTGATCGCGCTGGTCTGTTCTTCGGCCGCAGCCGAGACGCTCCCTGCTTCGTCGGCTGTTCGCTCGCTGACCGCCGTCACGTCGTCGACCATCGACGCAACTTCCTGGGTCGACTCCGCCTGGTCGTCCGTGGCCTCGTTGATCGACTGGACGCTGGCGTTGGCGTCCTCGACCGCGTCGACGATCCGCCCTAAAGTATCGACCGTCTCGTCGATCGTCTCCCGACCGTCCTCGATGCCAGCCTGCATCGCGAAGACGTCGTCGGCGACCGACTCGGTGGACGTTTCGACCGTCTCGACGAGCCGCTCGACTTCCTGGGTCGCTTCCGCGGTCTCCTCTGCCAGGGTCTTGACCTCGTCGGCGACGACTGCGAACCCGTCTCCTTCCTCTCCGGCAGCCGCGGCTTCGATCGAGGCGTTCAGGGCAAGGAGGTTCGTCTCCGCGGCAATGTCGTCGATCAGGTCGACGATCTCGCCGATGCGCTCGACCTCGTTCCGGAGGGACTCCACTTCGTCGACGGTGTCGGCGGCCTCGTCCTCGATATCGTCCATCGTCTCGATCGCCTCGGCAGCCGTCTCCTGTCCATCCTGACCCCAGTCAGCCGCCTGTGCCACCTGATCGGCGACCGTATCGGACGAGGACGCGATCTCCTCGACTGTCGCCGAGAGATCGCTCATCTCGCTCGCCGCAGTCGCGAGTTGCTCGCTCTGGCGCTCCGCACCAGCCGAAATCTCCTCGACACTCTCGGCGACCTCGGCGCTCGAGACTTCGATTTCCTCCGTCGAGGCAGTCACGTCGTCGCTTTGCTCGTCGACCTGACCAGCCACGCGCTGGATGCGAACGACGAGCTGTTCGACGTCGGCCAGCATCGCGTTCACTGCCGTGCCGATGTCGGTCATCGCCTGACTTCGGCTGGTCGTATCGAGCCGCCGAGTTAGGTCACCGTCCGCCGCAGCCTCGATCGTCTCGCTGTACTCCTCGGCTTTCTCCTCTAGGTGCTGGCTGAGCTCTTCTGCCTCCGCCTTGGCCTGCTGTGCTTCCGCCTGAGCCTGTTCAGCCTCGTCTTTGGCTTCCTGGGCGCGTTCGCGTTCCTGCTCGGCTTCTTCGGCCTGTCGCTCGACCTCGGCCAGCCGTTCCTGCAAGGTATCCCGGATGCGGGCGAACAGCGACGCGAGCTGGCCGAACTCGTCCTGTCGCGACTGATCGATCGTCACCTCGAGGTTGCCGGCTTCGATCTCCTCGGCGTAGCCCGTCATCTCCTCGAGGGAACTATTGACGTCGCGAGAGATGACCGCGCCGACGGCGACGAAGCCGACGACCGCGATCCCGATCAGTGCCACGATGCTTCTGGTGACGTCGCCAACGGTGTCGAACACCGTCCCGTGGGGCGCGACGACGGTCACAGCCCACGGCTTCTCGTCGATCGGCACGGTCGCGACGACCGCCCGATCGTCCTCGATTCGGTCGTGAACCACGTCCGCGTCAGTATCCTCGTCGGCAGCACCCGTGAGTTCGATTCCGTCGGTTCGTGGCTCGAGATCCGCACCGTTCTCGAGATGTTCGAGGTCGTCGAGCAGGTGGTACTCCTCGAGGATTGCGTCCGTCTCCTCGCCGAGGGTCACCTGTCCCGTCTCCGTCGAGACGACTTCCATGAGGCCACCGTCGACGGGTGCGGTCAACACGTCGCTACGCTGGGCGAGATCGACCGTGACGACGATCGCGTGATCAGACTCGCCCACGACCGGACTGACGAACCCCATCCGGACGCCACCCCCGGCATCGTACGGTTCGAACGACCGCACATCGTGTATGCCGTCGAACGCATCTGGATCGACCGCCCACGGCCGATCCGACTCGTCGAACCGCTCACCCTCGTTCGTAACGTGCGTGCTCACCTCGATCGTATCCGACTCGAGATCGTAGTAGTGGATCGACTCGACTTCGCCTGGTAACATCTCGAGGTTCTGCAGTAACTCGCTACGGATCTCGTCTTCGTGAGTATCCGTCGAACTGACGCTCCCCGAGATACGGGCAGCGTCGTCGTTGCGCTCCCGAACGAAGTCATCGATCCCCTCCGCTTCGCGGTCGGCCGCGTTCAGCAGCGTCTCCTCGGCGTCGTTCTCGACGCTCGCTTGCACTTCGGCGAACGTGACGTACCCGGCACCGATCAGTACGACCGTCAGTACGAGAATTGCTGCGGCGATCTTGAAGAAGTATCGTCCCCGGAGCCTGTCGTACACGCTCCGACTGGACGCCCCATCAACCCCGTCGTCTCTCGTTCCCATAAATTGCTAATATCAGATGAATTCATTAAGCTTGATGGCTCCCGTGAATGTGTTTCTGTATCAATTATCTTTATTCCTATATTTGAGAATGATACTCGTTACCGCGAGTGAGATTACATCCCGTGGCCGAAGTCAACCCGTTTCGATCCCACTCGAGAGGGCTACAGTCCCTCACGAGACGACAGTCGATCATCGATCAATACCGCGGCTACTCGAGCGGTCGCGCTACAGCACCCTGACCGCTCGAAAGTTCGTTTTGGGAACCGGATTGCGGCAGAAATCCGCTCGAGGCCGGATTTGCCGCTCAGGGGTAGCGAGCACACGCGACGCGGTGCTCGCTGGTATTGTCCGCGGAAGAAGACGCCCGAGGCGGGATTTGAACCGAAGGAAGACGATCGGTCTCGTCCCACTCGACCGCTGCGTCTTCCAGGGTTCAAATCCCGGTCCTGTCGCTCTTCGATTCAGAGTGTTCGCGACACGGCCACGCCGGTCGCTCACGGATTAGTAATCGAAGAAGCGCCCGAGGCGGGATTTGAACCCGCGTCACAACCGTGACAGGGTTGTATGATGGGCCACTACACCACCCGGGCTCGCATCCCATCGTTTCCCGGTGACAGTATTAAGGGTTTTGTTCTCGAGTGAGTTCGAATCGCCTGCAGGATGACAGATCGTGACCGAAGTCGGGTGCAGTTCATACGGTTTACTGTAAGTCATTTCCGGCGCAACCGCGACACGAGCGGCGATTGCGCCGGTAAATCGTTACAGCAATCCGTATCAGTCGTCGACCGCGACGAGATCGTTGTCTTCGTCGGTGTCGTCGACTTCCGTCGTGCTGAACCGACCGACTAGCGTCTGGAGCTCTTCGGCACGCCCCGAAAGCGACTCGGCGTTGCCGGCGATTTCCTGGATCGCGCTCGTCTGCTGTTCGGCGGCAGCCGACACGTTCTGGGCTTCGTCCGCCGTCCGCTCACTGACCTCCGTGACGTCGTCGACCATCGACGCAACCTCCTGGGCGGAATCGGCCTGATCGTCAGTCGCTTCGTTGATCGACTGGACGCTCGCGTTGGCGTCCTCGACTGCGTCGACGATCCGCTCTAAAGTGTCGACCGTCTCGTCGATGGTTTCTCTCCCGTTCTCGACGCCGGACTGCATCTCGAAGACGTCCGCTGCGACGGACTCCGTCGACTCTTCGACCGTCTCGACGAGCCGTTCGACCTCCTGGGTCGCCTCCGCCGTTTCCTCGGCCAGCGACTTGACCTCGTTGGCGACGACCGCGAACCCGTCACCGGAGTCGGCCGCGTTCGCCGCCTCGATCGAGGCGTTCATCGCGAGCAGATTCGTCTCCGACGCGATGTCGTCGATCAGATCGACGACCTCGCCGATCCGTTCGACCTCGTCCTGAAGCGCCTCCATCTCCTCGACGGTATCGGTCGCCTTCGATTCGATCTCGTCCATCGTCTCGATGGTATCGGCCGCCGCCTGCTGGCCGTCCTGTCCCCACTCCGAAGCCTGCGCCATCTGCTCCGCAACTGCATCCGACGACGACGCGATCTCCTCGACGGTCGCCGAAAGATCGCTCATCTCCGTCGCCGCCGTCGAAAGCTGCTCGCTCTGTTGCTTCGCACCGACCGAAATCTCCTCGACACTGCCAGCGACTTCCGCACTCGAGGCTTCGATCTCCTCCGTCGAGGCAGTTACCTCGTCGCTCTCCTCGTCGAGTTCGGCAGTGACACGCTGGATGTGAACGACGAGTTGCTCGACGTCGGCCAGCATCCCGTTCAACGCGTTCCCAATATCGACCATCGCCTGACTCTCGCTGGTCGTATCCAGCCGCTGGGTCAGATCACCGTCCGCCGCAGCTTCGATCGCAACGCGGTACTCTTCGGCCTTCTGCTCGAGGTGCTGGCTGAGCTCTTCGGCTTCGGCTTTGGCCTGCTGTGCCTCTGCCTGAGCCTGTTCAGCCTCGTCTTTGGCTTCCTGAGCGCGCTTTCGTTCCTGCTCGGCTTCCTTGGCCTGCGTTTCGACTTCCGCCAGCTGCTCGCTCATCGTATCCCGAATGCGGGCAAACAAGCCCGCCAGTTGACCGAACTCGTCCCGCCGGGACTGATCGATCGTCACCTCGAGGTTCCCACTCTCGATCTCCTCTGCGTAGCTGGTCATCTCGTCGAGGGAGGTGCTGATGTCTCGCGAAATGACCGCACCGACGGCGACGAAGCCAAGCAGTGCGATCCCGATCAGAATCAGGATGTTCTGGGTGACGTCGCCGACGGTGTCGAACACCGCTCCGTGGGGAGCGACGACAGCGACGGTCCACGACGTCTCCTCGAGCGGGATCGTCGCGACGACCGCCTGATCGTCGTCGATACGATCGTGCGTGCCAGCTACCGTCTCTACTTCGCCCGTCGCGTCGTCGTCCTCCGCGAGATGGGCGAGCGCCCCGTCTTCCTCGAGATGTGGGAGTTCGTCGAGTAACTGGAACTCGGTGAGGATGTCGTCGGGTTCTTCGGCCAGCACCACCTGCCCGTCAGTCGAGACGACTTCGATGACGCCGCCGTCGACGGGCGAGGTCAGCAGATCGCTCCGTTCGGCGAGGTCGACAGTAACGACGACTGCGTGACTCGTCTGGCCCGAAATCGGGCTCACGAATCCGATCCGCGGCCCATCGTCCGTCTCGTACGGTTCGAACGATCGCACCGCCAGCGCGTTCCCGATATCGTCGGGATCGACAGCCCACGACCGATCAGCCTCGTCGACCGTCTGTCCCTCGAGACTGTTCTCGGTGCTAACCTCGACGCGGTTCGTCTCCATGTTGTAATAATGGATCGCCTCGACCTCCATCGGGAGTTGCTCGAGGTTCGCCTCCAGTACCTCCCGAATCTCCTCGTCGTCTTCGTTTCGAAGTTCTGCACTTCCCGAAAGACGAGCGACGTCGTTGTTTCGTTCGCTAACGAACTGGTCGAGCCCCTGCACCTCTCGGTCCGCGGCGTTGACCAGCGTCTCTTCTGCATCGTCTTGAACGCTTGCCTGTGCCTGCGCGAACGTCACGTATCCTGCACCGAGGAGCAAAACCGTCACAACGAGTATTGCGGCAGTAATTTTGAAGAAGTACCGTCCCCGGAGCGTATCGTAAATTTCCCGGAGAGGGGAGTTATCAGATTCCTCTCGTTGGTCCATACTACCTTGTGTCATATCTCGTCATTAACTCTATTGGCCCCCACCGTACTACTGTAACAAATATTCAGGATCGTCCCGACCAGTACTAATAAACCGGTTGATAGCATCTCCGCTCGCGAATTAGAAATCCGAGAAGACGCTCGAGGCGGGATTTGAACCGCGGTCGCACGACCTCGCTTCGCTCGGCTGCGTGCTCCCTGGTTCAAATCCCTTTTTCCGTCTTTGCCGCTCACGGGTGGCAAGCACACGCTACGCGGTGCTCGCTGGTATTGTTCGCGGAAGAAGACGCCCGAGGCGGGATTTGAACCCGCGTCACAACCGTGACAGGGTTGTATGATGGGCCACTACACCACCCGGGCTTGCAACTCAACGTATCCCGGTGATAGTATTAAGGCTTTTCAATCGAACCCCGTGTGGTACGGGGAATCGGGACACGATTCCCGCCCGGCACTCGAGTGCCTGTTCCCGTCTTCCACTGGACGACAGCACGGCTGACTCTCACTGACTGTCCTCGAAATGGCGAGTCATGCACCGACTGGGAACTGAACCCGATGGCGAGACGGTCACGCTCACTTTGCTCGCATGCTGCGACTCGCGTGGTTCAATTCCCTCGATTACGCATTCGCCGCTCGCGAATTTGCGAGCGGCAGAAGTGCGCCGGCCGGGAATTGAACCCGGGCTATGAGCTTGGGAAGCTCATGTCCTACCACTAGACCACCGGCGCACTTCGCTCACTTCGTTCGCTCGTGCCCCGTGGCTCGCAAATCCGACGGATTTGCTCACCACCGGCGCACTGCCGCACTACGTTCGTTTGTGCGCCGTCGTTCGACGAACCCTGTTCGCCTCACTGCGGCGCATTCGAGCGTACATCATTCTACCCGCCGATTCCACTTCAACGTAGCGTTCGTTCTCCGCTTTCCTGTCAAAACTGCCCATACGTCCATTGATCGAACTCGAGGGCAGGATATTAGACGGTTCCACGTGTAGACGTCACTAAATGATCGACCTTCGGTTCTCGGAGGCGGAACTGGATCGGCGACACGACCACATTACCTCGTTCATTCAGGAACGAGTCGACGCCGCAGGCACTGACGGAGCCGTTCTCGGTCTCTCTGGTGGCATCGACAGCACGCTCACCGCTCATCTGGCCGTCGAAGCACTCGGTGCCGAGAACGTCCACGGGCTCGTTCTCCCGGCCCGTGTCAGCGGCGACGACAACATGAGCGACGCCGAGCGAGTCGCACAGGACCTCGAGATGAGCTACGACGTCATCGAGATCGAACCGATCGTCGACTCGTTGCTCGAGGCCTACCCTGACGCCGAGGGCGACCACGTTGCCGTTGGCAATGCTCGAGCACGTGTGCGTGCCGTCCTGAACTACCTCGTCGCGAACCACGAGGACCGACTCGTCCTGGGGACCGGCAATCGCAGCGAGGCAGCGGTCGGTTACTTCACGAAGTACGGCGACGGCGCGGTCGACTGTCATCCGATCGGGAACCTCTACAAGGCACAGGTCCGCCAACTCGCGCGCCACGTCGGTGTTCCCGAGGAACTGGCAGCCAAGACCGCCACGGCGGAGCTGTGGGCCGACCAGACCGACGAGGAGGAGATGGGGGTTAGCTACGAGACACTCGACTCGATCCTCGCGACCCACGTCGACGGCCCGCTGTCGGTCGCTGCAACCGCTCGAGAACTCGGCATCGACGAGGAGACGGTCGAGAAGGTCCGCGGCATGTACGAGCGCAGCGAACACAAGCGGACGGTTCCGCCGGCGCCAGAGCAGCTGGACTGACTACGATTCGTCCGCTCGCCACTCGTCCTCGAGCAGTCCGTACCAGTAGGTATCCCAGTATTCGCCGTCGATGAACTGCGACTCTCGCTCGGTGCCTTCCCTGGTGAAACCGATCGACTCGAGGAGCCGCTGCGAGGCGTCGTTGAACTCGAAGACGTGGGCTCTGATACGATGGAGACCGAGCTGGTCGAAAGCGTATCCGACGACCAGCTCCGCGGCTTCGGAGCCGTAGCCCTGGCCGTGTTCGTCGGGCTCGATCCAGTAGCCGACCTCGGCCGTGCCGGACTCCCAGTCGATCTCGCGGAGTCCGATCGTCCCCACGGGCGAGTCGTCGGCGGTGATCAGCAAGTGAACGCCGTCGTCGCCACAGACGACGTTCTCGAAGAACTCCCGTTCCTGCTCGAGGTTCAGCGGGTGCGAACCGCCGATCGGCCGCCAGACCTGTGGATCGTTGATCGCGTCCCGGAGGAACTCGAGGTCGTCTTCCTCGATCGGTCGGAGGTCGACGCGGTCGCCGGGGAGAAACGTCGAATCGGGCATCGTCTTCTCGTCTCTTTACACCGAGAAAAATATGATGGATCCATCACACGTCGTGTTCACTCGAGGAGAGCGTCGACGTCGTCGGCGTGAGCCGCGACGAGGTCGACGAACGCCTCCGCCTCGCGTTCCTCCTGGGTCGTCCGGCCCGCGTCGTCCCGGAGCCGTCGCTTCAGGACGGTCAGCGTATCGTCGGCGTTGGCTGCAATCTCTTCCGCGACCGTCCGCGGGTTCGACTCGATCCGCGAGATCAGCCCCATCCGGAGCGCCGTCTCGGCGTCGATACTCCGCCCGGTGAGCGCCAGTTCGAGCGCGTCACCCTCGCCGACGATACGGGGAAGTCGGACGGTCCCACCCCAGGCACCGAACAGACCGAAACTGACGCCGGGTTCGCCGTAGGTCGAGTCGGGCGTCCCGACGCGGACGTCACAGGCGAGTGCGAGTTCGAGTCCGCCACCTCGCGCTGCGCCGTCGATTCCCGCAACGACGATGGCTGGCGTGTCCTCGATCGTCCGGGCGACTCGCTGGCCGAGTCGGGCGAACGCCTCGGCTCGCTCCTCGTCTCCGTCCAGGTCGCTCACTGTCTCGAGGTCGGCACCCGCACAGAACGCCGGGCCTGCCCCACGGAGGTAGACGACGGGTTCCTCGACGTCGTCGATCGCCGCCTCGAGTTCCTCGAGAGCATCGATCGTCAGGGCGTTTCTGGCCTCCGGACGGGCGAGCGTGACGGTACGTATCGATCGGTCGGTGTCGGATTCGACCTCGATCATGGCAGGAGTCGACCGGGCGTTTCCAAAGGTCTTTGCCTCCTCCCTCGTAAGGGCCCGCCAATGGAGAAGGCCGACACCTGTCGGCGTGCCGCTTCCGAGGCCGTCGCGGACGTTGAACCACCGCGGTTGTACGACCTGATCGAGTCCGTTCTCGAGCGGGCATCGATGGTTCCCGCCGTGTTGACCCTCGAGAGCGCCGCTGCCGTCGCTCCGGAGACTACCGGCGGCACCAGCGCGAACGTGAACTCCTCACTCGAGGAATCGACGGGCGACGCACCCGCAGTTTCCGCCGACGGGAAGACGGCCGAACGCCGCGAAACCGACGACGTCGATGGCGTGGTCTCCCACGCCGCAGGCGTCCAGCTCATCTACGAAGGGCTCCGACTCACACGCACGCTCGCCCATGACGAACCCTGGCGGGACGACGACCACGACGAGGCAAACGTCGAACCCGACCTCGAGATCCTCGCAGCCGACATCCTCGTGGCACGCGGGTTCTACCTGCTCGCACGCACCGACGCGGCCGGGAAAGCGGTCCGAACCGTCCGGGCCTTCGGCCGGGATCAGACGAGACGCGATACGATCGTCGGCGAGGGCAGCGACCAGTCCGCTCGAGCCACAGAGATCGACGCCAACCTGGAACGGGACGTCCTCGAACTGGCCGTCCGCACCGGTGCGGCCGCGGCCGGCGAAACGCCGACACCACGGCTGCTCGCAGCCGCCGACGAGATCGCCGACGCCGCCGGCACGTCGTTTCCCGCCGCCGAGGACTGTCTCGCCGGATTCGACCGTTCGCCGTCCGAGCAGTCGCTCGAGGATCACACGACCGATCGAGCGACGTCGGCGACGGATCCGTGACCTCCACGATCGCACGAGTGCACCGCGACACACCGACGCACAACCGAGTTGAATCGAAAGCCATAAAGATGGCTCCGGGTAACGGTATAATGCGTGCCTGGGTAGCTTAGCGGTAAAGCGCGTCCTTGGTAAGGACGAGAGCCCGGGTTCAAATCCCGGCCTAGGCTTCTTTTGATTCACTCGTCGGATAGTGTCCCCTGACACTGTTTTGGATGCACTACACCTGATATGAGCGAAGCCTCGTTCGTATAGAAAGATGTTCCTCAAGGAATCTGGCGATTGGAAGCTATTTCTATATCCAGAAAGTACACCACTACACTGATTACGTCAGCACGCTAATTACGGACCATGCCGGTGAGTATCGACGATTTCGAATCCGGCGAGTTGCCACAGGGGCCGAGCGTCCCCGAACAGGTAGTCACGTTTCTGTACGGACAGCGCGACAAGGCATTTACCAGATCCGAAATCGCCACCGCGATCGACGAGGATCCGAACACCGTCGGGACGGCTCTCTCGAGACTGAAAGAGCGAAATCTCGTCCGTCATAAGGGAGAGTACTGGGCTATCACTGACGATACTGAGCGAGTAGCTGCCGCGTACGATCTTCACACTGCTACCCAACGGCTCGACGAGTCCGATGGCGGAATCGATCCGGACGAGTGGCAGGAAGCCGCTCCTGACACGTTCCATCCGAGCGAGCGGGCATCCGACGAGGGAAACTGATCGATGCAACCGGAGCGCGGTGACGTCGTGCGGAGTCAGATCCGTTCAAACTCGGTGCCGAGAAACAGCGGCCATGGCTCGTAGTGAACAACGAGACGCACCCGTTCGACGGCGAACAGCATCTCGCCGTCGCAATCTCGACCAAGCAGTACGAACCCTCGATCGAACTGTCATCCGACGTCTGGGAAGTGGGGGGTGTCCCTCGCGAATCGTTCGTCTCTCCATGGGCAGTCCATTCTCCGAGAACTGAAGATATCGTTGCGTGGCAGGGCCGGGTCACGGCGGAGTTCGTCGATACTGTCATTGCTGAAATCGAGAGCTATATCGAGTGATGCCGCCCGAATATCGTTTCTTCGGCGATCGGCTTTCAGGTAGCGAGTATCGGACGTAGCTGTCCAGGGTCCGGGACGTCTGGATATACCACTGTCCACCACACTAACCTTCCCTCGAGTTGTAACACCACTGAAATGCTTGGTTCCCTCAACATGGGCTGGCGGCACGTCCTCTTCGCCAACTGGCCGGTCGACCCCGACGTCGTGCAGGCACGTCTCCCCGACGCCCTCGAGGTCGACACCCACGACGGACGGGCGTGGCTCTCGGTGGTTCCGTTCACGAACGTCGACGTTCGGCCGAAACGCGCTCCGTCCGGCGTGGGACTACCGCTGCCAGAACTCAACCTCCGGACGTACGTTACCTACGAGGGTAGGCCGGGCGTCTACTTCTTCAGCCTCGATGCACAGGGGGTGCTGGCCGTACTCGGCGCTCGAGCGTTCCATCACTTGCCGTACTACTACGCGCGGATCGCGCTCGAGGTCGTCGGTTACCGTGTCAGGTTCGAGAGTCGCCGTCGTCATCCCGGTGCGAGACCCCTCCGGTTCGATTCGACGTACGGACCGACTGGCGACCGGTATCACGCCGATGCGGGATCGCTCGAGTTCTTCCTTACGGCTCGAGACCGGTACTACACGGAATCGCCGAGCGGCGAGCTCCGGTACGCCGTCGTCGAGCACGAGCCGTGGCCGCTGTACGACGCGACTGCCGAAATCGAACCCGACGAGGTTTTTCGGGCCAACGGGTTCGCGACGCCGGAGAGCGAACCGCGATACCTCTACAGCCCTGGGGTCGAGACGGTCGCGTCCGAAAGCAAACGCCTCGAGCCGTGATCAACTGACGTACAGCGAGTACGCGATCACGAGAAAGCCGGCGAGCATCAGGAGACTCTCGAGGAAGATCCCGGTCATCAGCGGGACGTCGAGCAGTTCGTACAGCATTCCGGCGAGTACCAGCCCGAGGGTGACGAACCCGAAGCCGACCGCGAGCAAGCCGAGCGATCGCTGTCGGGTTCGACGATAAGCCTTGAACGCGAAGAACGTGATGAGGCTACCGACGAGCAGTATGAGCGTCTTGACGACGGCGAGTGCGATCGCGGTCGGCGCCTCGGCGTACGGACTCATTGTCTTCGATCTGTCCTTGCGCACGACGAACAAGTAACTTGTCGATATCGTTCCGCGCTCACGAGCCGAACGGGGGAATTTTGCCGCTGGCAGCCGGAGACCCCCTATGACGCGACTCGTCGAACTCGAGGAGAGTGGCCCGCGGAAACTCGACCCGTCCGATATCGACGACGAGAACGGTGACGTCGCGGTCTGTCAGTGTGGCCTCTCCGAGTCGTTCCCGTTCTGTGACGGCAGTCACCGCCGAACCCGAGACGAAGCCGACGACGAGACCTACGTCTACGAGGACGGCGAACGGAAGGTCGTCGAGCGGGTCGTCACCGCCGACGAGAGGCCAGAGGAGTAGCGGACTGGTTACCGGATCGATCGTGCGGAGTTGATCACGACCAGCAGGCTGCTCGTCGCCATCGCGAGTGCCGCGAACAGCGGGTTCAACAGTCCAGTGATCGCGAGTGGGATCGCGACCGCGTTGTAGAAGAAGGCCCAGCCGAGGTTCTGTCGGATCCGGCTGTTGGTCCCACCGGCGATCTCGAACGTCTCGGTGACTGACTCGAGGTCGTCGCCGACGATGACGGCGTCGGCCGCATCGGTCGCGAGTTTCGTCCCGCTGCCCATCGCGATTCCGACGTCCGCCGCCGCGAGCGCAGGGGCGTCGTTGCTCCCGTCGCCGACCATCGCGACGGTGCCGCGAGCACGGAGTCGTCTGACCGTCTCGGCCTTCGCTTCGGGTGGAACGCCGGCGAAGACCTCGCTCACGCCGTCGACGGCACGGAACCGATCTGCTGCAGCCCCTTCGTCGCCCGTGAGGACGACGACCTCGCGGTCCTCGGCCAGCGCGTCGACCGCCGATTTCCACTCTTCGCGCGGGGAGTCGCCCACGACGATCACGCCGCGGGCCCGCCCGTCCCAGCCGACGACGACCGGGACGTCGCCGGCCGCTCGAGCGTCGTCGATCCGGGGCTCGAGCGCGTCCGGAATCGTCAGTCCGGACTCGCGGAGGTAGTCCGGGTGGCCGACGACGACGCGGTCACCGTCGACGACGCCGCTGACGCCGCGCGAGTCGCGTTCGAACGTTTCGACGCTGGTCTCGAGGTCGGCGTTCTCGTCGTTTCTCTCGACGGCTGCGTCCGCGACCGCCGCTGCGATCGGGTGCTCCGAGAGTCGTTCGACGGCACCGGCCCGCCGGAGCAGGGCGTTCTCGTCTCCCCCTGCGTGAATCGCTGTGACGGTCATCGTCCCCGTCGTGAGCGTCCCGGTCTTGTCGAGGACGACGACGTCCACGTCGGGTGCTTCCTCGAAGAGCGTCTCCGCGGCGACGACGATCCCGCGTTTCGCGGCTGCCTGGACGCCCGAGGCGATCGCAAGCGGCGTCGCCAGCCCCAGCGCGCAGGGACAGGAGACGATCACGACTGTCAGTCCGACGAGCAGGGCCGTCGAGAGAGGGGAGCCAGTCGCGAGTAAAATCACGGTCGCAGCCGTCGCCAGCACGAGTACGAGCGGCACGAAGATCGTCGCCAGTTTGTCCGCGAGTCGCTGGACGCCCGGCCGGGAACTCTGGATCGACCACAGCAAGGAGACGAGTCGATCGAGGGTGCTCTCGGCGTCCTCGCCGACCTCGATCACGACCGGCGTGTCGGTGACGACGGTGCCGCCGCGGACGGGGTCGCCCGGTTCCTTCTCGACCGGCAGGGATTCGCCCGTCACCAGCGACTCGTCGACGGCGGCTTCCCCCTCGAGCAGTTCGCCGTCCAGCGGGATCCGCTCTCCTGGCCGCACGAGCAGTCGATCCCCAGGTTCGACCATCTCGAGCGAAACCGTCTCGCCGTCCTCGAGACGCGCTTCGTCGACCTGCTGTTCGGTCAGGTCCGAGAGGAGGTTCGTGGCGCGGCGTTTGATCCGCTCTTCGTAATACGTGCCAGCAGTGACGACGAGAACGACGGCGACGCTGACGTCGAAGTAGAGGTCGGTCCGGCCGAGCACCATCGCGAGCGTGCTGTAGGCGTAGGCACCGACGGCGGCCGTCGTCACGAGCAAGTCCATGTTCGGCATCCCCGCTCGCAGGCTGACGTATGCACCCCGAAGGATCGGATACCCCGTGTAGAAAAGGACGAACGAGGTCATCAGCCAGATGTTCACCGAGACGTAGTAGCCGTCGTAACTCCCGAAGTCGGCAACCGGTTCGTAGCCGAAGTAGGTCGGATAGAGGAAGACGGCATACCATACCATCACCATCATCCCGAACAGGCCGCCGCCGATCAGGAACTTCACGAGCGCCTGGTCGCCGCTCGACTCGCTCTCGTCGGTCGCACGATCCCGTGCGGTGTAGCCGTATCCCGAGACGACCTCCGGCAGGTCGTCTTCCGCGAGCCGATCCGAATCGTACACAAGTCGCACGGTTTCGGTCGCGTAGCTTGCCTGTGCGCCGAGGACGCCGGCTTCGGATTCTGCCGTCGTCTCGAGAAAGGCCTCGCAGGTCGAACAGTGCATCCCCTCGACCGCGAGGTAAGCGTCCTCGCCCTCGAGATCGTCGAGGTCGGTGGCGTCGGACTCGTCGAGTCGACCCTGGACCTCGTCGGCGTCGACGTCGTCGACAGCGTCGACCGTTCGGGAGACCTCGAGACACCCCTGACAACAGAAGGTGCCGTCGACGTCGGGAGCGGTAACGGGGTTGTCCGCCGTTGGGAGCGAACAGAGGCTGCACGCGCCCGATTCGTCGTCGTTCACTACGGTCGCGTCGCTATTGGTGGTGGCGTCCGGGTCGGGGAGTGAGGGGTGGTCCGTCATGTGTCGGGAGACGGGACGATCGTTACAGCGGCTGGTAGAACGGCAACGGCGGATGCGGGAGGGGGATGCCGTACAGCATCAGGCCGTGTTGCAAGGGGATGTAGCCGAGCAGGATGAACCCGAGGCCGAGGGCCCGGTGGAGCCGAACTCGAGTCGACGTTTCGATCGAGTTCAGCAACGTTCCGTAGAGAAACAGCGTCGGAATCGTCCCGAGTCCGAGGATCCCGAGCGAAAGCGCGCCGCGGATCGGATCGCCGAGCGCGAAGGCGTACATGTACGCCGGGTAGATGATCGGACACGGGAGCAGCCCGTGGACCGCTCCCAGCCCGACGATCCCTGGCGAACCGGCGAGTCGATCGACCCGACTCGCGAGCAGTCCCGAGAGCCAGCGGAAGAGGGGGCCGACGACGGGAAGTCCGTGTGGGAGACCGGCCTGGCCACGGAGGTAGTACAGTCCGCTCGCGATGATCGCGATTCCGACGAGGATTCCCATCGCTCCCCTGACAGCGTTCCCGCTGCTCGAGACGACGTCGACCGAGGTAAACGCCAGGCCACCGAGGAGACCGAACAGGCCGCCGATCGCCGCGTAACTCGCTGCACGACCGAGGTTGAACAGTCCGTGCTGGCGGACCTCGAACAGGGAGAGGCGGTTCTCGCCCCTGCGTTTCGATTCGGCTCCCTTGCTCATTCGATCGGCGTACGTCGTTACGAGTGGGCCACACATTCCCAGACAGTGTGCGCCCGCAAGCAGGCCGACGAGCAGGAACACCGCGAGGTCGACGTTCTCGGCGGCCATCGCCGTCGCTCCATGGTCGTGGGCGTGTGCGAGTACCTCGAGTTCGAACATGTGAAGTTACGACGACGATCCGTCCGATCCGTGAGCGTGATGGCCTTCGACCGGGGTGAACGCGATGAACAGACAGGTGAGGATAATCAGGACGTTTATCGCGGAGACGACGCCCGCGCTCAACGAACCTGCGAGCCCGTACCACGATACGGGAAGGAGTGCCAGGAGGCCAACGATGAGCGCTCGACGCGGTGTGAGACTTTCAAACGCCATGTCGGTACCTGGGTATAGAGGATACTTAAAACGTGGATTGGTTCCCAACCGATAAGAACGAGAACTGCTCGTAAGTCCTGTCTGTTCCCTACTCGACCGTATGAGTTCGGCGACAGAGTCAAGAGAGTCCGAGCAACCCACTCGTGAGGCCGGTCATGATAAACCCGTAATTCGTGAGATCGGCCACGACGAGTACGATCCGGTGGGAACGCTCGCGTTGATTGCATTGTACTTCCTCATACTGGTACTGCTGTGGCTGTTCATGTACTTCGTCGAGTTCCTCGGTAACGATCCGACAGTCGTCGGCTGGATCGGAACGGGGGTGGGGCTCGCATGAACATTCACACCTACGAAAAACTCTGGCTGGTCGCGGCGATGGTCCTGATCGTCGGCTTCATCGCGACGATCACCTACGGCTCCGTCGGCCTCGGAATCGCGATGGTCGACGACAGCGAGGACACCCTCGACCCGAACGAGATCAACGATCACGAACAGTTCGGCGATCCAGGCGTCGTCCAGGTCGGTGAGAACGAGTACGAGGCCTACGTCCGCGCCCAGACCTGGACCTACAACCCGAACACGATCGAGGTGCCCGAAAACAGTGAAGTAACCTTCTATGTCACGAGTCCCGACGTCATTCACAGCTTCAGCCTCGTCGGGACGAACGTCAACACGATGGTCATCCCCGGCGAGGTCTCCTCGATGACCGTCGAGTTCGACGAACCCCGCGAATACGGCGTCGTCTGCAACGAGTACTGTGGCCAGTACCACCACGACATGGAGGGGACCGTCGAAGTCGTCCCCGAAGACGAGTTCGACATGACCGAACTCTCCGTCGATGCACCCGGCGAGGTCACCTCCGGCGAGGAAATCGAGGTCGCTGCCACGGTCGAGAACGGCATGCTCGAGGACCTCGAGACGACCGTCACCGCCGACGTCGGCGGCGAGCAGTTCGAGGAAGACGTGACCGTCGCCGACAGCGAGACGGTGACGTTCACCGTCGACGCCGCCGACCTCGGCGAGGGCGACCACGACTGGACGGTCACCGTCGACGACTACGAGGAGAGCGGCCAGGTGACTGTGACTGACGGCGACGACGGAGGTGAGGACGATGAATAGCGAGAACGTCTACCTCGACGACTTCCCGAGTGAAGCGAAGCTGATCCACGCCGCGTTCTGGAGTTCGTTCATCGCGCTCGGTATCGGCGCACTCTTCGGCGTGATCCAGGTACTCCACCGTGCCGACGTGGTCCGGTTTATCGACTCGACGGACTACTACACCGTGCTCACGATCCACGGCGTCTTGCTCGCGATCGTGTTCACGATCTTTTTCCTCGTGGGCCTTTTCACGTGGGCGGTCACGACGAGCCTCGATCGCGAACTGAAGAGCATGCGCTTCGCGTGGGGCTGGTACGGCCTGATGTCGCTCGGGACGCTGCTGGCCGGGATCACGATGTTCGCCGGCTTCACCGACGTCATCGACATGAGCGCGTCCGTGCTCTTTACGTTCTACGCGCCACTCGAGGCTCACCCGCTGTTCTACGTGGGTCTCGTGCTGTTCGTCGTCGGGACGTGGGTTGCCGGCTTCGACTGGCTGCGCACCTGGTGGGCCTGGCGGTCCGAGAACCCCGGTGAACGCATCCCGCTGCCGACGTTCATGGTCGTGACGACGACGATCATGTGGTATCTCGCTACCCTCGGCGTCGCCGCAGCGCTCCTGTTTTTCATCCTCCCCTGGACGCTCGGCATCGTCGACGGGATCAACCCGACGCTGACCCGGACGCTGTTCTGGTTCTTCGGCCACCCGGTCGTCTACTTCTGGCTCATGCCGGCGTACATGATGTGGTACATCATGCTGCCGAAGCTCTCCGGCGGCAAGCTGTTCAGCGATCCGCTCGCCCGCGTCGTGTTCGTCCTCTTCCTGATTCTCTCGGTGCCGACCGGGATCCACCACCAGTATCTGGACCCGGGCATCTCTGAAGGGTTCAAGTTCATCGCGATGACGAACACGATGTTCCTCCTGCTGCCGAGCCTGCTGACCGCGTTTACCGTCGTCGCCAGCATGGAACACGGTGGCCGACAGCGCGGTGGTGAGGGCTACTTCGGCTGGCTCAAGGCACTTCCGTGGCGCGACCCCGTCTTCACCGGGATGGCGCTGGCCGGCCTGATGTTCGCCGCCGCCGGCTTCTCGGGGATGATCAACGCCGGCATGAACATCAACTACCTCGTGCACAACACCTTCTGGGTCGTCGGTCACTTCCACCTGACCGTCGGGACGGCCGTCGCGCTGACGTTCATGGCCGCGGCCTACTGGTTCGTTCCGCAGGTTACCGGCAAGCGACTCTGGAACCGCTCGCTTGCACTCGTCCAGGTCCTGCTGTGGTTCGTCGGGATGACGTTCATGAGCAACGCGATGCACCGCGGCGGACTCCTGGGTATTCCCCGCCGAACCGCAGAACCCCAGTACGAGGAATTCTCCTTCGAGGCTGGCGTCGGCTCCGTCGCCGAACTCGACGCACAGGTCGTTCTCGGCGGCATCCTGCTGGGTCTCTCGGTCGCGCTGTTCCTCACGATCATGGTCGCGACCGTCCTCGGAAGTCGCAATGGCGGCGTTCCTGCCAACGGCTACGCCGATACGCTGTCGGGTCCCGAAGACGCGCCGCTCGTGCTGGACAACATGAAGCTCTGGACGGCCATCGCGATCGTGCTCGTGATCTTCGCGTACACGTTCCCGATCCTGAGCATCGTCGAACGTGGCGGCCTCTTCGGATACGAGATCAGCGGCTTCCCCGTGACCATCGACGTGGCAATCTCGACCGCCCAGACGGTCCTCGTCGACTCGCTTCCGTCCGTCGGTGAGGTGATCCGGTAGTGGAGTTGCGAATCTCGAAAGCCGCGTTGCTCATACTCGTGGCTTTCATCGTCCCCATCGTGGTCGAACTCCGGACGGTACTGGCGTGGTTCCACGTCGAACTGACCGTCCTCGAGTCGATCGTACTCGCCGTTGCGATGATCGCCGCTGTCCTTCTCTGGGCAGTCTGGCCAGAGAACGGCGCCGAGCCGAACTCGGGATAGTCGACTGATCTCGAAAAAAACTTCGCTTTGCGGTTACCAGGTCTCGATCCGACCCTCGTGGACGTCCTCCGCACACCCCTCACAGTCCGGGTGTCCCGCCTCGTAACAGGCCGGCCGGTACTGGTCGTCGAGCATCGCCGCCCGCTGTTCGGCGTAGCGCCGACAGACGATCCTGACCCGTCCCTCCTCGTCCGACGGCAACCCGCGGGCGTTTTTCGCCACTTCGTAGGCCTCGCGTGCGTCCTCGAGCTGGCCGTCGGTCGACTCACGTAGCTGTTCGTACTGCTCGCCTGCTTCCTGGAGTTTCGAACGAAGGAACCGCTCGAGGCGACGACGATCCGGCATTCACTCTTCGTTCGGCCGCCTGCCACATAGACCCGTCGCCGGTGGGCTCGAGAGCTGTGTGCTCGAGTGTACGAGGCGGAGAGTAAGGGGTGAACTACCTCAGCCTACTTCGCTCGCCTGACAGCTCGCTTTGTTGAGGCAGTGGTTTCCAAGTCGGCTCGCAAGCGTACTGTTGCAGAGGCTCGGTCAGCACCGCTCGGTTCGAGCGCAGGTTCACAGACTGCGCCGAGACTGGATAGTGGGCACACGATGTCCTTACCCAGTCCTTTCTTTGCGATGTTCGTCGCACCGTTCTTGTCCGCGTTGTCGTCCAATCCGCACTCGTGACACAGGTGTTGGCCCTTCCCGTTCCGAGTCGTCGTTTCCTGCTCCCCACACCGCCAACACGTTTGGCTCGTCATATACTCGTTCACGGACTTCACCGCGATACCCGCGAACGTCGCCTTATACTCGATGTAGTTCTTGAGCGTATGGTGTGGCATCGAGTGGAGCCGACGATTCATCTCCGCTCCGAGGTCTTGATTCTGGATACCTTCGAGGTTCCCGACCACGATGAGCGCGTTGCGCTCTTTGGCTTCTTCCACGATAGCGCGAGAAATTTTGTGGAGGCGGTCGTTCACTCGGCGGTACTCCTTCGCCTTGACCGACTGGAGCGTGTCGTAGCACCCCTTCTCTTGCAGACGAGTGCGGAGGTCGTGATGGTGTCGGCGGATACGGCGAATCTCTCTACCGTAGAACTCGGTGTTACGGGACGGCAACGCCACCGACGTTGCCACCCACCTGATGCCGAAGTCTACGCCGATAACTCCGTCGTACTCCTCGCTGATTTTCGATTCTTGAGCGACTCCTTGAGGACGGGGACTTAGCCTCGTAAACGTTAACTTCCGGCCCCTTTTTCCTCCGAGTGAAGGGCCCTTAGCTCAGTCTGGTTAGAGCGCTCGGCTCATAACGAGGTCGTACGATAGTGCGGTCGCGTGAGACACCGAGTGGTCGATGGTTCGAATCCGTCAGGGCCCATCCAGAAACTGCACGGTTCTGAGCAACGGATCTATGGGGTACGGTGATTCACCCTTATTTTTGGTTTTGGGTAGTGATGGCGTTGTTCAGAGTAGCGTTTGAAGGAGTGAGACGGTGGAATTCGAGGTATCCATGCCTAAATTCGACCGCCTCAATGAGTCTAGCACCGAAATTCAGTTAGATTTTGTGGCGCGCGAAGCGATCATCTCCTACGGAGAGGAGGAAGACTCGTTCAATCGGCGCGAATACAGATATCCGGCTGGTGTTCGCAGTCGCCGGTGACGAACTGCTTAAGCACCCGTTCTTCGACGCGGTGGAGGGTTTCGCTGCACGTCGATTTCGCGATATCGAGTTCTTCGGCGAGTTCGACTAATGTAATGCGCCGCGGGGTGTCGTAGTAGCCCCGGTCGATCGCTTCGTGCAGGATCCACCGCTGTCTGTCCGTCAACAGGGAATCGGAGTCGGCCTCTGGCTGGATTCGGTGGAGCCTATATTGGATATCGGACGCATCAAAACTATCGACGAGGTCCGACAATTGGTCCTGTGGCAGCGTCGTCTCGAGGGTCATCCGGCTATCACTGATTTCGAACGGCATACTTAGCGGGACCCCGGCTGACTGGATTGCACCCAACACGTGTGGTGTCGTCGTTTCGAGCTGGACGCGTCGACGGTGATGGGCCGACTCCTGGACAGTATGTGTCGGTACCGACTCGAGTGTCTCCAGTTTGTCACAGACTGCCTGCGCGTTGGAACCGATTATCTCGAGACGGACGGCACCAACCCCGTCAGTTACGGTCGCTGCGAGGACTCGGAACCGGAGGTCGGGGTACTCGCGGGATAGTCGACCGAGCCACGCGTCCGTCGGCATCGTGATGGTGAGTTCGATGTAAGGCATGATGTTGTGTGAACGAACCCGATCGCCGAGTATCGTCGATTGGTTCGTCGTTGCCCCCTTGTTTTAGGCCCACCTAAGAATAGGTTGGCGCGTATATATTCGGTTTGTATTTAAAAAGACCCGTTGGACCGGGGGCCCATTCTGTAAGTACGTTGTGCCGAGGATATTCGCGAGAGTCCTCACAACCGTTCGCCTGATATGTCCGAATAGATGAACGCTATCAACCCTGCAACTGGCGAACGAGTGGAAACGTACGAAATAGAGACGGCCGATGACGTCGACAACGCCCTAAAGGCCGCGAATGAGGCCTACGAGGAGTGGCGAATACGACCGCTCCGGGAGCGCGAACGTCTCCTTACTGAAGTGGCCGAGGAACTACGTGAGAACGACCGTACGTATGCAGAACAGATCACCCGCGAGATGGGGAAGCCGATCTCGGGGGCGCTCGCAGAGATTGAGAAGTGTGCCTGGGTCTGTGAGCACTACGCCGAACACGCGAGTGCGTATCTCACACCTGAGGGCCATCCGAGTCCACCTGGAGTAGACGCTCGGACTGTCTACGAACCGTTCGGTCCGTTACTGGCCGTCATGCCGTGGAACTATCCGTTTTGGCAGGTATTCCGCTTTGCCGTGCCAGCACTCACGGCCGGCAACGTCGTCCTATTGAAACACGCTTCCAGCGTCCCCGGTTGTGCGATGGCCATCGAGGACGCATTCCGGCAGGCCGGCCTTCCGGAAGGCACCTTCCGCACACTGTTGATCGATGCCGACCTCGTCGACGGCATTCTTGGGGACGACCGGGTTCGGGGTGTCACCCTCACCGGCAGTGGTCCAGCGGGCCGGGCGGTCGCCGCGACCGCCGGCGAACAACTGAAACCGAGCGTACTCGAGTTAGGCGGCAGCGATCCCTTCGTCGTTCTCGAGGATGCTGACGTAGAAGCAGCCGCCGAAGTCGGCACGCAGGCACGAATGCAAAACGCCGGCCAGTCCTGTATCGCGGCCAAACGATTTGTCGTCCACACGGACGTCCACGACGAGTTTGTGAATCGATTCGTGGCCGAAGTCGAGTCCCTGACTGTCGGCGATCCCATGGATGCCGAGACCGACGTCGGTCCGCTGGCAAGCGAGGCGTTTCTGACGGAGTTGCACGAGCAGGTCGAACGGAGCCTCGAGGCGGGTGCACACGCGGTGACCGGCGGCGAACCGCTCGATCGGGAAGGTGCGTACTATCCGCCGACAATCCTCACAGACGTTCCCGAGGGCTGTCCGGTCGACGCTGAGGAGACGTTCGGCCCGGTGGCAGCAGTCTACGAGGTCGCCGACGAGTACGAGGCGATCGAGAAAGCCAACGACACCCGGTTCGGGCTCGGGGCCAGCATCTGGACCGCAGATCGCAAGCGTGGCCGTCGACTGGCTCACGACCTCGAGGCGGGCTGTGTCTCCGTCAACCAGCTGGTGAAGTCGGACCCCCGCGTTCCGTTCGGCGGGATCAAAGAGTCGGGCTACGGCCGCGAACTCGCGGCGGACGGGATCACGGAGTTCGTCAACCGAAAGACGGTCTGGGTGGAGTGAGATGAGCGACCAGCGACTCGACAACGGCCCTACCGGGGCCAACGATCGACGATCCGACGTAGCGAACGGAGACGACTACCACCGATCCGACGAAACCGACATGTACGACGACCATCGATCCGACGACGCTACGAACGACGACCGTCACTCCGAGGGCGAGAGAAGCGCCGCCCAGCTCTTGGCGGCCTGCCTCGAGCGGGAGGGTGTCGACCACGTCTTCGGGCTCCCCGGCGAGGAGATGGAGGAACTGCTGTTCGCCCTCGAGGAGTCCGACGTCACGTTCGTCCCGACTCGCCACGAGCAGGGGGCGGCGTTCATGGCTGACGTGCATGGGCGACTGACGGGCGAGCCGGGAGTCTGTCTCGCTACCCTCGGCCCGGGGGCGACGAACCTGCTGACAGGCGTTGCCGACGCCCACCTCGACAAGAGCCCGCTAGTGGCGATCACCGCACAGGGGGCACTCGAGCGACTACATCGAGAGAGTCATCAGGCGATCGACGTCGTCGATACGTTCGAGCCAGTTACGAAATGGAATGCACAGTTGACCGACCCCGACGTCGTCCACGAGGCCGTCCGCAAAGCGTTCAAGACGGCGGCCCACGAGAAGCCCGGTGCGACCCACCTCGAACTACCGGAGGACATCGCCTCGCGGGAAACGTCTGCCGACCCGTTGCCCGTCCGGGATCGCGTCCACCCAACGCCGCCGGATCCCCTGTCGGTCGATCGGTTGCTGACCGAACTCGAGGCGGCGAGTCGCCCAGTCGTGATCGCAGGCAACGGAGCCATCAGAACGGGGGCGGCAACCGCCGTGCGATCGTTCGTCGACGAGACCGGAATTCCGGTCGTCTCAACGTACATGGGTAAAGGGGTCGTCTCCGACGAGTCGCCCCGATCACTGCTGACGCTAGACTCGGGTCCAGACGGCGAAGCACTCGAGGCAATCCACCGTACGGATCTTGTCCTCTCGGTCGGGTTCGATATCGCGGAGCACGACCCGGCCGACTGGGAACTGGGTGAGACGACGCTCGTCCACCTCGACACCGAGCCCGCGGAAGTCTCGGCCGTGTACGATCCCGAACTCGAGGTCGTCGCGAACATCGCCTGGACGCTCCGGGAGGTAACCGACCGCTGTCGGGCCGACGGGCTCCCATTCGAGACGGAGTGGTACGAGCCGCTACGGGCGTCAATCGTCGACGACGTCGACCGAACACCGGCCGCCGAGGAACCGTTTACCGTGCGCGGCGTACTCCCGGTCCTCAGGGAGGTGATGGATCCATCGGATGTCCTCGTCTCGGACGTCGGAAGTCATAAGATGGACATTGCCCGTGCGTTCCCGACGTACGAGCCGAATACCGTCGTGATCTCGAACGGTCTGGCGTCGATGGGGATCGCAGTTCCGGGGGCGCTGGCCGCCGATCTCGCCGTCGACGAAAACATCGTGACGGTGACTGGTGACGGCGGTTTCCTGATGAACGCCGCAGAGATCGAGACCGCGACACGACTGGACGCTGAATTCACGACCGTCGTCTTCACCGACGACGACTACGGCCTCATCTCGAGCAAACAGCGAGCCCATACTGGCGAATCGGTCGGCACCGAACTGACGAACCCCGACTTCGTCGCGTTCGCCGAGAGCTTCGGTATCGACGGCTACCGACCGACGACACGAGAGGGACTCCGCAAGGTACTCGAGGACGCCGTCGGAGACGGGATGTCCCTAATCGAAGTCCCGCTCACGTAGTGCCTGTCGAAGCCATTCGAACACCTTCACGACACACTGACGATGACCCATCTCCGCGTTCGAGCCAACGGACGGAAAAACAGCCAGGTCACCGGCGAGGTGAAACGACTCCTGACCGAATGGTTCGCGGACCACGGCGTCCCGAACGTCGACCGCAACGTCGTCTTCCACCACTATCAGGAGGGGAAGTTCGTTGCTGTCTCCGACTTCGGAGTACCGAACCGGGCAGCATTCGAGACAGCGTGTACGACGCTCGTCGACAACCACCCTGAGAGCCGACGCACCGCCGATGACTGCGTCTGGGCTGCAAGAGCGTGGCTCCGCGAAGAACTGGCTACGACCGAGGCGTGACCGATATCCTCGTAGTCAGTTCACAGATACGGCGGTCCGTCGTTACGACAGCTCGTATACGAAGCTGCTAGAACTGTGCCTGGCGACCTTCAAAGGAAACTGGAATATATTCGTCAGAACGACCATCGCCTTTCCTGTCGAATTGTCTCCTATGACGCAATCCAATTCCATCCCCGAAAACTGGGAACTCGAGCTCGAGCAAACGACCTACGACCCGATCATGGAACGAGAGTACACGAGGATCGCGTACACCCACGCCGATCGCGACGTAACGCTCCGAGTCAGCGACGTCCATGAGCCGAACAGTTTCGGCGGTTGGGGGTACTTCGTCCGTGTCAATGGGAGTGAATCGGCTGAACTCGCACTCGTCGAGGAGCTCGAGGAGGCCAGGTCGATCGCATTCGAGTACATGAAAGAGACCGACGAACAGGTCGCGACGCCGGAGGCGTAGGGCGGAGGAGGACTGACGATCCGTACGAAAGACCGCGACCTCGTTGCGGGAATCTGTAATCGCTGCACCTCGTTTAAGGGCGTTGCCGAGGCCGTCGAGAGCGAAGGCACTGACCATGCACCCGACGTGGCAAGGTTAGTCGACGACGGGTACGAGATTCACCCCGTGTAGTAGTACTCCCCGGAGCGTTTCTGTTTTCGGTCGAGCTGGCTCCCGGGTTTGTTGACTCGAGGTCGGCCAGTTCGCTCGTCCCGGCGGAATGTCACGCCGAGCGAAGAGAGGAAGTCGTTCATCCCCTCACGCATGGGCTGTGGTGCGGTTGCCTCCCCGTACGTCCCGGATTCGCCGTCGAAGACCACCAGTCGATCCGAGACGCGATTGAGCAAGAAGAGGTCGTGGTCGATCACGAGCAGCGGCCGGTCACGCTTTCGGGCGAACCGACGAAGCTGGTCGGCAACTGCGACACGACGGTTGACGTCGAGAAACGCCGACGGCTCGTCCAGGAGGTACATATCCGCCTCACGGGCGAGACACAGCGCTACTGCGACCCGCTGGAGTTCGCCACCGGAGAGCGCAGAGAGCGGACGATCGAACAGCGTCTCGAGATCGAACGGCTTCGAGACCTGCGTCTCGAACGCCTGCGAACGGACGTCGGCAACCTTCACGAACCGTTCCCGGACCGTCTCGTCGCCGTCCGGAGCGATGTACTGCGGTTTGTACGAGACGGTCGCATGATCGGGGACGGTCCCAACGTCGGGTTCGATGCCCCCAGCGAGCAGTTTCGCAAACGTCGTCTTCCCGAGGGCGTTCGCTCCGACGATCCCGATCGACTCGCCCTCGTGGGCAGTGCCGCCCTCGACGGACAGCGAGAACTCTTCGAAGCCAACCTCGAGGTCCGGATACTCGAGGACTCCCTCCTTCTTGGGGATTGACCGCTCCCGTGGCCCCGGAAACGAGATCGATTTCTTCCTGATCTGTACGTTTTCCTGCTGGAGCTGACCCTCGAGGAATTGGTTGATACCTTCGCGGGACCCGAGACGCTGGGAGACGACGCCGAAATCACCCGGCTCCCCGTAGGCAATGTAGATCCCGTCAGCGAGGAGGTCGAGTGTCGCGAGATCGTGTTCGACGACGACCGCTGCGGCCCCCATCTCGGTGATCCGGTCACGGATCGTCCGGGCGACGCTCAGTCGTCGTTCGACATCCAGAAACGACGAGGGTTCGTCGAACAGGTAGAGGTCGGCGTCGGTCGCCAGCGTAGTCGCAATCTCGAGACGTTGGCGCTCGCCACCCGAGAGATCCCCCATCCGCCGGTCGAGAAGCGGCGTCAAATCGAGTTCGTCCGAAATTCCGTCAGTTCCGTTCGAGCACGCGGCCAGCCGCTCCCGAACCGTCTCGTCTGCGGCCGCCTCGTCCACGAGCGCCTCCACTCGCTGCCGTTTTGTCGCCGTCGTCACGTCTCCGTTACGAAGCTGCTCGAGGTGCGTCTGGAGCGTCGTTCCGCGAAAGGAGTCGACCGCCCGATCCCAGTCGGGATCTTCCTCGAGTCCGAAGTTCGGAATTATCTCCCCGGCGAGGACCCGAAGTGCCGTACTCTTCCCGATCCCGTTGCGCCCGAGCAGGCCGATCACGGCCTCGTCCTCGGGCATCGGCAGCTCGTAGAGCCGGAAGCCGTTATCGCCGTACTGGTGGACGAGCTGGCCGGTTTCGGCCGGAAGCGGCACGATCCGGATCGCGTCGTTGGGAATCTTCTTCTCGATCAGCTTGTGCTCGCGCATGACGACGGCGTCGTCGATATGTAACCCCCCGTCATCGGTAACGTGAAACCCCTCGCGCCCCGATCGGTTGAGCGGATCGTACTTGACCGCGATGTCTCTGACTTCGTCGGTGACTTCGTCCTGATCGATGATCGCGACGTACTCTTGCTCCTGGATGTCGGTCGGGTCTGTCATGGATTAGTGCGAAGCCGTGTTTCGTTCTGGTTAGCGTTCCGTGCGACCGACGCGGCGAACTGTAGGGCTTGTCGTCCGCCTGGTTCGCCGTTCAAAGGAGAGAGCTACGCTGACTCCTGCTGTGCCAAGACGATGAGTGCTGTACTCGGCTCGAGGGCACGCGGTGCGATGTCCTGATCGCCATCGAAGCGGGCGACGTCGCCCGCAGTGACCTCGTGGGTGTCGCCGTCGAGTTCCAGTTCGATTTCGCCCTCAAGCAGGTGGAAGACGATGTCACGTCCCGGATGCGAGTGGCGATCGACCGCTTCGTCCGCCTCGAGTTCCAGCCGGATCGTCTTCGGTTCCGACGTCGGGAAGACGTTCGCGTGAGGGGTGCTTTCCAGTTCCGAGAGGGATTGAATCGTTGGCATACGTGGCTCACGTACGCGTTCGCCACTCAAAAGCAGGATGTCGAATACGTTTGTCTCCATATTGATATGGGGGTCGAATTCCGTGGCGGTCACCAGTTCCGAACCCTGTTCGAAGTCGCTGAAAGACGAACGGAAGAGAACTATCGTTCAACGATAGAAAGACACACACAGCTGACACCACTAACAACCTTGAGTTTGTAGTCTGCTGTTTCCTCATCGATCGTCACGTCACTTGCAGTGTTGCAGAGCGCCTCACGACACACTCGTTCGATCTCTGCAGCTGTGATCGCGTTGTCGGTCCCGGGGACCACCCGTACTCGCAGTTCGACGCTTCCTCCGTCGGTCAGTGATGCCGCCGCGTTCGCACACAGCCGTTCGATTGCCTCAAGTCTCTCGCCGTCAACGGCCGATATCCGATGAGCGACCCGAGCGGCGCGTTCGACATCGTTGATCCGGCGTATCGCATCTAGTGGTAGTTCGTAGTCCGAATCGATCAGGATGGTCCCCGCCGTGTCGTCGGAAGCGGAAGCGATCGATACCTCGGTGAATAGATCCCCGTAATACTTCTTAAGCGTCGAATCGACGTACGCCTCGGTTCCCGGCTTCGTTTCGACGAGATACGTGTTGGTGTTCGATGTAGAACTGGTCATGGTGGAATCGTGTCGGTTCCCTGGTCGCGTCGGTCTCGATCCCGGTTTCATAGCTCGACCGGGAACGTCCTGGATGGTCCCCTTCCGGACGGCATCGAGCCACATGTCCGTCGCCTCGTCGGACGAAGCGATCACGGTCGGGGCGTGTATCCCCACGCCTCGAACGTCATCTCGAGTTCGGTCGGGGCTACGATATCGGGATCGTAATCGATTTCGACCCGTTCGGTCGATTCGTCGACGTCGATCTGTTCGACGCCGTAAGTCGCCTCCAGTACGTGTTCGATCGTGTTCGCACACGATTCACAGTCGAACATCGCGTCCCGTACTCGAATACGAACCGTGTTGCTCATGGACATCACCATCCTCGTACGTATGTATATCATCTATTCACGAATCGTTACACCCGAACACGTTTCGGAGTGCGCTTATACGGTGATTGACACCGCCATCTCGGTAGCCGAACAGAGTATCGTCGATCCCCTTGGAATCGACGGAAGACGTCATCACAACTACTTAATAGAACATCCGTTCGACGACTGGAGAGCCCAACCCTATGTCTCGTTTCTCCGAAGGTATTCGGGAAACGAAACTCCCGGATTCCCGCACTACATTGGATCGAACGATGGCCACAACACATTCGTCGACGGATATCGGTGGAGGAACTCCCATCCCCAAGTCGCTAAACGAGACCGAAGGCAGGTACTTGCTCTCCATTTACTGGCTCTCGAGTCGGAACGACACCCGCGTCCGAACCGGGGAACTCGCCGCCGAACTCGGTATCGAACCTGGAAGCGTCACCGAAATGGTGACGAAGCTGTCAGCGACCGATCTCGTCCACCACAAGAAGTACGACGGCGTCAAGACGACCGCTCAGGGTACGGCGATCGCCGAATCGCTCGCGTGGCGACAGTGCGTCGTCGTGTCGTTTTTCGATCGCGTCCTTGGGTACGAGATCGACGGTCAGACCGCCTACCGGATCGGGTTCAGTCTCCCATTCGAAGCAATCGAGAGGTTGGAACGGCAGGTCGATTCTCCGCGTGAGGACGCGTGTCATCGGATTCGGCCCGAGTCGGGGAGTTGTTTCGTCACCGCCTGTGCCGAGTGAAGCGGGCGGTTCCCGTCTCGCGGTCCACGACTCCAGTATGTTGCCCGCTCGTAGCGACAACCACGGCCCAGTAAGCGGTTACTCGTCGTCGGGTTCTGTTTCGCTGTGTTCCTCCGTTCCGTCGTCGGGCACAGCCTGCTCATCACCATCGGAACCGTCGGCCGGCAGCACCCGGTAGGGGCGCATCATGTCATAGTCCTCGTGTTCGACCATGTGGCAGTGCCACATGTACTCGCCCGTCTGGTCGTTGAACACGCCCTCGTATTCCCCGAAGTGAACGACGATGTGGACAACTTCGCCGGGATCGACGGACACCACGTCGTTCCAGCCCAGATCGTACGGTTCGGGCGACTCGAGTTCGGACGGATCGACGCCGTCCTCCGAGGAGTCGTAGTCGGAGAGCGGCTCTCGACCCAGCACTTGGAAGTGGACGAGGTGGAGGTGCATCGGGTGAGACATCGACGTGTTGTTGGCGATGCTCCAGATCTCAGTCTCCCCGAGCGTAGGTTCCTCGGTCACAGGATCCTCCAGATTGTATCCCTCCGGTTGGTCTTTCGTTCCGAGACGGTGTTTCATCCGTCCGTGCTCGTCGGTGTCCATGGCGAGCGTGAGGTGTCTGTGAGTGTCTACCGACTCGACGGGAATCTCGGGAACCGTCGTCAATTCGTCCGGGAGTTGTGTTGGGTCTGTATCGGCGTCCTCGTTGGTCCCCTCGACGTCGACGAGCATGATCTCGGGTAGCGGCTTCATGTGGTCGTCTGTCCGCGTCCCACGGTACGGCGTCGGTGCGTCGTTGTGGAGTAACAGCGTCTCCCCCGCGTAGTCGCTGAAATCGACGACGATGTCGGCTCGCTTTCCCGGTCCGATCTCGAGACGATCGTCGAACTCGACCGGCTCGGAGAGGAGACCGCCGTCGTTGCCGACCTGGACGAACGACGGGCCGTCGTCGCCGACCTCACTCGATTCTTCGTCGTACTCGACGAGTTCGAGGTTGTAGTAGCGACTGTTCGAGCCGTTGAGGAGCCGGAAACGGTACTTTCGTGGTTCGACCGAGAGCCGCGGCCAGGCTTTTCCGTTGACGACGGGGACATCCCCATAGAATTCCGGGACGATGCTCGGATCAGGGTGTGAATCGTGTCCGCGTCCTCGCTCTTCCGAGACGGCCGACGGATAGAACAGCGAGCCGTCCTCGTTGAGGCTCCGGTCCTGGATAGCAAGGGGGACGTCGTACTCGCCATCGGGGAGGTCGAGTTGTCGCTCGTGATCGCTCCGGAGCAAATAAAAGCCCGCGAGACCAGCGTAGACGTTCAGCCGCGTGATGCCGATCGCGTGGTCGTGGTACCACAGGGTCGCCGGCGGCTGGTCGTTGACGTAGTAGTAATCTTTCTTCTCGAAGACGGGGCCCGTCTTCTCGAAGTCCCGGGTAAACCAGCCCATGGCCTTCCCGTCACTTTCGGACTCGATGTTCCCGCCGTGGAGATGTGTGACGGTTCGAACGCCGTCGATATCGTAGGGGATCATCTCCGGGTGGACCGTCGTATCGACGGGCAGAAGATGCTCGTCGGGCAGGTCGTTCTTCCAGCGCACGTAGATTGGCTCTCCCTGTTCGGCTTCGATCGTCGGGCCAGGGGTGTGACCTTCGTATCCCCAGACAGTCGTCGGCGACAGGTCGCTGTGCAGTTCCTGCTCGAACTCCTGCATTTCGATCTCGTAGTACGGCTGTCCGTTCTTCGTTCCCGTCGGCTCTACGACTCCCGGGCGTGGTACTTCGTCGATCCACTTCTCGAGGTCTGGTGACGAGTGAGATGCAACAGTTGCCGGCTTCGCTTCGGTCTCCGATGGTGTTTCGTGCGTGTTAGATGGATTCTCGTCCGTCGTACAGCCCGCGAGGGCCGAGACACTCGCTACACCTGAGGCCAGAAGGAGTTGTCGTCGTGAGACTGACTTCCCGGACCTCTTCGTGCGTTCAGGCATATGGGCATATTTGAAAGACCTGCAAATAGTGGGTCGTTGAGATTCTTACCTGCCGGGAAACGCGGAGAATATGTTCGCCCAAAAACTAATCCACGTAGTCTCGGACGGGGTCGAAATATGTTCGGAACCAACCGCTTACGCAAAGCCGTCGTAGAAGGATTTGATGAATGACCTCAAACCACACGGTGTTCCTGAGGACGTCGATCCCGCCGAATGGACGCTTCGTATCAGCGGTACGGTCGATCGATCGGTCCGCTTCACTCTAGACGACCTCGCATCCTATTCCTCCGAAACAGCAGCCGACGACTTCGCGTGCGCCGAGAGGTGGGTTGCCGAGGGGCTCTCCTGGTACGGCGTCCACGTCGGAACACTGCTCGAACACAGCGAACCGACAGCAGAAAGCGAGTACGGCCTCGTCCGTGCGATGGACGGCGAGTACGCCTGTTCATTCCCGTTAGCCCGACTATCAGACTCCATCCTCGCGCTCGAACTCGACGGCGAACCGTTACCCGTCGAACACGGTGGACCGGCCCGGCTCGTTCCGCTCGATGATGACCGGGACTGCTGGGAGAGCATCAAGTGGGTCTCGGAGATCGTGATCGACGAGAGTCCGTTCACAGACGCCGATACCGCGAAACAACTGGCATTGTCTCGAATTGAAATGTGAGAGGCTCTGTTGAATTTCTCTTCTTTGGACACCTGTTTCTTCGGTCGCTCAACGAATCTACTGGCGACGGCTACTTCGGAATATACTAGTGAAGCGGAGTCTCGAGTCCTGATATTTGTGATTTCAGTTTCACTGTAGTTGGATTGCATATATCCCGCTCTGGGTTCGATACTGATTGTAGAAGGGCAGACACACCACACCCTGTCGGAGTCACACGTAATTCCCCTTCCACACCAGTTTCAGAACCCATGTCCACAACGAATTCACTATCTCTCGGTACATACCCGTTCTGTCCCGCCGAGATTACGACAACCAACGTGTTCCTCGAGTACGAAACAGCGACGGGACCGGCAGTATACGCCGAGTGCCTCGAGTGTCGAGACGACGTGAACCCACAATAACCGCCGTAGCATGCTATTTGAAGAGATGAGCCGGTTGCTGGTCCGGACAACCCAGACAGAGGTCGTATGCGAGTGCCGACGCTGCGGAACCACTGTCGAGAGGGATACCGAGACCTGTCCGGCATGTGGCGCAGACGCGATCGTCCAGCACCGGATCTCTTAACCTATGTCAGGAGAATACGACCGGGCCCTGGAGATTGTGGCGGAGAATCTGGGAGCCACCGTCGACGAAATCATGGGCTTGGCACATGGTCCTACCATGATAAATGCAGAGAAGGAGTGCAGCACGACGACCTCATTTATTTCACACCGAAAACCGAGACTTTGGGAGGGTTTGCATCTACTCAAACCACCGACTGAAGCTGTAACTCATTAAGGAATTCAACAGAGACATCAGTTCAAGTCAGGACTAAATCGACAGGTGAAGATCATGAACAGGTTCGGGCGGTGGACTATGCATCTTCACCGCTTATGAGAAGTCATGGGTGATTTTGACACAATGAGTACCTCAGTTTGCGCTCAATACGATTGGTCAACTGCTGAACCGAGTATCGCCATCGTCGAAGCTATTGCTACCCTCGAAAATATTGATCCGCTCGACGTGTCTATGTCACTTGACTGCACCTTGTTTGATCATATTAACCCAGATGCCCTCGATACACTCATCACTGATGACAAACCAATCTCGATTTCGTTTGCTCTCGATGAGTATTCGATTCGAATGGATGAAGACGGTTTGGTCGTCAGCCAGTAGTACGGTTTCTTCCAGTGGTCTCCGATCAGTCTGTACGTATAGCGAACGAATAGTTCAGTTCAAATGGAGTTGAAAGACAGCATTCGAATCGTTCTATGGCGCCATCTGCGGAAAGAATAGTTCGTCGTAGCCGGGAATCGAGAAAGAAAATATTCGGCACAAAATAGGAACCCGTCGAGTCAGAACTGTCCGGCATGCCGGCAACGACCATCGGCGACGAGCGGACGTACGACGACGATCAGTTCACCACCCGAGAAATTTCCCGAACCGAACGATCGAAAACCGTCTGTGGCTACTTCGAACCCGGGCAGTTCATCCCGGTTCATTCCCCCGACAGCGACGTCACGATCGTCGTCCAGTCAGGATCGGGGATCGTCCGTGACGGTAACGAAGAACACGACGTCTCACCGGGATCCCTCGTCACAATACCGGCCGGACAAGATCGCGGCATCCGCGCCGATGACGAGCGCCTCGAGGCCGTACTCGTGGTCGCACCGCCGCCGACTGACGCCGAACACGATCCAGTTCGACGCGGTCTGCAAAACGACGAGTTCGAACCAGAGCGGTGATCGACCGGGACGGTACAATACTTCATCTCGTTCCCTACGAACCGAGTTCGTATCCATCCTAATATCGCTCCAACCGACGGCTGCAGGGATGGACTCGGCGATACGGCTCCGTCTCTCGGAGGATCACTAGTCGTGTTTTGAGGCCCGTCCCGAATCGCTTCGGCACAGGGGACATCCGCTCGTACTGAGTATTCGAACCAACGACGAAAATGACCACTGAAATCGACCTTCGCGAGCAACCTGTCGACGAGTATCGAACGTACCTCTTCGAGGTATTGAACGACGCCGGGGCCGGGGACACCTTCGAGATAGTCGCCGAGGAGGACGTCGATCCGTATCTGGTCCGCTACCAGCTCGAACACGACCGTGCGCTCGAGTGGGAGTACGACCATCCCGATGCGGAACCGCGGAAACTCCAGTTGAGCGTCGGCGATTTGCTCGATGGAGAATTCGGGACGATCGACGTTCGAGATCTCAAGCCACAGCGTCGCCACGAAGCCCTGCTCGAAATTTTCAACGGATTGGATGCCAGCGAGGGGTTCGTGCTCGTGAACGATCACGACCCCAAGCCACTGTACCACGAACTCAGTTCGATGCATGGCGATGTAGTCGGCTGGGAGTACGAGAATAAAGGTGACGGGGAGTGGCGCGTCGAGATCGAAAAGACCGGCGAGTCGGAGGCCGAGGACGGAGATGTCGTCACAAGCTACGACGTGCGCAAAATCCCGAAACAGGAACGGCATCCGACGATTCACCACCGGTACGGTATGATTCCCGAGGGCGGGACGATGGAGATTATCGCGCCGCACGAACCCCGACCGCTCCGCCAGGAGTTCCAACAGAAGTACAGCGACTCTTTCGAGTGGGAGATCGTCGACCAGAAGCCGGGGGAGTGTCGCGTCCACATCACAAAACGGGGTGAAACCGACAACGCCGAGACCGACGACGGATCGACATCGCTCGAAATCATCGAGGAACTCGATGTCCGCGACCTGCCGCCGGCCCAGCGCCACGAAAAGATCTTCGACTCATACGCCGACTTGACCGGTGGAGAAGGGTTCGTCTTGGTGAACGACCACGATCCCAAACCGCTATACCACCAGTTCGACGCCGAAGCTGGTCCGGAGTTCCGATGGGAATACCGCAAGAAGGAGCCGGGTGAGTTCCGGGTCCTGATCGGGAAAACCGAGACGGCGGCCGCCGCGTCGGAACCGACTGAATCCTCTGGCCCCCCGTTCTAAGCATGAGCGAACGTACTGACGTGGACCACGAAACCGGCATTGCCGTGACCTTTCATCCGCAAAAGTGGACCGACACCTCGGCACAGGCACACGAGTGGAACAGAAAGCAGTTGATCCCCGCCCCGGAACGCGACCCGGTGACCTACGTCGTCCCACTGGCGGACGGGACCGACGAAGCGGGAACCGTCTACCCGGACGAATCATACGAGGCGAACCAACTTCAGGATCATCCAGAAGCCCCGACGTGGGTGCAGGAGTGGGACGACCCATACTACGTTACGACGGAACTGAACGAAGAGTGAACTAACCGATCGGCGGCAAATCCGCCGCCAGTGAGGTAGCCTTTTGTTCTTGGACGTACGATTTCGGCCGAATGTCAGGCCGATCCGACAGCCTCGAGTAAGTCATCGTAGGGCGGTTCGTTCGTCGGATCGTCGGCAACCCATCGATACGAAATCGTACCCTCCTCATCGAGAACGAAGACTGCCCGGTTCGCGATGCCGTAAAGGCCGAGGTCGGGGATATCCGTCTCGACGTCGTAAGCGTCGATCGCCTCACGGGCCATGTCGCTGACGAGGTCGAACTCGAGTCCGTGTTTCTCGCGGAACGCGCCCTGTGAGAACGGCGAATCCGCACTTACTCCGAGGACCGTCACGCCAGCGTCCTTGAACTGCTCGTGCCGTTCCTGCAGGGCGACCATCTCGTTCGTACAGGGCGGTGTGAATGCCCCGGGGAAGAACGCAAGGACAACTGGACCGTCCCCGAGGTGGTTCTCAAGGTTGAACGATTCGTGGTCGCTGGTGCCGACCGTCGCCGTGAACGTCGGTGCAGTGTCTTCAGTCGTTGGCATGCGTTTTTTGTTGTACAAATAACAGCATAAGTGTCGTCCCGAACGGTCGGCGCTCGAGACGGTTACTGCAACATGAACCGGCCCGTGAGGAGATACAGGTACCCGAGGCCGCCGAGCGCGGAGCAGACGATCCCGACGGATCGAATGGTCGAGCCGTCACCGACGATACCGGCAGTCTGAACCGTAACACCCACGGCCAACAGACCGATCGTCGCTGCGACACCGCGGGTCGTCGCACCGGGGAATCGCCCGGTCGTAACAGGGAAGAACTGGTAGGCGTAGCCGACGATCGTCAGCGGGAAGAAACCCCCGAGGATCAGGGTCCAGTGGAGAACTGTCGTGTCACGTAATCCGTCGCCGATAGCCAGCGGAAGTGCGACCGCGACGGCGGCGACACCCGCGAGTGCACCACAGAGGATGCCGGTAAGTTCGACGCGGGATCGATCGGTGGAAATCATAACAATGAGGACCACAAGAAAATAGCTGCTCATCGCGACAGTCCCCAGGATTCCACCGACTGTGAACCACGGGTCCTGCCAAAGGAACGTTCCTAACAACACCGGTGCAACTGCCCCAGAAAAAAAGAGTTAGCCAAACGAGGAACCGTGGCGGCGTCACGTGATAAAAGCCGATCAACAGGCGTGCACTAAGCGCATAGACAAGTAACGCACCGAAGCCGACGGCAAGGTAGTGATGAACCTGTGTCACTGTAACCGAACCAACCTCGAGTACGGGCGTCACCGCGACTAACCCAACCGTCCCGACCAGGAGATAACAGATCGCAATCGGCAACGTAGCGGTCGCAAGTTTGGTCGAACGCTGTGGGCGATCGCCGAAGCGAACGAGTTCGCTCGGATTCGACACGAAGACCGGACCGACCGTCACGAGCAGTGACCCGACGAACGTCGCGACACCCAGCGCCCAGAGGACTGCACCGACAGTGAATATCGTCCCGATTCCGTCACGAACCCATCCGAGAACCAGCAACGGAACACCGATGTACGCGAGAACGAAATGGAGACCAGCGAGTCGGTAATCGACAAGCGTCCGACCGAAATACGGAGGCAACAAGAGATAGCCCATTCCGAAGATCATCGGACAGACGAACCCGAACAGCCCGATGATCACAGCTACTCGAGGGTCACCACCGAGTGAGGCCGTGAACAAAAAGCCGAGAAACGATAGTCCGCTCACGATCGTAAAGCGCTGTGTCCATCGCCGAAGTCCAGCAGAACCCTCATCCATTGTCGGTAGGATCACAATGGTACTGTCGCATCAAATACGTTGAGCGGTACATATTCCGAGTTGTCGACGGAATGTAACCAGGCGACAATATAGGGGGTCCCGACCGAATGTTACCGAGAGTTCACTACTTATCTACGAGTTGAGCAACGGTCTCGTTGATTTCGTCGATTTTCTCGGCCTGCCTCGCGTTGGCAGCTGCGATTTCTTCGATTTTGGTAGCGACGCGCTCCGATTGTTCGTAGAGGTCGTCAGCCATCGTCGCGACTTCTTCTGTACTATCCGCCTGATCGTCGGTAGCCTCGGAAACCTCCCGTATGCCAGCACTCGTTTCCCGAACGGCGTTTACGATTTCGTCGAGCGTCTCCATCGATTCGGTCACCTGATCGATTCCTCGCTCTACTTGCTGGGTCATCTCCTCGAGACTCGACACGGTCTCGGTCGTATCCGTCTTTATGCCATCGACCAATGCCTCGATCTCGCCCGCGTTCTCCTGTGATTCCTCAGCCAAGGACTTCACCTCATTTGCAACGACAGCAAATCCATCTCCTTCTTTACCAGCGTGTGCAGCCTCTATCGAGGCGTTGAGTGCCAGCAGATTCGTTTGATCGGCGATATCATTGATTACCTCGACGATTTCGTCGATTTCATCGACGCGATTTTCGAGTCGTGTGATATCGTCTTTCACATCAGCGGTCGACTCGTCGACCTGTTCCATGACCCCGATTGCTTCCGTCGCTGATTTTCGTCCCTCTTCTGCAAGGGTTTCGGCATTTTCACTGGTCGCGGCAACCTGATCCGTCGTCGCTGCGATCTCTTCGATCGTCGCAGACATATTTGCGACTTCAGACGAGACATCTTCGACAGCATCCGCTTGAGAGCGAGCGAGATCACTGATCTCGTCACTGTTATCAGCTACGTCATCAGCACTCTCTTTCACATCTGTAACATTCGTCTCGACCTCATCAGCAACCGCTTGTTGACGCTCGAGTTCCGCTTCGAGTTCCTGATTGGCTGACTGAATGTACGTATCCATCACCACCTGCTGGTCGAGATTAATCAATTTGAACAGCGCCATGACGTACTCGAGCGTCTGGTCCACTGTCTCGTCGATCGAAAGAGAGTCCTGTTTCGATCGTGATTTCATTTCGTTCCCGATCGCTTCGACTAGCCCCCCGAAATACACGCTATATGCGCCGAGATAGACCTCAGGACCAAGTCCAAGCATATCGTGAATCCGCCCAATACGAGCTCGTTGGTCGAAATACTGCTGCCCATAGGATCCACGGCCAAGATCCGTCAAATACGACGAGTGGGCATCTTTTAATTGGTCGAATCCTTTTGTGGACCGGTCGAGATAGACTAGTGCCTCCTCGTGCTCGTGGACGTGCGCCTCTAATCGATCTGGAAGATCCGTTGCTTTGGTCTCGATTAGATCACTAATCTCTTTGAGTGCTCGTTCGTCGGCCTTCTCGAAGTTGGTAAACGATTTCCGCCACTGGATTTCGTTACGATCGATGCCGAGTTCCGTTGTGAGTAATGAACCATCAATACTCTGACGACGTTCGGCATCAACCCGTATATCTCCGTGAGTAGGAATTGTATTCTGCATATCGGTATCTGTGACCGTGACAATCTTAATACTCTGTTAGAATATGTTCCCTCTCCAGCCTATATCGTAACTATACTTCGTCTGTTCAGCCATGACTCCACGTTCAGTGGACGAAGGAGCAACACTCGCTTATTTATGCCCGCCAGCGCCCGGCGTTCTTCTACGAACGGACGCGAAGAGCCAATCCTGTTGTTCTAATTTGACCTCTCCAGAAGAAAGTTCGAGGCGCTCGAGGTGATGGACGAGCTCACCAATGAGAGCGGACTCATAGAGCGTGACGCTCGGGAAATCGCGGACACAATCGACGTAAGTGGACGCAAGCGCGTCGAAAGAGGATTGGAGTAGACGCACGAACGAGGGTGGTGATCGACGCCACCGTCGTGATTTCTGTACCCATCGCGGATTCGAAAATGTGGGAACTCGTCGTCACGCTCGAACTGGATCTCTCGATGCCTGCGTTCGTTTACGACGAACCCGAGAACTACGAAGGCCTGACTGACCCGCTTAACACGCCCTAAATCGTCGAACCTGTCTCTTTACCCCACACAATTTGTTAACGAAATTCGGACTGGGGGTAATAGAGCATATCTTTGGAAGTTCTATTGGGTTAAATACGAACGTCTGTAGCGAACCTCCGGTGGAATTATACCGATAGCGGACGCACCCTTACCCATGTCAGTTGACAACATCGACCAGGTAACGGTTCTCGGTGCCGGAAACATGGGTCACGGGATCACGGAGGTCGTGGCCATGGCCGGCTACGACGTCGTGATGCGCGATATCGAACAGGAAATCGTCGAAGACGGCTACGAGGACATCGAGTGGAGCCTCGAGAAACTCGCCGAAAAGGACCGCCTCGAGGAAGAGCCCGAAGGAATCCTCGAGCGAATCGAGACGGCGGTCGACCTCGAGTCTGCGGTCGCGGATGCGGACCTCGTCATCGAGGCTGCGCCGGAGAACTTGGAGATCAAGCGGGACATCTACGGGGACCTCGAGGAGTTCACCTCGGATCATGCGATTCTGGCGTCGAATACGTCGTCGCTGCCGATTACGGACATCGCGGAAGCGACGGATCGGCCCGAACAGGTCGTCGGAATGCACTTTTTCAACCCGCCGGTGAAGATGGACCTCGTCGAGGTCATCTACGGTGAGGAGACGACTGACGAGACCGCGGAGACGACCTACGAGTTCGTCGAGTCGATCGGGAAGACGCCGATCTACGTCCGCAAGGACGTCCGCGGGTTCGTCGTCAACACGGTCCTCGGGCCGTTCGGGGACGAGGCCGCCTGGATGGTCAGCGAGGGCGAGGCCGGTATTCGCGAGGTCGACGCTACGATGGTCCACGAGCGGGGGTACCCGATGGGGCCGTTCGAACTCGCGGACCTGACCGGCATCGACGTCGGCTATCACGTCCGCAAGGAGGCCGGCCAGCCGATCCCGCCGATCACGGAGGAGAAAGTCGAGGACGACGAACTCGGTCAGAAGACCGGGAAGGGCTACTACGACTACGAGGACGGCGACGGAGCCGACTACGGTCACGAGGACGCCTCCGAGGAGTTCGACTGGCTCCGCATCGAGGCACGGATGATAAACCGGGCCGCCGAACTCGTCGGCGACGACGTGGCGACCCCGGACGCCGTCGACACCGGAATGCGTCTCGGCGCTGGCTTCCCCGAGGGGCCGTGCCGCCGCGCCGACAAACTCGGACTCGAGACGGTTCTCGAGAAACTCGAGGAGCTACACGAGGAGACCGGCGAGGCGCGCTTCGCGCCGGCCGACTATCTCGTCGAACGCGTCGAGGCGGGCGAGACCGGCGAGGACGCCGGCGCAGGCTTCTACGAGTACGGCGACGACGGCGGTGACCGCGAGTACCGCAATCTGAACGTCCTCCGGGACGACGAGGTGCTGGCGATCGAACTCGACCGTCCCGAGCGGATGAACGCCCTCAGCGAGGACCTGATGGACGAGATCGAGCACGTCCTCGAAACCGCCGACCTCGAGACGGTCCGGTGTGTCACCTTCGAGGGGGCCGGCGACCGCGCGTTCTCCGCCGGTGCCGATATCGGTGGTTTCGCGGGCCTCGAGCCCTGGGAGGCGGGGGAGATTACCTCGATGTTCGAGACGGTCAACGACTTCCCGCGGCCGACCATCGCCAAGGTCGACGGCTACTGTCTCGGTGCCGGCCACGAACTCGCGCTGGCCTGTGACATGCGCATCGCGACCGCAGACTCGGCGTTTGGATTCCCGGAGATCACCCTGGGACTGCTCCCTGGCGGCGGCGGTACCCAGCGCGCGATCCGCATGATCGGCGAAGCGCGCGCCAAGGAACTCGTCTTCCGCGGTGAGCCCATCGACGCCGAGACCGCCGAAGAGTGGGGGCTCATCAACCGCGCCGTCGAGGACGACGAGTTCGAGGACGTTTGCGAGGAGTTCGTCGGCGACATCCTCGAGGGGCCGCCCGTCGCGCTGGACTTCGCCAAGAAGGTCATGAACCGCGGGCAGGACACGGACCTCGAGGCCGCACTGACGATGGAAAGCCAGAGTTTCGGGCTGTTGCTCTCGACCGAGGACGTCATGGAAGGGACCGCCGCGTTCGCAGCGGACCGCGACCCCGAGTTCGAGGGTAAGTAAGACGCGAGCCATCGGCAGGGGACTCCTCTCGAGGAGATCCGGTCGGTATCGTACAACAGTAGATCTTACTCTACACTAGTTACCATCGTTTCTTTATAATGGGATATAACTTCCATCGTTTGTTATCGTCGAAGGTATTTTGTAACTCTCGGTCGAGCGTTCGATATGGCCTTCAGTTTGTCAGACGAGCACGTCGCGATTCGTGACGCCGTCCGCGAGTTCGGTGAGAACGAGATCAAGCCCGTCGCAGAGGAGTACGACCGCGAGGGGAAGTATCCCGAAGAGATCCGCCGGAAAGCCGCGGAGTACGACTTCGTCGCGCCGAACATTCCGATCGAGTACGACGGCGCGGGGATGGACAAACTCTCCTCGACGATCGTCACCGAGGAACTGTGGCGTGCCGATCCTGGAATCGGGAGCGCGGTCGGTAGCGCCGGCTTCGGGACGAACATGATCGTCGAGTTCGGCGACGAGTGGATGAAAGAGGAGTGGCTTCCCAGGATCGCCAACGGGGAGTCGGCCTCCTGTTCGATGATCTCCGAACCCGCACACGGCTCGAACGTCGCCGGCATCGAGACGGTTGCAGAGGAGGACGGCGACGGCTACGTCATCAACGGCAACAAGATGTGGATCACCAACGGCACCGTCGCCGACGTCGGGGTCTGCATGGCCAAGACGAATCCGGGCGAGGGTCACCGCGGCATCACTGCATTCCTCGTCGAGATGGACACCGATGGCGTGACGACCGAAAAGATCGACAACAAACTGGGAATCCGCGCGTCGGACCTCGCTGAGGTAATTCTCGACGACGTCCGCGTCCCCGAGGAGAACGTGATCGGCAAGGTCGACGGCGGCTTCTACCAGCTGATGGAGTTCTTCGCCACCGGACGGACCAGCGTCGCTGCCCAGGCCGTCGGTGCCGCACAGGGAGCACTCGACGCCGCACTCGAGTACGCCAGCGAACGCGAGCAGTTCGACCAGCCGATCGCGGAGTTCCAGGCAATCCAGCACAAACTCGCGGAGATGGCGACGAACGTCGAAGCGGCCCGGTCGCTGACCTACCGCGCCGCGACGCAGGTCGAAGAAGGCAACCAGGAGGTCGCGGCCCAGTTCTCGAGCATGGCGAAGCTGTTCGCCAGCGAGCACGCGGTCGACGTCGCCGACGAAGCGATCCAGGTCCACGGCGGCTCCGGCTACGTCACCGATTATCCGGCCGAACGCTACTACCGCGACGCCCGGATCACGAAGATCTACGAGGGGACGAGCGAGATCCAGAAGAACATCATCGCCGATCAGCTCCTGTAATCCATCAGACAACGGATCGACGGACGCTCACGACGCCGATGGGACTGAACTGTCGTCTCGCGAGTCCGTGATGGAGTCCGTCGAGGTCATCCATTATCGTCCACTGGCGTGAGATTCGAGGAGGCTGTTACGAATCTTTCACTGCCGATTCGAGGGCAGTCTACGTTGATCGAAAATGAGAGTCGCCCGCTGCCAGCCGATTACGTACGAGCGGTGGCGCGTTCGGGCGTGTCAGCCTTGTTGTTGGCATAGGCGTTGTAGGCGGCGAGGAGGGCGACGAGCGCACCGGTGATCGCCGTCCCCGTCGCGAGTTCGTTGCTCCCCATTTCGATGACGAACGGTGAGGCGAGCACCCACAGTCCGAGCAGGATCGTCAACGACGCGACGCCGACGCTCGCCAGGCGGTCCTTGCTCATGCGATAGAAGTTGTACCCGCCGGTAAGGAAGATCGCCGTCCCGACGAGGGTGTCGTTCCAGATCGCCGCATCCGTCGCCTCGAAGATAAACGGCGACGCGACCAGGTACAGCCCGAGTACTGCGATGAGCGCGCTCAGCCACTGCATCGTGTCCGTGTTGAGGGCATTTCTGTTCCGCGCAGTCTCCGGATCGGCCCCTGGGTCAGTGTCAGTTGGTGTTTCACTCATGGGTACCACCACCGCCAGTACCCGCCACCTGCAGAAAACGCCGACGCCTGCAACCGTCGGTAGCGTCGCGCTCGTTCCGTTTTCTCGAGACAACCTACTCAGCGGTACCGATTTGCCCATCGCATGGCCCCATCCCGACTGATTCGGCACATTGTTCTCCGTCTCTTCCTCGTCGCGTGCCATCGGTCGCGAGTCGTCGGCGACTCCCCGTCGTCCGCGCAGGACAGTTGTGGTCGTCGCTGTCGTCGACAATCTCGTGCCCGTCGTGCTGAGCTACCGGGTTCGACCGCCGTTCAGTTCGATGATCTCAACGACCTCACCTGGGACCAACCGAACCGGTTCGAATCGGTCGTTGTTCCACCGGCGAGTGACGAAACACGACTCGTAGTAAAATACAATATATCGCTACATTCGGCCTCTCAAACGTGTTTGCGCTCTCTTCTTCTACCTGCGTCTTTTAGTGTGTGGTGTCGTAGCACAGGTATGGTCGGTCCCCCGATCCAGCATCCGACCTGACGAGAACCGAGCACGAACAGCGCAACACTATCCACCCATGAACGAACCCAACGAAAAATACGGCGGGCCGAGAACAGAATCGGGACGAACGCGCGACTCGATCGATTTCGGAGAGAAAGTCTACGACGAACACGGTGACGAACTCGGAACGGTACGAGGTCTGGAAGAAGACGGCTTCTTCGTGACCACGCGCGAGGGAATGGGGGCACTCAGCGTCGAGCATTCCCGTTCCGGACACGACTTTGGTGAGGCTCACCTCATGTGGCGGTGTACGGACTGTGGCGAGATGGGGAAGATCGACGAAGGGCTCCCGGGGACGTGCCCGAACTGCGGGACCGAGAAAGAAAACCTGATGTGGTGGACCGAGGACTGATCGCCGCCCTCTGACTCGAGGGACTCGCCTTCCAGTTCACACGACGTCTCCCGCTCTCGGGATTCGGAACGACAACCAGCGTTTTTAGGGAACGTGATAGTATTCGAACGCATGATCGCTGATCCCAGGGCGTTCGACGACGGGTACGACGGCGTCGAACTACTCCATCGCGAAGGCGAGATGCGAGACCTCTTCGAGCGAGTGACGGGATCGGTTGGGAGCGGCGACGTACTGATCTCCGGGCCGAGCGGCGTCGGCAAGACGCTGTTCGCCCACAAAGCGCTGGATCGACTCGAGACGCGACGGCCGATCCACCGCGTCCACGTCAACTGTCTCGGCAAGACCACCGCCGGCATCCACCGCGCCGTCCTCGAGGCCCACCCGAACGGCCCCGAGACGGTCCCCCGAACGACCGCGACCGACTCGGTTCGGCGAAAACTCCATGATGCGATCGACCGCGAGACGGTCGTCGTGCTCGACGAGGGAGACGACCTCCCCGAGACCGACGCCGTCGGCGACTTGCTCGGCTTTCGGGACGTGACGCTCATCGTAATCACCCACGACAAGAAACGGTGGCTCTCGCGACTCGACGTCGACGACGGCCACTCGTTCGACCGCGGCCACGTCAAACTCGAGCGCTACGGCATCCCCGAACTGACCGAAATCCTCAGACGGCGTGCCCGCCAGGGATTCCACCAGCCCGACGTCGTCTCCGGAGACCAGCTTCGATACATCGCCGACGGCGTCGCGGGCGTCGCCCGCAACGGCATCCAGTGGCTCTGGGGTGCCGCCACCGTCGCGCACGAACGCGAACACGTTACAATCCATACCGACGACGTCCGGGACGGCAAAGAACGCGCGTGGCGTCGCGTCCGCGAATTGAACCTCGAGTCGCTTCCCACCCACCATCAGGTGCTGTACGCGATCGTTCACGAGGCCGGCGAAATCTCCGGCGAGAAACTGCACGACCGCTACGACGAGATCAAAGACGACGTCTATCGAGGCGTGCCCGCGTGCCCGATCGGCGAACGAGCGCGCCGCGAGAAGTTCCCGAAACTCCGGGAATACGACCTCGTCGACTACGAAGGCTCGACTCGAGACCGGACCTACTGGGTGGTCGACGAGAGCGTCACGCCGCGACTCGAGTTGTCGTCGTCGGCCGACCGTCTCCTGTACTGAGGCTCCACGAAATTCCGTCCCCCCCCAGCCTGCCGATCGTTCGACGATGCGCTTGCCTTTCGGAATTCTAAATCGGTTTAACGGTACTCCCGATCCACATATCGAACGTGGCCCATCAGATAACCAGATCAGATCCAGCAGAATCGAAATCGCGACCGTTTGAGCAGCGACGATTCGGCGATATCGACCACTCTACCCGGCCAAATCACCGAGAACGTCTGTCCCAGCAGATTGTGCCTCGATCGACGCCGCAGTTCCCCGTTCCGCCGTCCGCCGGACCCGACGAAAACTACCGAAACACCATGTCTACCAGAGATTCACTCGAGCGAACCGGTGCAACGCTAATCCTCTTTGGCGTCTGGGCAGCGATCGTCCTCGGACCGATGTTCTTCCCCGAAGCCGACCCACCACCGCCGGAGATTCGATTTACGACGACCGCCGTCGCGTTCCTGGTAATCGGACAAATGTGGAACATCGACTTCGAGAGAGCCATCGACGGGATCACGATCTCGATCGAGGATCGGCCCCGGAACGATGACGGTGATTGATCGAACCGATATCTCGACCGATCTCGAGGCGAGTTCGCGACGTTGTCGATTCGTACGCTGGCTCGACAGCCACTGTCTCTCGACGGACGTCTTCGCTGTCGGCTCGGGATCGGTTCCAGTGAGTGCAGTAGCCGACGTCGTCGGACTCCTCGAGTATCTCGTTGGCCGGTCGCCCCCGATACTCCATCCCGATATCGCTACGCCCGACGTAGATGTCCTGCGGGACGATGCTATCGAACGGCAAAGAAACCGGTACCGGACTGTTCGTTCCGATCACGTGGAGTCCACGCGTCGCGTGCGCGTTATAACGTACTGTAGGCGTCGATGATTTTCTGGACCGTTCGGCGTCGCGGCGTAGACCGCAGCGTACGCGTCACTGGCCTGCTTCTCGAGGAATTCGTCGTGGTCGATGGCCGCTTCGGTGTCGAACTCGCTGGCGAGTTCGGTAATCGCGGGGAAGTACGATTGCAAGTGAATCCTCCGGCCCCGACGATTGCTATTCGGACCATCCCGTCGGGATCGACTTCCTGCTGATTTCGCCGTGTGAACTTCTGGAAGCAGGGTTTAGACCATACTGACTGTACGGGATCCGGCGGCAAGGTCACCCGTTCGATATCGATTGACTGTCTGTATGGAGATGATTTAGAACGAAATATTACCTGCGTGCGGATTCGGGAAATTGTGTGTTACTCACTACCTCTGGAGTCCCGATTCAACGGCCTTAAGTAGTGGTCGGGGATTATGGAGTAATACGAAGGAGATGAGGATTCCACCCCTGCGGTCTTCCGTACAGATGGGATCTGATGTTAGCCTCGACAGTTCGGTGACGCCCAGTCGACCGCTCGATTGGCGTCGTCGAACGTGGACTCAAAATTATGGTGTGACTCTTTGCAGTCACCCGCCAGACCTCCCCCGTATGGGGGAAGAGCATTCCGGTTGATCCTGCCGGAGGTCATTGCTATTGGAGTCCGATTTAGCCATGCTAGTCGCACGAGTTCAGACTCGTGGCAGATAGCTCAGTAACACGTGGCCAAACTACCCTACAGAGCGGGATAACCTCGGGAAACTGAGGCTAATCCTGCATACGGCTCTCACGCTGGAACTGCGGAGAGCTCGAAATGCTTCGGCGCTGTAGGATGTGGCTGCGGCCGATTAGGTAGACGGTGGGGTAACGGCCCACCGTGCCAGTAATCGGTACGGGTTGTGAGAGCAAGAGCCCGGAGACGGT